>PBFJ01000014.1 GCA_002718715.1 bacterium
GGTTCAACAATAATAAGTTCTTGTCTTGTGTTTTTTATAATATCTACAAATTCATCTCTTCCTCCGCATCCAATACACTGACCATGTAGATCAACTGCATCAACGCCCTCAATTTGATTAACTCTAGAGTAATCTAAGTTTGATTGAGTACCTCTATCATTAACTATTACAGGTGGAAGATTGTGATCGTTGTTCTTTAGCCAGTTTAGTAAGTTTACTAAAAAGGTGGTTTTACCACTTCCTAGAACTCCAGTTACCAGGAGTACTAAAGGTTTTTGAATTTTCTGTTTTTCTGAATATCTTTCAAAATTCATTGTGAATTAGGTTATTAAATTATAAGTAAACTCTTCGTCAATTTGAGTTTCGAGTTTTTTTGAATAATAGTTATTGTACCAAGTGATACTATTTTTCTTGTGGAGTGTTTTTAAGTTTTCAAGGTATTTATCCCAGTCTCTAGAATGTTTTTTCGATTCTTCCTCTATCTCCTTAAAAACTTGATTGCATTCTTGAACATAGTCTTCAAAAGCCTCAATATTTCCTTGTTCAAACCTTTTGATATTTTTTGAAGAAGGTAGTTTTCCTATAATTAGATTAGAAGGAATGTGTTTATTAATAAATTCTTCATCTTCAGTATCGTATTTATTGATAATACATTTTGTGTTAAGTCCATTGTCATTTGAAAACTTTAAAAAGTCTTTAAATACATTTACACTTTTTAATGTTGGTTCGACTACAAAAATGTTTAAATCATAAGCAAAAAATAAAGATGTTCCAATGTCTACACCTGCAGTGGCATCAGTTACTACCCAGTCAGTTTTATCATCTAAAAGGTGATGAGCTACTGTTTCTAAGCCCATTAATTTTCCGTGGTAGCAGGTTGTCCCAATATCTTCTTGTTCATAAGAACCTACTGTAAGTAGTGAAATATTATCTTTTTGGATTGCAAATTCTTTAATGAATTCATCGTCTTTAGTTGGTCTAATGAATTTGGATTTTAAATTTGGTGGAGTTGTTCCTATAAACTCGGTATCCATTTTTCTTTCACCGCTAACATATTTAGATATTTCTCTGTAGTTCTCACCTAGGAGTTTTTGATCTCCTTTTAGGTTTAAGGCTTGCTTTAAATGAACATTTACGTCTGCATCAATGGCTAAAACATGAATTTTTTTAGCTAAGTGTTTTACAAATGCTGCAGTGGTGGTTGTTTTTCCGCTTCCGCCTTTTCCTAGAAATACTATTCTCATAAATTTTGGTTAAAATGCAACTTAGTTGCAATTCTATATTGGTGAATTTTATATGTCAAATAAATAAGTGTTTTTGTTTTAACTTTTAAAGATTTGGTATTTTAGTGTTTTGGTGTTAAATTTGTTAAGTAGATGCGCCAGTGGCGGAATGGTAGACGCGCTAGCTTGAGGGGCTAGTCCTAACTGTTTGGGGTGGAGGTTCAAGTCCTCTCTGGCGCACCACAAAAAGCTTTCTAAACTTGATAAAACTAAGAAAATATGATACTTTGCTGGCAATAGTAAAGATTATATGAATTTTAACGAAAAAAGATTTGCCTTTGTAGATATTGAAACTACAGGACCGAATTCAAAAAAAGACAAAGTTATAGATGTAAGTGTAAAAATAGTTGAAAATAATCAACTAATTTCAAGTTATGAAAGTTTAGTTAACCCTCAGAGGTATATTCCGAGCTTTATTCAAAATTTCACTGGTATTAAACCTGAAATGGTTGAAGGAAAGCCTGTTTTTAAGGATATTGCTGAAGATTTATATAATATATTGGATGGATGTATTTTTGTGGCTCATAATGTAAGGTTTGATTATAACTTTTTAAAAGCTGAATTTGAAAGAGTTGGGATAAGTTTTAACGCTAGTAAACTTTGTACTGTAAAGTTATCTAGAAATTTGTTTCCTGAGCATAAAAGACATAACCTAGATAGTGTAATCGAAAGGTGTAATTTAAAGATTGATATTCGACATAGAGCTGAAGCGGATTGCTTGGCGCTTGTGCAGTTTTGGGATTATCTCCATGAAAATTTTGAAACTGATTATTTGTTTAAGGCTATTGCACAACAATTAGACTTTATTAGGACTCCATTAAATGTTGAAAAAGCTATGATCGAAAATCTTCCTCAAGGTTGTGGAGTTTATGTTATGAGCTCTTCTAAAAACGGGTTTCCTTTATATATTGGAAAAAGTACAAATATCAAAGAACGTGTAATGCAACATTTTACAGGAGGCTTGAAATCTAAAAAAGATATGCAGATTTTGAAGCAAGTTGAAGATATTTCGGCAATTGAAACTCCGGGTGAGTTTTCAGCCTTAATGTTAGAAGCTTCGATGATAAGGCAGCACAAACCCCTTTTAAATAAAAGACTAAGAGATTATAAACAACTTTATAAAGCTGAGCTGAGCAAGTGTAAAAATGGGATTTTTAGCGTAGAAGTTAAAGAATTTGATTTTATTGATCCAAATAAGAGTTATTTAGGTTTATTTAGAACTAAAAAAGATTTTAATAAATTATTGCTAAGATTAGCTAAGGATTTTGATTTGTGCCATAAATTACTTGGAATTGAAAAGGCAAAAGATAGCTGTTTTAATTATAATCTAGAAAAATGTAAGGGCGCTTGTATAGGCAAAGAAAAAATTCAAGAACATAATAAAAGACTATTAAAAGCTTTTAAAAAATATGAAATCCAAAAATGGCCTTTTGATGGGATGGTTCTTTTAAAAGAAGGGAATGTTTCTCACTTAATTCATAATTGGTGTTATTTGAAAAAGGTTGAAAATCAAAGCGATTTAGATGACTGCTTGAATACAAGCTTTGAATATAACTTTAATTATGATGACTATTTAATCATGAAAAAGTTCTTAAATGGAAATTACAACTATGATGTTCTTTCCAATGCTAATTCTTTTGAAGAATAAACCCAAATACAACTTATAAAACACATGGTCGAAATTGTAATAAAAATTGCATTAAAGCCTAGATACTCTGAGATTAATCCTCCAATCAGTGCTCCTATGGCTTGTGCGAAATAATTTGAAAGTTCCCAGAGTCCCCAAGTTGATCCAATTTTGTCTTTGGGCATGCTTTCAGTGTAAGTTTTATCAAAAGCGGGTGAATAAATAGCTTCGCCTAGGCCCATTAAGATTTGTAAGCAATAGATCCCATATAAAGATGAGGTGAAATTATATAATAAAAAGGCTACTCCCATTAAAAAATATCCTAAAATTATTATTTTTTTTGGATCATGAGAATCAGAAAACTTTCCAAAAATATAGGTTGTAATACCGGCAACAATAGCAAAAATACCCATAGCCATGGAAGCTTCAAATAAGTTGGCTCCAATTTCATTTAAATAAATGGCATAGATAGGTCCTAATATACTACACGAAAGTAAAATCAGACTATTGGTATATAAAAGTATTCTGGTTTTGATGTTCATAGTTTTGAATATTCCTTTAATTATAACATATTTTGTTTTGAATTAAAAGTTAGTATAATTGAATTGTAATAAATATTTATATGGTTGAAATTAATGAAAAAGCGATTGATTTTACTTTAGAAAATCAAGATGGGATCGAAATTAAATTGAGTGACTTTATTGGTCAAAAGATCTTAATTTATTTTTATCCAAAAGATATGACTTCAGGATGTACAAAACAAGCTTGTAGTCTTCAGGATAATATGGTTGATTTAAATGATTTAAATTTAAAGATTTTTGGTATCTCAAAAGACTCTGTGGAATCGCATAAAAAATTTCAAGAAAAACATGAGCTTGAATTTGATTTGCTTGCCGATACTCAAAAAGAAGTTATAAAAAGTTATGGAGCCTTAAAAGGTCCATTTACTGCTAGAATTGCTTTTTTAATAGATGAAAAAGGTACAGTAATTCATAAGTTTTCAAAAGTAGATACTAAAATTTTTGCTCAAGATGTTATTAATGTTTTAAATTCTTTGTAATATGAAAAATAGATTAAGAGAAATTTTTAAGTTAAAACGTGAATATTTTAAACCTTCACTTTCGGATTTAAATAACATAAATCAAAATTTACAATCTTTGATAGCTTTTTTGAATTTTGAATATGTAATGTCCTATAGTCCTCTTGTAAGAGAAGTTGATATAAAAGAAACTAATAATTGGATTTTAAATTCTAAAGAATTGTATTTCCCTAAAGTCAAACACGAAGAATTGGAAGTTTTTAAAATAGAAAATTTAGAAAAAGATTTAAAAAAAGGAAGCTTTAAAATTATGGAACCAAAAGACTCTTGTTTTCAATCAAGTCGTGGTGCTATAAATGCAATCATTGTTCCAGGAGTTTGTTTTGATGAAAATGGCTATCGCCTTGGATTTGGGAGAGGTTATTATGACAAATTTTTAGATGGATTCTTAGGCGCTAAGATTGGAGTCTGCTATGAAGAATTTTTAACTTCTGATATTTATCCTGAAAAACATGATATTCAAATGGACTTTGTTGTCACAGAAAAATCTATATATGCTCAAAAAAAGAAGTAAAGCTGGATTTGTTAGCCACTAATCAATTAGTAGAGTTTATATACTAAGGCTGACTCTTGAAGTACTGTGGAATACTTTCCTCCTGTAAGTTCATGATTTGGCTGAAAAGAATATTGATTTAAGAATACATGTTTATGCGGTCCAAACACTCTTTGAACGGAACTTTTAATAGAGTTAATACCTTCGTTGTACAAATGGAAATATCTGTATTCAGTTGGACTTAAAAACAGTATAAAGTGCTGCCTTGTTTGTCCTGAATACTTATAAAGTTGAATAGCTTCAGGACTTGAAAATTTAAGGAATTTAGAATTTAATAAAGAATGAGAAAATTCTCTCATTTCGTCGTCTGAATTGATTATTTGCATATTATTTTCGAGATAAGTGTTTTCTTGGTTCTGAGTAACTTTCCCGGAATCTTTTTGGCAATCATTCTGGGAATCATGTTGGGATACATAATGTACTCCTAGAAAAAAGAGTGGTGTAATTGATAATAAAAATCTCAGTTTAGAGTAACCTGCTAACTTTTGTAACTTTTCATGAAGCTCGATTTGTTTTTGTTTAGATTCTTCTTCGGCTTGAGTTTTAATTTTTTGTAAATTATCTTGATGAACCAATTCTAAAACAGGAGTAATTTGACCAATTGAAAAATCTTGATTTGGAGTTTGGGTTTCAATTATAAAATCCATATCTTTAATTTGATCTAGAAAACTGTCTAGATTTGATTTTGCAAGTTCTAGTTTCTTATTAGAATTTTCAAATTGTCGTGCCTTTCTAAACATAGTCTTAATTCTACTTTCAACTTTTGTAAATAACCTACCTGAGACTTGGTGTTTTAAATATAATTGAAGTTCTTCTACGTATTGATTATAACTTGCAAGATTTGAACTTGGTTCAAATTCTTTATAGTTATTAAATTCTAATGTTATAATTCTTTCAATTTGAAATAAAATCTCAAATAATTGAGTTTGTCTTTCAGTACAAATAATCTCCAACGATCTTATATCTTCCTGTAATTTTGATAACTCTAGATGTACTAAATACATTTTATGGATAGTATCTACAAGATCTTGAAATTCTTGTTCTAAATTTGATTCTTCTAAGGGTTCTAAGGATTGATTTTCAATAATTTGATTCTGTAAAATATTAACTTTTTCAATTAGAAAATTTATTTCTCTTTGTAAGTTTTCCTTTTCCTGATTTAAAGGCTCTTGATTTATTTGATCTAGAAATTGATTCAATTCTTGAAAGATTTGCATTTTATAAAAATTAACTTTCAATCACCTTAGCAGAGATAGTACATATGTCAAACTGATGACTTTAGGCTGTAAATTTAGTGAATTTTAATAATATCCGTAAAAATATCGACAGTCTAAAACCTCCTCTCCAAGAGGTGGACACTTTACTAAATCTAAACTGTTATGAGGACCAAACACACTATCAACTGCATCCTTAAGGTCTAAGTCATTTAGATAATCTATAGAAAAAGTTTGCGTATTAACTTCATCAGTGAATAAAACGTAGTGATTTTTTGTTTCACCTTTAAATGAATAAAGAGTTACCAAAGATTTAGTTGATACTACTGGTTCAAGTGAATCAATTAATATTCTTTGGAAATATATTAATTCTTTTTCTGACTTATCTAAGTCTGAGTTGATATAATCTGTTAATCTTTTATTTAAAAGATTCACAGATTTAACTTGTTGATCTTTATCTTGAGCTTGATCATAGTCTTTTAATGCAAAATGTGAAAATACAGCTAACAATAAAATTGGTAGTTTTAAATAAAGAACATTTAACTTTAAATTAGTTTTAATATCAGAGACTTTTTGCTCAAAGTCTTTTTGCTCTTGTTGTAATTTTTCTTCTTGTTCTTTTTGAATTTTATCTAGATTTTTAGCATGAAGTTCTTTAAAGGAATGAGAAATTTCTTGAGTGTCAACATCCAAGATATAGATATTTGAAGTCTCTATATTATGTGAACTAATGTTAAATCCTGCTTGAGTAATTTGCTCCTTAAAATTCTCAAGCTTTGCCATGGCAGAATTTAGTTGTTTATTAGTTTTTTTTAACCGTTCTGCTGTTTTTTGCATTGTTTGAATTCTTCCATTAATTTTATTTAAAATTTTTGTCGAACCTATTGAATCTAGATGGCTTTTAAATTGATTAACGTATTGAGTGTAGCATTCAATCTCATCTGTAAGTTGAAATTCTATGTAGTTTTCTGATTCTTGTTGAATGATTTCTTCAATATCAACCTGAATTTGAAATATTTTAGCCTGTTTTTGGCTTGAGCTTTTCTCAAGAGTGATCACTTGATCATGAAGCTGTGAGATATGCGTGTTAATAGACAATAGATTTTGAATCTTTGAAACTATTTGATTCAAGTCTTCTTCAAGGCTTGATTCGTTTAAAGAATCTAAAGAATTACTTTCAATAATTTGCTTCTGTAAACGATTAACTTCTTCAACTAGAAAATTTATTTCTATTTCTAAGTTTTCCTTTTCCTGATTTAAAGGTTCTTGATTTATTTTACCAAGATAAGTTTCTAACTCTTCTAAAATTTTCATATTTAAAATTTAAAATTTAAGATTTCATTTATAATATTCCTTTTTTGTCTTTTGTCAACCCTAATAAAAAATCCCTCTAAAAGGTTAGAGGGAATTAAGTAATTTTTATATTGTCTTAGAAGCTGTTAGAATCAATGTATTATTGTTTATGAATCTAAATGTTAAAGTTGTTATACTTCCTTTTTTATAATTACCTGTAAGTAAATAATTATCGGGGTTATATGGTAAATTTGCAATATAAACTTTATATTCATCCTCCTTTTTAAAGATTAATTCTAATATCTTTTGAAACTCTGGAATATCCATCATGTCTTTTGGAGAACTCATAGATCGAACAACATTTATAAAATTAGAATTAGAACTTTTAATAATTACACTTTTTTCATCTACGTTATTAGCACTACTGAGTATAGTCTCTTTTAGTGGTATTGAATCAGCAACTAAGTTGCCTTCAGGAGTTTTACGAATCATCTTATAATCATAATCGTCATATAATGGATTTGTATATGATTCAAAAAAAGTTTCTTTTTTAACATTACCATTATCTTCTAGAATACAAACTCTAGGAGAAATTCTTTTATTGTTTTGATTATCTATATAAACTATTTTTGCAGAACTATTTATTTCATTACAAATCCCCTCAGTAGCCGTAGTTACTCCTGGGATTAAACCTATCTGTGTTGTGGTTTTAACTTTACTCATATCAACTTTAGTACATGGTACATTTACGTATCCTTCATTAACTATAAATATACTATAAAGTTTACGATTTAAATCAACTTGCTCTTGATTTGTAGTTGTATTCCCCATATCTACAAGAGAATAATCTCGTGGGTTCCCAGGGAAAAATTTTGTAATTGTGTGTAGTATTTCTTTCTCTTGAATGTTTCCACCTTGTTTGGTTATTTCAGGGGATTTATCTTTTTGAGAATTATTAAAATACTGATTGGAGTAAAGATATGCTAAACCTGTAAGAGAAACTAAAATACATTTTATAAAAGTAAATTTTAGATTTTTTCTTAATTTATGATTTAGGTTATTTTCAGGTTTAATTTTGTTTGAAATTATATCCTTACTTGATTTTAGAATTTGTTTTTTATTTTGTTCTTCGATAATTTTAGAGATCATTTCTTGAAAGTTAATCTCGTATTCCTCACCTAAGGAATTAATTTGAGGAGTATCAGTAATTGAATTAATTATATTGTTTAGATCTTCTTTCAAGGACTTATATCTGATTTCAGCCTTTTCAAACTGATTTATCTTTTTTTGAAGTTGAGGAATTCGTTTTTGAATGTATTCAAACTTTTTATTCAGATTTATATATTGATTTATATGCGATAAGAAATCCTCAATCAAACTTTGCGTTATATTATCTTCATCTTCAAATACAAAATATTCATATTTATCTAACAATAGATTATATAAGGATTCTTCAATTTGGTAAATAATACGAAGAATGTTAATCTTTTTTGTTTCAATATTAGATGATATTTGATTAATTTCTTGAGTAAGGTTGTTTATTTTAGGTTCTAAAATTTCAATAGAATTAAGAAGTCCAAGCAAGCTTTTATATTCTTGATCGAGCTTGGAATATTGATCCTCATCAATATTTTCATGATTGTCTATGCTGTTAAGAATTGATTCTACTTCACTATTAATGAAGTCATACTGTTCTTTTAATTTAATACAATCAAGGTTTGGATTTGTGATACCATTAATAGTATTTTGTAATTTTTGTAATTTTTGCATTTTTTTGCTTAGATTTTTTTTAAACTATCAATGTTATTTTATTTTGTCAACCTTTTTACAATTTTTAATAACTTGAAGAATTTTAGAATGGGAATATAATTAAAATATGAATTTAAAATAAACTTATGAATAGAAAAACTTATCTTTTAAATCTCATTTTAGTTTTGCTGATTGGTTTAGGTTCAGGTTTTGCTGGAAGCTACTATTTTATGCAGGAATTTTCAAAAAATTTAGAATTACAAGAGGTTCGAACTGTGTCTTTTGACGAAAATTCGGCTGTTATAAATGCTATTAGTGAAGTTTCTGATAGTGTGGTGAGTATTGTGGCTTTAAGTGAGATTCGTCTAAATAACGGAATGGGAATTGATAGATTTAATGATATTTTAAGACAATTTGGATTTGAAGGTATTGAGTCTCCAAGCATGCAAAATCCATCTCAAGATACTGAAACTAAAACTCAAAAAGTTGGAGGTGGAACAGGATTTGTGATCTCGAAAGATGGATTGGTGTTAACTAATAAACATGTGGTTAGTTTACAAGATGGAATTTATGAAGTCTTTTTAAATAATGGAGATTCACTTTATGCAGATGTTTTAAGTGTAGATCCGTTAAATGATTTAGCTGTTTTACAACTTTATGTAGATGAAGAAAAAACTCAAAAACCAGATAATTTAAAGGAAGTTAAACTTGGGAACTCCAAAGATTTAAGTCTTGGTTCTAGAGTGATTGCAATTGGAAATGCTTTAAGTGAATTTGAAAACACATCGACACTTGGGATTATAAGCGGAAAAAATCGTGAAATTACGGCTTCTGGTGGAAATGGAACCGTAGCTAAGCTTTCGAATTTACTGCAAACCGATGCCTCGATCAATCCTGGGAATTCAGGTGGACCACTGGTGAATTTAGCCGGAGAGGTTGTGGGTATCAATACTGCAATAGCCCAAATGGCTAATGGGATTGGATTTGCGATTCCAATTGATGAAGCAAAAAGTGTAGTTGAAAGTGTAAAAGAGTATGGAAAAATCGTAAGACCACTTTTAGGTGTTAGATATAATGAAATTAATCCCCTTTTAGCTAAGAAATTTGATTTACCGGTTGATTATGGAGCCTATTTACTAAATGATTTGCAAGCTGGAGTTCCAGCAGTGATTAAAGGCTCTCCGGCTTTTGAAGCTGGATTAAAATCTGGAGATATCATTACGAAAGTCGATCAGGATGAAATAGATAAGGACACTTCTTTGTTAGATTTGATTAAAACTAAAAAATTAGATCAAGAAGTTAAACTTCAGGTGATGAGAGATGGCCAGTTTATTGAACTTAGTGTGACTTTAAGTGCCTTTGATTTACAAGAAAAATTATCAGAAAGTCAGTCTAAAGAAACTGAATAAATAGTAATTTATTAAAAGCCCCTAGCGAAAGTTAGAGGCTTTTTTGGTATTTGCTAAAAAGTTGTAAAGTATTTTTCGGCTGGATTTATATTGCAAAAAAGCTTTGGAAGCCTTGCATAAAGTCTAAGACTTCTAAGCGAGTTTTTTCTAGGAGTTCGAGGTTGTTTGGATTTTTGGCTACTAGGTCGATAACTTCTGCAATAAAATTCATATCTTGTTCTTTCATTCCAAGAGTTGTGATAGCAGGAGTTCCGATTCGGATTCCAGATGGGTTCATGGGTGGGTTTGGGTCAAATGGAACTGTATTGTAGTTACAAACAAGTCCGGCTTTGTATAAAGCTTTGGCAAAATCTTTTCCTCCAAGATTGTGAGATTTTTGAGAGTTTAGAATCATTAAATGCGTGTCGGTTCCGCCAGTGACTAAAGCAAAATCTTTTTCAAGTAATCTTAGACTTAGGGCTTTTGCATTTTTGGCAATTTGATTTGCATAACTTTTAAAATCTGGTGCTAAAGCTTCTTGGAATGCAATGGCTTTGGCTAAGGTAATGTGGTTGTGTGGGCCTCCTTGGAGTCCTGGCATTATGGCTTTGTCGATAGCTTTTTTATGCTCTTTTTTACACATGATTAATCCCCCTCTTGGTCCTCTTAGGGCTTTGTGAGTGGTTGTGGTAATAACATCGGCGTATGGGGCTGGATCAGGGTGATCGCCAGAGATTACTAAGGCATTAATGTGTGAGATATCGGCTAGCAAATAGGCTCCAACCAAGTCAGCGATTTCTCGGAAAATTTTAAAATCTATTTGGCGAGGATAAGCTGTGTATCCTGCAATAATTAGTTTTGGTTTGTGTTTTAGAGCTAATGCTTTGATTTGGTCGTAGTCTATCATTTCGGTTTTTGGATCGACTTGATAACTTACTGAGTTAAAGAATTTAGCTGAAAAATTTAATTTATAACCATGAGTTAGGTGTCCCCCTTCGGATAAGCTTAATCCCATTACGGTGTCGCCTGGCTCTAACAATGCAAAGTAGGCGGCTAAATTAGCTGGGCTTCCAGAATAAGGTTGAACGTTTGAGTGATCGACGTTGAAAAGTTCGCAGGCTCTTTGGCAGGCCAAAGTTTCAATAGTATCGATGTGCTTTTGACCTTCGTAGTATCTTTTGCCTGGATATCCTTCGGAATATTTGTTGGTAAGAATTGATCCTGAAGCTTCTAATACAGCTTTTGAAGTGTAATTTTCAGATGGAATCAATCGAATTTGGTCTTTTTGTCTTTGGTCTTCCAAAATCAAGGCTTCATGAAGTAAAGGATCTTGCTTTTTAATATTTTCGTACATCCTTAAAGTGATTAAATTCTAAATAAGTATAGTCTAAATTATATTGAATTTGAACTTAAATTTCTTTTTTATCAGAGCCAAACTTAAAAATAGTTGCTATAAAAGCTAATGAAAAAACCTTGCGAAAATAACTTAAATTTTCTTGAGGAAATAAACTAGGATCGCTATTTACTTCAGACTTGGATAGTATATCAGCTTGTTCTTCTTGACTAAGCTCTAATTCTTCTTGGCTAAGCTCTAATTCTTCTTGGCTATTTTTGCCTTCAAAGATTTCAAGAATTTCTAAAAACTCAGCGGTTTGAGTTACAGCTCTTTGTAATGAATCATATAATCTATCAGGATATGGAGCAATCAATGGAATAAAGTCATTAAACTCACTAAAATAATCTAGGAAATTAAAAGGAGACATCTCATCAAATAGCAAATGACTGTAATTATCAATATCATTATCTTGACCTCTGGCAAATGCTTGGGTTTTAACTGAAGCTAAAAACATAGCTATTGTAAATTTAGTATTAAAGTACTTTTCATATAAAAAAGGTTTTCTATCTAAATATAAAAAAATTTCATGACGTGTTTTTTTGATAAATGAATCAAATTGATAATAGCTTTTTGCATCAATTTCTTCTTGACTCGGTACTGGTATCCCTAATATTTTTGCTTGTTCGATAGTATGTTGATCCTTTGATAAGTGTTTCATGAAATAAATTTAAAATTAAGTTAAGAAGCTAATTTACTTGATTTAGAGATTAATTCAAGATTATACATTTGACTTTTTTAAAGTTTCTGATATAATTAAAGATAACATTAAATTTAGAAATTTGTGATAAAATAACTTTGTAAAAATCTTAAAATTTAGAATATAGGATTAATAAAGAGAAATAATTGCAAATTTTTACTAAAAATGTTATAATTAAAGGAATTTAACCCATACAATGAAGTCTAGAGTTGAAATGCAACAGTTTTTGATTTCAGAAGTTCAGAAGCAATTTGAAGCCCAAAAAATTTCGGTGGTAGAATTGGCTGAGATTTTGTATATGATTTCAAAAGCCGATGATTCGGAAGAATTTGTGCTGATTTTGGATTTGTTTAAGGATAAATTTGATGTGTTTTTTGCTATCCTAGATAGCTTGAAAATTGAAGATCAAGAAACTTTTGAAGAAGTGATTACAAAAATCATTCCTTTGATTATAAAAGATGATCCCCTTTTGGCATCCCAAGTTTCTAGCCGAGCTACCCAAAGCGGGGTTACAATGGAATCATTAGTAAATGAATTCCCGAACATTAAAAAATATTTAAATTAATTATTATGGTTAAAAATGCACAATTAGGATCAATGCTATCTGCAGAGCAGGAGAAAAGCTTAAAACAGCAAACAATTGGAGCTGTTAAAACTGATTTAACTGATTCTCCAGAGCTTATTGGTAAAGTAGATAAAATGCTTTCGTATCTAAGCACAAAAACAAATAGAGATAAGGAATCAGTTTTGAGAACCACAGATAATGAAAAGATGGAAAGAGGTATGAGAACTGTAAAGTCTAAAACATCAAGTTTAGGGGATGGTCAAGATGAATATGAAAAATTAAGTGGTGCTGACTCGCCTTTTACAAATCTTGTTGGAATATTAAGTGGTTTTGCTAAAGAAAACTTTGAAGGTGATGCATCTGAAGCTGCAAAAAAAAGATTGTTTAATTTTGTGGCTGCAGATATTGCAAAAGCTATTACTGAGCATATCGAAGATATCAAGAAAGACTTCAATGATAAAGTTAATGCCATAAATAATGATGATTTAAAAACTTTTCTTCAAGGTGACTTTTTAATAGGTAAAACTGAATTCGACCATAATGGTAAAACTTACAGCTTAACAAGATCGGAAGAGTTTGAAAAATTGTTTAGTAAATTTAAAATTACTGATACTGAAACTCAAGCGGTGATTGAAAAAATGGCGATTTTGTTAGATATGAAAGATGATTTCAATAGTAATAACGGGGTTATTAGGTTTAATTCAAGTGAAATCATGACTCTTGAGGAAAGAAGAGAGAGATACATTGTGGAAGATGGAGTTTTATATGACATCAATGTTAAAAATGATTTAAGTGTAGAAAAGGCTGATGTAATAAACCTTCAAAGTGAAGAATATGCTGATTTAGTAAGTGACTTTGCTAATGGCAAATTAAGCTTGGCATCAAATCCTAATTTAAAAGGTTTTTTAGATGATCAAGTTGATGCAATTCGACAAAGTCAAGAATTTAAAAATGTAATTAATTACAAATTTGAATCAAAGGATAGTTATACTGTAAATAAAAATAATTTTTTAAAGAAAGTTTCTGACAGTATTAATGCGTTATCTAGTGCTACTGAAACTAAGGATAAGGCAGCTTATGCTTTGATATGTAAAAAATTTAATATAAAGCCAGATGAAAAAGAGGCAAAAGAAGAGCTTTCAAAAAAAATTCAAGATTATTATTTAAGTGTTGTGGTGCCATATGATGAAGAGGCTGAAACAGACGATGTGCAGGGGCACTTGGATAAATTTTTAAAAAAAGGAAATAAATTTACAACTTTTTTATTTGAAGGTTCAAAGAAAGAAGAACAAAATCACTTAATAAGTTATTTAGAAGCTAAGCAAAATCAGATTCGACATAAACTTGCAAAAAAGTATGCCGATTTAGATTTAAGTGAACCGAAAAATTTTAATAATTTTAGAAATGAACTGATGGATGAGATCATTGCTGCTAGAACTGAAGTTTATCAAAGAAAAGAAGAGATGATGAAAGATAATTTTGCGTTAAAATACACGAAAATGTTTTTCAAAAACAAATGGATTCAAAGAACTATGTTTGCCGGAGCAGCTTTTGCTAGTTTGCCAGCTTTAGCAAGTATTGGTGTAGCTGCCGCTACTGGTGGAGGTGTGGCTGCGGCTACTGGTATTTGGGGGGCAGCAAATTCGGCTTATGCAGCTTCTACTGGTATTATTGGAACAACTTCAGCACTTGGTTTACTTGGAACAGGAGGTGTTGCTGGTGGGATCGCTGGTGGAATACTTTCTAAACTCTCTAGTTTTGGGGCTGATAAGTATAAAAAGAATAAATTAATCTGGGGTAAAAAAAGACCATCTGCAATGATTGGTAGCGATTTAAGAAAATCGTTAATGTCTAAGATTACTTATAATCCAAATGGAGATTTTGAAACTGTTATTGGACATGCTTTTTCGGAAACACAAGATTTACTTTCAGATGAAATGATGGAAATTAAGTATGCTAAAAGTATTCCGGGTAAAATTGTCAGTGAAAACGTTTTAATTCCTTTTATGAAAAGTAAATTTATTAAGACTATGTTGCCTACGTTTGGTTGTACAGCAATGCTGGGAGCTGGTGCGGCTGCCTTGCCAGCTGCTGTTGCACTTGGTGGAATTATGCAAGCTAAGAAAACTCTATTTGGGGGCGATGATCAAAATTCTTCTCAACCTATTCCAGTTTAAAAAAATTATTTTTTTAAGCTATAATAAATATAACTATAATAATTTAACCTTTAATATATGAATCAAGAAAATACAAATTTAACTCCTTTATTGAAAGAAATTTATCAAAATCTATTTCAAGAATTAGGTGTAGATGAAATGGGTGAGGATGTAAAAGATAAAGTAACAGATACCCTTGAAAAACTTGCAATGAGTAAGTTTAAACTAGTGATTTTGGAACTTTTTGCAGATAAACCAGAAGTAATCCAAGCTTTAACAGAAGTTTCAGATATGAAAGCTTTAGAGGAACTTTCAAGTCAATATGATTTTAATCCTCAAGCTTTAATGAATGCTTGCTTTAATGAAGCTAAGTTGGAACTTGCAAAAGACATTGCTTTTATTCAAGGTAGCTTGTCGGCTCTTAAAAAAGAAGTTGGAGCTGATGAATAAATAAGTTCTTATATTTACTAAGATATATCTTAAAAGCCAAGACATAAAGTCTTGGCTTTTTTAGTTTATAATTACCACTTTACCCGCAGTACTTAGACCAGCTTTGATACGGCTTAATCTTCTGATTTTACAATGGAGTATAAAGTTCCTCCTCCTTCTTTATTTTCGGTGATTTTATAGCCATCTGGAAGATTGTCTTCAGCAGGTGCTCCTGTTAAATTAGTTAATTTCGTCTTATCATCTAAAATAGCTCCGCTTAAATTAGCTCCTGCTAAATTGGCTCCGTAAAATTTGGCTCCTGTTAAATCTACTCCTTTTAAATCGGCTCCTTTTAAATCTGCTCCTTCTAAATTTAAGTTTGGACCTATTATGGTGTAATAAAATATTCCGTTAATTCTTCGCCTCCCCCCCCAGTAGACTTCTGGAACGTTTTTGGGTCTACCTATAAAATTTACTAGTCTTGTATGTTCTAACTTAGTGTTAGTTAGATCAACACCTTCTAAGTTGGCTCCTGTTAAATCTACTCCTTTTAAATCGGCTCCTTCTAAAATGGCTCCTTCTAACTTGGCTCCTTCTAAAATGGCTCCTTCTAACTTGGCTCCGCTTAAATTGGCTCCGCTTAAATTAGCTCTGTATAACCTGGCTCTTTCTAAAATGGCTCCTTCTAACTTGGCTTCGCTTAAATCCGCTCTGTGTAACCTGGCTCTTTCTAAAATGGCTCCTTTTAAGATGGCTCCTTCTAAGTTGGCTCTGTAAAACCTGGCTCCTTCTAAATTGGCTCCGCTTAAATTGGCTCCTTTTAGGTTGCATCTTTCTAAAATGGCTCCTTCTAACTTGGCTCCGCTTAAATTGGCTCCGCTTAAATTGGATCCTTCTAAATTGACTCCTTCTAAATTGGCTCCGCTTAAATTGGCTCCTTTTAAAACAAGATACGGGCCTACTATTGTATAAAGTTTTTTACCATCTACTTCTCTTTCAATAACTTGATATCCTTCTGGAATGTTTTTGGGTGGAGCTATTAAATCTACTAGTCTTGTAAGTTCTAACTTAGTGTTACTTAGATCAACACCTTCTAAGTTGGCTCCTTCTAAATTGACTCCTTCTAAATTGGCTCCTTCTAACTTAACACCTCTTAAATCTGCTCCTGCTAAATCTGATTGTGATAGATTAGAATTTCTTAAATCAGAGTTTGTAAAATTAGCTTCTCTCAATAAATTTTTACTTAGATCTGTATGGTTTAGTAATGAGTTTGAAAAATCAGTATCTTTTAAAGACAAATAGCTCATAACTAAATTTCTCAGATCTAAATTAGTTAAATTTTTACCTTGGAATGCACTTACATTAACTTCACCAATTAATTTGATATTTTCAGTTAATTGATTAGGTTTTTTCTTTGATATTATTGGAAGTAGTGGTTTTTTAAAAGATTGAAGCTTTTCTATAATTTCACCTGATCTATCGTCATCTTGGGATTCATTTGATTTAGTTTCTAAATCGATCCAGATTTCTTGAGCTGCAGAGTATAAATCATATAAATCACTTTGATTTTCTTGAGATGGAGATTCATTAAGTGAATTTGGAGGTGAATCCTGCTGCTGGATTTGTCTTTCTATTTCAACAGATTCTGAATTTTCCTTTGGTATTTGATCTGTATTTACTTCTTGTGATTGAGGTTCTGGTGGTACAGATGCTGGTTGAAGATTTACATTTTCTTGATTTAAATCTAATGGAATATCTTGGATTTGAGATGGCTGAGGTTGCTCAATAACTTCTTCACCTGATCCTTCTGGAACGCTTTCTGCTTGTGAATCTGTTTCTAGCACTTGAGGTTCTACATATGTTGAAGGAGTTTGGGTTTCTTTTGTTGTATTTAAATTTTGATTTTGATCTATATCTAAGGGTTGATCTTGTGTTTGTTGATCTTGAGATTCAGTTAATTGAATATTAAAAGTTCCATCTTTATTCGATTGAATTTCGTAACCTTCTGGTAGCTTATCTTTATCAGGAACTCCTGTTAAATTAGTTAATTTCGTCTTATCATCTAAAATAGCTCCGCTTAAATTAGCTCCTGCTAAATTGGCTCCGTAAAATTTGGCTCCTTTTAAATCTACTCCTTTTAAATCGGCTCCTTTTAAATCTGCTCCGGTTAAAATTAACTTTGGGCCTACTATTGTATAAAGTTTTTTACCATCTACTTCTCTTTCAATAACTTGATATCCTTCTGGAAGGGTCTCTTTAATTGGTACTCCTGTTAAATCTACTAAGGTGGCAAAGTCTAAATACGCTCCGCTTAAATCGGCTCCTCTTAAATCGGCTCCTCTTAAAATAGCAAATAATAACGTCGATCCTCTTAAATTAGCTCCTTGCAATTTGGCTCCTTTCAAATTGGCTCCTGATAAATCCGCTCCTGATAAATCCGATCCTGACAAATCCGATCCTTCTAAATTGGTTTGGAATAAACGTACTCCTGGGCCTATTATCGCATACAATGTCTTCTCTTTCTTCTCTTTTTTCTTGTATTCAATAACTTGATACCCTCTTGGAAGCTTTTCTTTATTTGGCGCTCCTTCTAAATCAAATAAACTAGCACGCTCTAACTTGGCTCCTTCTAATTTCGCTCCGCTTAAATCCGCTCCTTCTAAGTTCGCTCCTTCCATTTCTACATTTTGTAAGATTGCTCCTCTTAAATCGGCTCCTGATAAATCGGCATCTTTTAAATTGGCTCCATGAAATATGGCTCCTTGCAATTTGGCTTCTTGCAATTTGGCTCTGCTTAAATTGGCTCCATAAAATATGGCTCCTTGCAATTTGGCTTTTTGCAATTTGGCTCTGCTTAAATCTAAATTTGGGCCTACTATTGTATAAAGAGTCTTACCATCTTCTGTTCTTTCAATAACTTGATATCCTTTTGGGATGTATTCCGGTATATATTCTGAATCTACAAATCTTTGTAATGGAGCTTTACTTGTTTTTAGATTTTCTTCATTACTTATGGTTTCTATCTCAGTATTATTTTTAGATGTTTGAGCTTCATTAATAAGTTCTGGATCTTGTATTTCTGAAGCGTTTTCTGGGGTATTTACTTGATCTGGAGCCTCTTGTGTTTGTTGATCTTGAGATTCAGTTAATTGAATATTAAAAGTTCCATTACTATTTTCGTGAACTTTGTAACCATCTGGTAGTTTATCTTCTTCTGGAACTCCTATTAAGTTAACAAGTTTAGAATTTGTTAACTTGGCTCTTGTTAAATTGGCATTTGTTAAATCAGCTCCGGACAAGTTAGCATTTGTTAAATCTGCTTCTTCTAACTTTGCTCCTGTTAAATTAGTATTTCTTAAATCAGCTCCTTCTAAATTAGCATTTGTTAAATCTGCTCCTTCTAATTTGGTATAGCTAAGAATTGCGTAGCTTAGATCTGAATTGCTAAAATTTGCATTTGTTAAATCCTGCTTTCTAAGATGTGCTCTCCTTAGATTTGCTTTTTCTGTAGCAGTTTTTTTAAATATATCTTTAATTTCATCATCTCTTAAGATCGGGGAAATATCGATATGATTATCATTATTGGATTCTAATGATTCTGAAATCTCCAATGTTAGATTGGCTCCTTCTAGATTGGCTCCTTCTAAATTAGCATTTGTTAAATCTGCTCCTGCTAAATTAGCATTTCTTAAATCAGCTCCTGCTAAATTGGCACTTCTTAAATCAGCTCCCGCTAAATTGGCATTTCTTAAATCAGCGTATAACAAGCTGGTACCCTGTAAGTTGGCTCCTTTTAAACTGGCATTTCTTAAATCAGCGTATAACAAGTTGGCTCCTCCTAAGTTTGCTTCCTCTAACTTAGCGAATATCAGATTACTTCTGGATAAGTTTGCTTGTCTTAAATCAGAATTTTCAAATTCTGCATAATATAAATCACATGAAGATACATTTGCCCCAATTAAAGATGTGTTTTTAAATTCGCAATTAGATAAGATTGAGCCTTCAAAATTGATATAATCTAAACCTAATTTATTGAATTCAACTGATTCTGCCTTGATATTTTCACAGTTTAAAGCTTTTCCTACAACTAAATAAAGTGATTGATGACCATCCGTACCTTCATTAATAGTAATTAAGGTATTGGGAGAGAGATCTAAATTAAGGCGTGGATCTGCATAAAAATAATTTCTAGAGCCAGTTAGGTTAAGACCTGGACCAATTAAAGTCTTATCAACACGGAAAAATCCATTTGGAATAGTACATCTATTATCAAACTCAGCGTTTGAAATTTTAGATCCAATAAAGTTTGAATTAGAAAGATTGCATTCTTCAAAAATTGCATTTTGAAAATCTATTGGTGAATTTTGAATTGCTATATTTCCTTTGAATGTAGGGTTATCCTTAAATAAAATATCACTAGAGTTTATAATACTGGCATTTTCTACTGTTTTTAAAGATGGAAAATTAATATTGCTAGAGTTTATAATACTGGCATTTTCTACTGTTTCTAAATATGGAAAATTAATATTTGTTTTAGAGTTTTCAATATTTAATTTTTTCAAACTTTTAAGATTTTCTAAATCAAGAGTACAGCTTAAAGTAGCTTTTAAAATAAATGAATTTAAATGTTCATCTTTAAAAATTATAGTACCTTTAAAATCCCTGAAGGCTTCCTTGTTTTTAGCTACACTTGCGTATGAAATATGAATATTTGAATATTTATTTATATTTTCATAATCAATAACTTCTGATTCAGCATCTATAATTGTATCATTTTGAGGTTCATCTTCTTCAAATTGTAAGTTTCTTTCACCTAGAAGGGTAAAACTGTTTGGAAGGTCAATATTGAATTTATCTTTTAATAGTTTATGCGTAAGAAAATCTATATTAGTTGGTTCTGAGAATAATTTAAATAATTCGTTGACTCTTAGTAGTGCAAAATTATATTGAACTTGCTGATTTTCTTGAGTGTAGTCAATTGTACTAGAGATGATTTTATGAAAATTAATATATTCTCGAAGAGTGATTGGATATTTGTGATACTTAATATATGAAATAATTAAAGGGTCTTCAAATATACTTTTACACACGTTGGTGTGAATTTGATCCTTAGAGAGTTGATTTATAGTTCCTAAATTAGGATGTTTTTGCAATAAGAAAAGTTGGTTTGTAAGAGAAAAATTTAAACCTTGTACATTAAGAGTTCTTATAGATTTTGGAAGAGTATTCAGCAAATAGCTTGAAAGTAATTTTAGTTGTTCTTCAGACAAAGAGCTAGCCTCTAATTCTAAATCTTGAATATTTGTAAATTCTAGATTGAAAAAATTGCTTAAATTATCCTCTGTAAGGCTTAATTTTACCTGTCTTTCTTCGATTTTGTGTTTTGTATCAAGTTTATGTAAAACACTTTGTAAATTAATTCCCATTATATTACTTCTGGTAAAAGATGTAGTATGATCCCCAACTACATTTATCTTTTCAAGTTTGGGGTTGTTGTAAAATATTAAGGCTGCTTGCGCATCAATTTCTTGGTCTGGTTTAATATTTAAGACCGAGTTTTTTATGCCTTTAATATTTGAAATGTCATCATTATGGACTTCTAAAATCAAGTTGTCGAAAATCTGATGATTACGAAGGGGTAAATGCTTTAAAAAATGAGTTGAAATATTGTGAGGTAAAATTTCAGTCTTGTTAGGATCTTTAATTTTATAACAAGAATGAAAGTGATAACGTAAATCAGGAATATTAAAAAATTGATCTACTAAATCTGCATTTGATTCGAAAACTTTAATCAATGTATTGAAATCATCGAAAGTTTGAAAGTATTCCATGAAGATATGGTTTGCTTCATAAGAAAAACCCGCGTATTTTTTACCATCTTTTTTATACTTTATGTTTACCTTTTCGGTAGGTCCAATGTATTTATGAGACGTAGTATTAAAAAAATCGAGCGGTTCAAATTCTTTTGGATGATTTACGTGAAGGTCGATTTCAGGATAATTTTTAAGATATCCATGTAAGTATGACAAATCAATATTCACTAATTGGGGGATACCCTTTTTAAAGGTAATGTGCTTAGATCCATAAATTTTAGATTTAAATTCTAGTAGATTATTAGAACCTTTATCCGTAAATACTTTAAGTTGTGGGTGGGCTTTACAAATTTTATAAATATCTAAAGGATCAATATTTAGAACTTTTATTTTTTCTCCTTTGACATTAATAGCAGATTCAAATTCTATTTCATTTCCGTCCTTATCCTTAAGATTATTTTTAAGTTCAATTGTTTGAATTTGAAAGTTATTTAGTTCTTTTGATAAATCTAAGATTTCTTTAAAAGTGATATCTTGATCGATAACTAATTTTTGAATTTTAATGCTTGCAAAAATATCTTTATTGCTTACTTTTTTATAGTCGGAATACTTAACTTCATTAAATTTAATGTTTTCAAATTCATTCACTGTATAACCTGCTGCTATATCTTCTAAAAAAAGAAGATCTTTATTGGATTTAGATTTAGATTTGGATTCTAGGATATCAAAAATATGTTGGGAAATTTTTATCGATTCTCCTGTAAGTTTGATTGAATTAACCTTTTTTAATTGATCGGATTGAATTTTATTTAATTGGTCGGTACTACAGGTCAAAGTTTCAACTCCAGGAAAGCCTGAAGGGAGATTTTCAAAACCACTTATATTTAAATCTATTAATTTATCCTTTAGTCTACTAATAATTGAGTCCGGGAGTTTATGATGAATGTTATCAAGAATATTTAAAGCTTCTTGCTGATCTATTGTATCCAAATCGATGGCTTTTTGAAATTCAGAATCTTTTGTAGTTTCTTGAGACCGAAATAAGGATAAAATCTTAAGTTTATCTTGGATTGAAAAATCAGTATTTTCAAAATCTAATTTACCTTCATCTATTATAATTTCTTGAGTACCATTTTTAAATTGTGTAACTCCATTTGGAATCAAAGACTCTAGAATTTGCAAAGTGCTTGGGTTTTCGATTTCAAAATTTAGTTTTAAAACTTGCTGTACAGCCTTAGATAAAAATTTTTCAAAATTGAATAAGTTTAGTTCAATCTTAACTGGATTATAAGTTTTGGGTGCTTTGTTCATGGATCTAGGTAAAATGTAGAATTTGTCTTCTTTTTTTGCGCAAACCACATCACCTGAATTTAAGTATTGCTTATATAAAAATTCTGGAACTTCGGCGTAAAGTGAATGTGTTTTTAAATATTCAACATCTCCAGTAAGTAAAAAATAGTCATTAACACTAATCTCACCTTCTTTTGATTCAAGAGAAGTTGATACAAGTTTTTTTAATTTTTCGTGATTTAGTTTTTCAGCATACTGAGTTTTAATCTGTTCAAGTGTTTTTTGATCTGGTTTGGATTTTAATACTGAGCAGATTAATTGATTAAAATTTACATTAAATTTATTTGCAAAATCCTGTAATTCAGGGAGTTGAATTTCTCCATTCTTTAGTAATATATTTAAGAGTTCAAGTTTAAGTTCTGAAATATCTGTTAAAGATGTATCTTCGCTTGAAAGTTTGGAAATTAAAAGCTGGAGTCTTTTACGAATTTCAGCTTGCTGGGCGATTTCACTTTTAAAAACTTTTGGATCAACCTTAAAAAGTGCCTCTAACATATCTTCAGCTACGTGTAGAAAAAGTCCGGATTCTAACGTATCTTCGGTATCAATATTGATGGCATTGTCTAAAATTTCACTTATCTTGTCCTCTTCAGGTGATTTAACTAATTTGGTGTCTAAGAGATTTAGATCTAATTTTGGTTCTGGGTTTTCTGTATTTTCTGGCGGTAGATTGTTCTGATTTGTTATGTTCATGGGACTTTAGGTTAAATTTGAGGTTTTAATTTAAATATTTTTAATTAATTGATTGATTTGAGCTTGGAGCTCTAAAGGTTCTTGAGCTTTGGCTTGGTTATCTAGGATCTTTTCGACCTCTTTGCTTAGTTTTGGATCATTGCGTTCTTGCAGAGTATGAGAAAGATCTTCTAAGAAGTCGATGTTCTTAGTCATTTTATCTTTGAAGGCAAATTCAATCAAGACAGGATACTTAGTACAAAGTTGATTTATCTCTTGCTTAAGAGCTTTTAGATCACGTGCAGAGCCAAGTTCAAAAAGAATTGCAGTAAGAGTAATTTGATCCAAAAAATTTTGGTTATAATCCTCTTTCAATTTTAGTAAAAGATTTTGGGCGTAAACAATGGCTTTTTCAGCTAGCATTAAATCAATTTAATTATCATTTATTATAGCAGAAATTGCTTTTTTAAGCAAGGTTTTTGTTGTTATTTACTTACTTTCTTGTATGATTTATTATGTATTTTACAGTATTGATTAAATGTGATATAATTAACAGATTAAAATAATTTAAAACATGGTTAAATTCAAAAGTAATTTAGAGAGAAATAAATTCAATCCACATCAGTATATTAAGTTTATAAAAGAACCTAATAATCGAAGATTCCATGACTTAGATTGTCTGTTGTGGTCAAAACTTTTTAATACAGATAAAAGGTTAAATGAAATTGTAAAAGATCTAGTAGTAGACTACTCTTACAATGAAAACGATGAAGCAAATAGAGTATTGATTTATAGATCTGATCCAAGTGGAGAATATCAAGATATAAGAATCTTTATTAGTAAAATGATTAGCGACAAATTTAAAATTCTTGAAAGTCATAATTTAAATGAATTTCAAATTTTTGAAATTTTTAAAGCGTCTAAGTTTAAATATTTAACATCAATTTCTAAATTTATTAGAGACCCTGAAGCGAAAAAATATGCAGAAACTCAAGCTGAAATTGCAAACATCAAGGAACCTAGTTTAAGTGGAGATGACCATCCTGTTTTAGTTAATAATGACCCAAGTTTAAGTGGAGACGACAATCCTGCTTACAACCCAGATTTAGAACCTAGACTGACTGACAAAACACCTATTCACGAAAGAAGTACAGTAGAAACTCCTAAAAATGTAGTTGCAGATGTAGAACTAACAAGAAGATTTGTGCTTAAGGGACTATTAGCTGCCGCTGTCGCCGGCTCAACAATAAAAATTTTAGAGCCCACTGATGAACTGGTATCAGATTCTAATACTATTCCCGGTTTTGATTCAGTACCTAGCCCGGTAACTCCCCCCCCTGCTGACCATCAAATAAATCATGAGCCTTTACCTGGTCCAATTAATCCTTCAGAAGAACCTGAAGCAAATGAAAATGCTCTCGAGACTCTGAGTAGAAATCAACTAATAGAGAAGTTAAAAGAGGTAACTGAAAGTTACAAAGATGCAACTAAGAAGGCTTCTACTTTTATGCTGACCGAAAGCCCAGAAAATGAATTTTTTATAAAAGCCATAGATTTAATAAGTAAAATCAACCTAAGTGCAGAAGAATTCCTAGAATTAAAGCTAATTGAAAGTTGTAATCTTGTGAAATTTAAATCTGATAAAACTAGAATTGATAATCTTGCAGGTAAAGCGATGGTCCAAAGTGATAAGTGGTTGATAAAACTTCTTCAAAGAGCTTATGATACTAGAAGAGAAAGAGAAGAAAGAGCTAATGATTTTGGTGATGGAAACTTTTACAATGCAATTACTTCAGTATGTTCTGAATTAGAAAACGAAGTACATACTGGCACTAAAGATACAGTGGATTTATTTCCAGAAATTAAGGATGTTCTTTTTGATCCAAACGTTATTGAATCAATCTTGATGATAGAAGGTGGTTTTAGAGCTGATGATTTAATGAATTCTACAGCAGTTTTAGCAATCACAAGGTCTTTGATAAATAGCGGTGAATTTAATCCAAATTTTGGTTCTGCAGATGTATATAGTGGTAAACATAGAATGAAAATTGCTCTTAATCACATTCTAACAAGTGTATTTATTCAAAAAGGAAAATTTAACAATAAACATGTTAAAAGATATTTTGATGATCTAGGTATCTTAGAATCTTTTAAAGATAGCAATGATAACACTGAAAGAACTTGGACATCTTATCGATTAAAAAAATGTAGCCCTTTCTCTTCTTATAAGCTACGTAACAATCCAGCAAGACATGCTCCTACAGAAACTAAAATAGCTGAAATTTTAATTGATCCACAAGCTTCAGTTAAATTAGCGTTAATGTCCTACAGAGAAAATTTACATTATTGTAGATCAGCCCTAGTAAATAACATTGATAACCTAAGAGAATTTGCAAATCCTCAAGCTGTGTCTAACTTTTGGTTAAAAATTGTAGCTTCTACTAATATTTGTGGAGGACCTAGAGTAGGAAAATTTTTAAGAGAGTTAGCTAAATACCCTGGATTTATATCAGATGATGAATTTGAAAATTTAAATTTAGAACAAGAACGACAGACTCTTCAAAAATTTGCAAAACTTATCAAGTTCTCAGAACTAAAAAGTAAAAGACAAATTAGGGCGATGTCTAGATCTGAAAGAAATGATTACTACAATTCTATAAAAGCTGAATTTCAAAATACCGAAAAATACCCGAAGAAAAAAACTGAAGAAGAACTAAATGAAATGAGTTTAGAAGATCTACAAAAACATATTGCAAATTATAATAAAGCTTTAAAAAATTGGTATGAAACTATCTTGAATCAAAAAAGACGTAATAAGTTAATATATCATCCTGAATACTCTGAAAAGGTAGATAATATAATGAGTACAATTAACTTAACTCCTCATATTGAAACTCAATTAGACCTAAGTAAAGCTCAAGCCTTAAGCAATCCACTGAACACTGATAATCTTTAAGATTGTATTAAGTTTTAAAGTAAAAAGTGTGATGCTAGATGGTTGGCTCACGCTTTTTTTATAAAAATATTTGGATACTAATTTGGAAGTTTTATTTAATTGATTTTGAATCTGTTGTAGTTTCTTTTAAAACTTTCAATACTGATTTACGAATTAAATTACAAGAGCTGGTGAGTGTTAAGGTTGCAACAATAGTTCCAGTAATTACAGCTTTATTTAGCCTATGTAAATCATTGGGTTTGAGTTCTTTCATATTAATTAATTAAAAAAATAGCATTATTGTTGGAATGTAAAATAAAGCAAAAATGGTACTTATTAAAACTGCGATAGCTGCTTTGTCGGGGTGAACTTTTAGTTCCGTTGCAAGAGCTACAGTGTTTGCAGCTAATGGAACAATCGACATTAAAATCAAAATACTATGAACCTGTGCACTATAAAAATTTAAATATAAGTTATCAATTACAATAATTGATAAAACTACTGCAGGCCATATTAAAAATTTAGCTAAGAAAGTTAAACTCATGAATTTAAAGTCGATATGGCTTCTTTTAACACTTGATAGACCCATTCCAATTAACATCATACCCAATAGAGTATAAGCACCTTTAAAACTTTGAATTGTTGTTACTGCTAATTCTCCTAGATTGAATCCTAGATAATTCAGAGTTAAACCTGCAAAAAAAGCATATACTGTTGGTAATTTAAGTACTTTTTTAAAACTTTCGTAAGCTGTGTGACTGCCCTTTGCTGTAATAAAAAAACCTAAAGTATTTTCATAAAGTACAAAACCTAAAATCGATAAAACAGCTAAACTAAAAGCTTCTTCTCCAAGAACACCCATAACAACCGGCAGTCCAAAATAACCTGTATTACCTGTACCGGAAGTAAAGGCCAGAATGTTTTTTGTAGAGTCATTTTTAAATATTTTATTTCCGATCCAAAGAAAAAGTAAGCAAATCAAACAAGAAATAATTAAAAACAAAAGTGGTAATGTTAAATTGGCAAAATTTAATTGTACAGTATAAGTACCATAAAAAATTACAACTGGACCAATCATGTAAATTAAAAGTTTAGCAATTCCTTCTTTTCCAACCTCTAGATATTTTGTAGCTACAAAACCCAAATAAATCATTAAATAAAGAGGAATTATCTTTAGTAAGATCGTCATAAAAATACTCATAATAATTAGTTAACAAGTAACATATATAATCCTTTTACCAGGTATTGTCAAGAATGCAAAACTGTTCTAATTAAAATAATTTTAACTCTAAATAGATTTAGATTTCTTTAAATCTTCTTTAGAACTAAAAGCGTAATATCATCTTGTTGGCGCGCGCTCTTTGAAAATTCTTTGATGTCGTTAAGAATCAAATCTTGGATTTGTTTAGTATCATGGTTTGCAGCAGCTTTGGTTAATGATTCTTGAAAGCGAATAAAACCATAGGTTTCTTTGGATTCATTCCAACACTCAGGAATTCCATCACTGTAAATAACCAGGACATCATCTTTTTGCATATCAATTGTGTGTTGGGTTAATTTATCTTTGATTCCTGGAAAAAGTCCAACTGCAATTCCCCCACTGTCTAAAACTTCAGTTTTTCGACTAGAATTTCTGTAAATTATAATCTGTTCGTGACCGGCTGAAACATATTGAATTTGAGATTCGTTAATAATTTTAAGCAGAACTAAAGTGATGAAAAAATTAGGATTGGTTTTAAGTCTTAAAACTTCATTTAAAGAATCAATCAAATCTATTAAATTTTGATTAGATACATTAGCTGAAATAAGTGCATTTGAGATTGCAGCAATCAAAGCAGCTGGAACTCCATGCCCTGTTACGTCTCCAACATAGAAATAAGTTTGCTGGTTTTGGGTTTGAATTACATCATAAACATCTCCTCCAATTTCCTCGGCCGGAATTATGATGGAAGACATTTGGAATCCAGATATTTCTGGAAGACTTTGTGGTAATAATCTTTCTTGGATATTACTTGCAATTTCGAGTTCTTTTTTGACTCTTTCTTTGTAAATTCGATCCTCGGTAGCTTTATTTAAATCATCCGCCATTTTGTTAACATCGGTAGCTAAAAGCTCAAGTTCGTCGTTAGTATGAACGTTGGCTTTGGTATCAAAATACCCAAGTGCAATTTTTTTAACTACCTCGGTGATACTTAAAATTGGCGATGAAATTTTAGAGGCTAAAAAGAAGGCCATTAGAACTCCCGATAAAAGAGCAATTGCCAAAATAAAAGTGGAAGCTTTTAAAGCTTGGTAAACAAGAGAATTTAAATTTTCATAATTCATATGATAAACCAGCGCATATTGCTGCTCGAGTGGAACTACAAAATTGGTGTATTGTTTTCCATCTGGGAAAAAATTACTTAATGAAAAATCTTTCTCTAAATACTGATATTCCCCTACACCGACTTTATCAATATAAAAAATATCTTTGTTTTTTGTTAGTTGAATAGACGGTTTTTGAGCCTTTATTCTATCAATACTGATGTCTATGTTAATCGAAGATGGAGATAATGTTTTGGATTGATACAATAATTCTCCATTGAAATCATACAAAGAAAACCCATCAGCATTTTGATTTTTAGCTAAAGTTTCGGCTAAGTCTCTTTCGAAATATATTTCATTTTCTTGTAGATAATAAGTTTTATAACTTTCTAAAATCGATTGATTAGTAAGCTCAGAGTAGGATCTGAAATTGTGAAAAATTTCGGTTTGTACATTTATAAGTTCGCCTTTGATTAAAAGCACTCCTGTTCCGATAATAACACCCATTACAAGGAGTGAAATATAAACAATAAATTTGGAGCGAATCGAACGCATAAAAATTATTTAGCTTTTAAAAATTTTATATCAATTAAGCCATCTAATCTAGTTTTTAATGAAAAATCTTTTGACAAAGCATAGTAATTTTGATTTTCAAAAAGAGGAATTCCTAGCCTTTTTTGGTTTACAAGCTCAGCTAAAGTTTGGAGTTTTTGGATCTTTTGGTTTTCATCTTCAATAGATTTTAACTCTTCTAAAATTTGATCTATTTTGGAATTTGAATATTGGCTAAAATTTAAGTTAGAATCACTTTTTGCAAATGCATTGTAAAAGCTTGTTCCATCTGCAAAATCTGCTTTAAATCCAAACATAATCAAATCAAAATCCGCTAATTTTTCTTGATTGTATTCTGCAAATTCTAAGGGTTGAATTAGAACGTTTAAATTTAAAGTTTGGAATAATTCATTTAAAAATATTTTAAATTTAGAGAATGGTGCTGGAATTGCTAAACTAATTTCTTTACCTTGAAGTTTTTTAATCTTAGCTGAATCTTTAAGATCTTTTAAACTTTGAAGTTCAAAATCAATATTGGGATTGTATCCAAATACACCTTTAGCTAGGAACTGATTGGTGTTTTTCCCCATTTTGGAAGTTAAAACTTCAAAATCAATTGATTTAAATATTTGATAAAAGGTATCTTGAAAAGATTTATCTTTAGCAAGTTTAGATCCGTAATTAAAAAGAATAAAATTACTTGATTGATCTGAATTATTTAAGAGTTGAAATTTTTCAGAATTTAAAATTTGGGTTTCAGGAGAAATTCCATAAAGTGCAACTACTTGATTTTCAAGATTGGCATACTCGATTCTTTTAGCAAATTCGGGAATTGCAAGTAAGTCTAGAAATTTAAAATCTGGTTGAGTTGAATGGTAATTTTGATTGATTTCTAATGCAATTTTATTATCACTTTGTTCAACAAACTTATAATACCCTGTTCCATTTGGAGCGATCTCTAAATTGTCTATTTTTTGGAATTTAGCAATTGGAATCAAAGTAAATTTATGAAAAACAAAAGGATCTTCTTGATTTAAATTTAATCTAAAAGTTAGATCGTCAATTACCTCTATGGACTTAAAAGTGCTTAAAATTTCCGATAAATTGCTTTGAGTTTTAAGAACTTCAAAAATATCCTTGATACTTCGAGAAGTTAAATCGGCATCATTATGAAACTTCACATTTGGTTTTAATTTAAACTCAACTGTTAGAGGATCAATTTTCCCATAAGAAGTTGCTAAAACTGGAAGTAAATTTAAATTTTGATCATAGGAAATCAAACTTTCGTAAATGTAATTTAATCGAGAAGTATTAAAATCTGAATAAGTATATGGATTTAAAGAATTTAAAGGAGAATCGTAGACAATTTGGATCTTAGAAGGTTGGGAAAAAAATTGTAAATAAATTACAGCTACTAAAACTATTAAAATAAGGATTGGAGCTGTAAAAATTTTAAGATTATCTTTAAATGCCATTATTAAATTTAATTAGAAATTTGTTTTTCATAGGCAATAATCGTGTTTTCAATTAGGCAAGCAACAGTCATTGGTCCGGCCCCGCCTGGAACTTTGGAAATGTATGAAACTTTATCTTTTACATTTTCAAAATCAATATCACCTTTAATTCCATTTTCGTCTTTATAAAATCCAACGTCAATAATTACAGCTTGATCTTTAACCATATCTTTTTTGATTAAATTTGGAACTCCTGTAGCTGAAATTAAAATGTCGGCTTTTAAGGTTTCGGCTTTAAGGTCACTAGTGTATACATTGCAAACTGTAATCGTAGCATCTCTGTTTAAAAGCATAACTGCTAAAGGTTTTCCAACAATGTTAGAGTGTCCAACAACTGTAACATGTTTTCCTTTAATTGGAATTTGATAATGCTCTAGCATTTTAATTACACCTTTTGGAGTGCATGGAGCCATTTCTTCTAAGTCTTTATTTGTAAAAACATGGCCAACATTAAAAGGATGAAAGCCGTCTACGTCTTTATCGGGGTCAATTGCATCAATAATTTTTTCTGGATTTTCAACAGGTAATGGTAATTGCACTAAAATTCCATGTACGGTGTTATCATAATTTAATTTTTCAACTTCGTTTACAATTTGAGCTGTTGATAGATCCTGGCTTAAATTTAAAACTTCAGTTAAAAGTCCGACTTTGGCTGCGGATTTTTGTTTTTGTTTAATATAACTAATACTTGCTGGATTGTCTCCAACCATAACCATTACTAGCTTTGGTGGAATGGTATTTTGATTATAAGAGTCTATTTTAGATTTTAAGTCATCTAAAATTTGTTTTGATAAACTACGACCGTCTAGAATTTTCAAGTTTTTGAGAGATTAAATTACGAAGCAAGTTTTGAGTATCTATCATATCTTCTTGCCTTTGGATTATATTCCAATTTAGCTTATCTGCCAAATTTAACAATGTATTTTTAACATTATCAACAAGTTGATTATCATTTTCATGAATATGGCCTTCTTCAATTGAATCCATGGATCTTTGACCATCAATTAAAATCGCTACGTCTTCTTGGAGAAGTTTAGAATTTATACTTTCTAGAAATTCTAAATCTTCTCCTTTAGAGCTACCCCAGGCCAAAGCAGTACCAGTGTAGTCTTCTGCGATTATCAAATCATATTCCGATAGCATATTTTTGAGTGTAGGTTGGAATTGATATCTATTGATTGCAAACCACATTTGCAGCTCAGTTTCAGTGATAGTTTGAACTTTTGACCTTAAAGAAGTATGTAAAAAAACTCCAGATGGTGTAATGTCATAGATTGGAAATTTTAAATACTTAGCTTTAAGTCCAATCGAATTGTAGTAATTCACCAGCATTTTGGCTTGGGTTGATTTTCCAATATTATTTATTCCATATAAAGTTACAAACATTTTTCTTAGGTTAAATTAATTGTGTTTATCCTGTAGATCCAAATCCTCCCCTGTTTTGGTCCTGGGGATTAAATTCTACAAAATTTGCTTTAAGAACTGGTAAAAAAATTCCTTGCGCAATACGATCTAATTTTGAAATTACGATATCTTGATCTGTAAAGTTGTAGACCTGCAATAAAATTTCATCGGTTTGGCCGCAATAATCTTGATCAATAACTCCAATTGCATGCGGTTTTAAAAGTCCTTTTTTGCGAGGTGTTGAAGATCTAGATACAACTGCCAGCATGTATCCATCTGGAACTTTACAAATTAGATTACTTGGGATCAAGGCAATTTCTTTGGGTTTGACAACTGTTTCTTGTCTAGCATAAAGATCAAAACCAACGCTGCCTGAAGTTTCGTATTTGGGCATTGGTAGAGTTTTGTCTACTAGAGAAATTTGAACGTTAGGATTTTGCATTTTCTTCTATTTTAAAGGCTTGATCAAGTGCATGAATAGCAACTTCAACTTGTGAAGCATCTGGTTGTTTGGTTGTAAGTCTTTGAAAGGCTAAACCTGGAACTGAAATTAATTTGAACATCCAGGTGTGGGAGTATTTACCGGCAAGCTTTAAAATTTCATATGAAAACCCTACTAAAAGCGGTAGAGCTAAAATTCTAGAACCTAGATTCACCCAAAAGCTTGGGTTTTTAGGAATGAATGTATAAAAAAGTACTGAAAATAAAAATACAAAAACCAAAAATGAAGTTCCGCATCTTGGATGCAGGGTAGTTTGATTTTGAACATTTTTAACTGTTAAATCTAAGTCTTTTTCATAGGCATGAACGGCCATGTGCTCTGCACCATGAAACTGAAAAACTCTTCTAAGTGAACTAGATAAAGTTAAAAGTGTAACATATAAAGCGAAGATAGAAATTTTCACTAAAGAATCAATAAAATTAAACAGGACATAATTTTCGGAAACTGAAACAAAATTATTAGATAAAATTTCACTGCTTAAAAGTGGAATATATTTAAACAAAAACATTGCAAAAACAAAACTGAAAATCACTGAGAAAATTTGTAAAGTCGAATGTAAAATTTTTTCAAATTTACTAGCATTTTCTTTGGGTTCTTCATCTAATCCAATGTCTACAGAGTAGTTAATAGCCTTAGTTCCAAGCTTTGTCATTTCTACTAAATTAATCATTCCTCTTAGAATTGGTAGATTTAGAAATTTATATCTTTGAGTAAGAGTTTTGTATGGAAAACTCATATTTTGAATTTGTTTTTTGGGATCTCTAACCGAAATTGAAACTGCATTTGGGGTTCGCATCATCACTCCTTCAAAAACTGCTTGGCCTCCAACTGCTAAATCTTGATACTTTTCTTTTGCCATAAATTTGCTTATAATTTTCATACACTATAACAATTCCCCCTATGGAATTCAACTTGCTATTTTTGGGTGAACATGAATCAAGCCAGACCGATAGAATTTATCATATAGCAAATCACACAAGTTCTGTGGCTTTAATAACTGACTTTAAAAACCATTATGTTTTACTTGATACCGGTTCAGTGTGGGCTCAGGATAAATTACTAGAAAAACTAAAAGATTTAAATGTTAAACCAGAGCAAATTACGCATTTAGCATTGACTCATGGACACTTAGACCATGTTGGAAACATAGGACTTTTTAAAAACGCTTTAGTGCATATTCATGCTTGTCATATGGATAGTAAGACAGGATTAACTTCTCTTTACAAAGATATGCATGAAAAACCACTTCCGTTTGGAATTGAAGTTTTTCCATCAAGGGGTCACACCTACGAACATGTAAGTTATTTCTTTGAATACGAAGGACTTCGATATTGCTTTGCAGGAGATGCGGTTCGCGAAAATCATTTTACGGATAAAGTGCCAGAATATTATTCTATGGAACGTAGATTAAGATATTTAGATTCAGCAAGGCATATATTTGAAAGCTGTGATGTAATCATCCCTGGACACTTTGGAGTAATTGAGGGTGAACAGAAAACTTTTTTGTATAAAAATCTTTTAAAACAAGAAGAAGAGATTTTAAAAAGGCTCTCCATATATGATAAATTCAAATATAGAAAGCTCTTAAAAGAAATTTATTACAGAAGAAAATTCCTACAAAATTAGTCTTTTCTTTTTATATAATATAAAACTGGTAGACCAATTAATAATGCAGATAAAGACCAAGCATATTCGTATTTAACATCTGTTTCTAGTCTTTCGGTGGCTCGTTTGAATTCTCGTTCTTCGCATTCGCTTATTTCTTGCGGCGTAAGTATTCTTGTGTTTTCATCCGGATATCTTGAATTTTCACATTGATAATAGTCAACATTTCTTGGAGGTAACTCTAGCAATTCGTGAGATATAAGATTGTAAGCTAAATTAACTGAACTAAAAAAAACTGTTATGCTTAAAACTAAAACAAACAGATCTTGGAATAAATCTTTAAATTTCATAATTTTGGGTTATAGATAGATAATACAAAAAAAAGCTGGGATTTTCCAGCTTTTAAATTTATTTAAGTTCTGCGACATCAAGTTGAATACTTGGTCCCATAGAAGTTGTAAGGTAAATGGATTTAAGGTATTGACCTTTAGCACCTTCTGGTTTGTTTTTCTTAACTCCAGTAATTAAATCTAAGATATTTGCTTCTAATTTTTCTGAACCGAAAGAAACTTTACCAACAATATTGTGAGTTGAACCAAATTTATCAGTTCTAACTTCAATTTGTCCTCCCATAAGATTTCCAATTGCTTCTACTACATTTTGGGCAACTGTTCCATTTTTTGGAGTAGGCATTTTTCTTGCTTGTCCTAATTGTTTTGCAATCTTACCAAGATTTTTCATTACAGATGGATGAGCAACAGCTAAATCGAAATCCATAAATCCTCCAGAGATTTTTGCAACTAAGTCTTCAAGACCAGCTTCAATAGCTCCAGCTTTTTTAGCTTCAGCAACCATTTCATCAGGTACAAAAGCTACGATTTTAACTTTTTTACCAGTTCCATTAGGAAGTAAAGTTGTAAATCTTAGAATTTGATCAGCGTGTTTTGGATCTAATCCAGTATTAATATGAGCTTCTACTGAAGCATCAAATTTTACTTTTGAAGTTTGTGGAAGTAATTCCAAAGCTTCTTTTAGACTGTAAAAATCTTTAGTTACAAGACTTTTAGCAGCTAACATGTTTTTACTTGTTTTATTTGCCATTTTAATTTTGGTTAGTGGTACGAGCCTGACCAAGTTAGTCAGTCCCACGTTTGCTATTATATAGAGTTTTTGCTTTTTTGCAAGCTGTTTTTAGCTTAATTTAAATACTAAAAAAACCTCCGGAGTGGAGGTTTATATATTTAGTCTAAATCTGGAGTTTCAATTCCCATTCTTTTGGCTGTTCCAGCAATAATTTTTACTGCAGCTTCAAGTGTATTAGCATTTAAATCAGGCATTTTAGCTTTAGCTACGTTTTCAAGTTGTTCTACTGTAATTGAACCAACTTTATCCTTTTGAGGAACTCCTGAACCTTTTTTAAGACCAAGTTCTTTTTTAATTAAGAAAGAAGCTGGTGGAGTTTTACAAATGAAAGAGAAAGATCTATCAGTGTAAACTGTAATTTCTACTGGGATAATTTCACCCATTTTATCACGAGTTTTATCGTTGAACTGAGTACAAAAATCTTGAATTGGAATACCGTGTTGACCAAGTGCAGGACCTACTGGAGGTGCTGGATTAGCTTTACCAGCTTGGATTTGCAACTTGATGACAGTTTGAATTTCTTTGTTCATCTTAAGTTTTTAATTTTAAGTAAGCTGATTTTACAGTATCATGCTAAATAAAGTCAAGAGAATAAATAGATAAATATCTAAAGAAGGATTTCGTAGAAACCTTTGAAGCTCTCATGGATGTCTTTATGGTATGAAAAACAATAGATTTTTTGATTGTCCATAATAACTAAACTCACAAAAAAAGGTTTAGATGGATTGTTAATATAAAAAGACTCTTGGAATTGATTGTTTTTATTAATTTGGATTCCTTCATATGATTTTGTAACAGCTTGTAAAAGAGTATAAAAATAATCAGCTTTTTGAGAGTCTTCAAAAGTAATTTCTGTACCTTTGGCCATTAAACTATTTTGCTTAGTGTACTTATAATTTTTGAATGACTGAAAATCCTCTTTTGATAAATCGATCGTGTCAAAAATCAAGGTTTGATTTTCATCTAAAGAAATTTCTAAGTCTTGAATATCGATAGAGGCAAAATATTTTATAAGTTTAGACTCAACTTCTTGTGTTTTTGAAAGTGAAACTTCTTCTTGTGATGAGTCTTCTTGATCTGAACTTTTTAAAAAGTCTTTAAAAAATTCGGTGTTAAAACTTACCTCTTGGGATTCCTGGTTTAAATTTAAAGATTCTGAATCCTGGGAGATTTGAGAATCATTATTTTTTTGCTCTAAAGCTTGCTCTTGGAAATCTTGAACTTGAGAGCCTTGAGGCTCTGAAGTTTTAGAGTTTGAGGTTTGAAAGAAAGCTGAATTGGCTTGCAGTTGATTAGCTGGAGCCGATGGAGCTGTATTGAACTGGCTTTCTAGCAAAATTGTGATTGAAAAGAAGGCAAATATTGCCAAGAAAATTGTACTTTTGTGCATGTTTTTTCTTTATTATAAAAAAAAATTCAAAGAAAAAAAAGGCTTGATGAGCCTTTTTGAATATTTTTGCTGAAAAAATAAAATTATTTCTTTTTAACTTGGTTAAAATCAAGTTCAACAGGAGTTTCTCTTCCGAACATTGAAATAAGAACAACAACCTTACCTTTATCTTGTTCAATTTTTTCAATTTCACCTTCGTAATTTTGAAAGGGACCTTCAAGAACAGTAACTTGATCACCTTCTTCAACAGAAATTTGGAATTTTGCATCTTTTTTACCCATATGTTTTTCTACAATTTGCCATTCTTCTACTGATACTGGTACAGGAATTGTTCCAGATCCAACGAAACCAGTTACATTTGGAGTATTTCTAACCATAAACCAAGAATCATCGTTTACATCCATTTTCACACAAACGTAACCTGGGAAAATTACCTTTTCTACTTCTTTAGGCTCCCCTTTTTTCATTACAATTTGTTTTTCTTTTGGAACAACTACATCAAAAATGTAATCTTGCATATTCATAGTGTCGATTCTTTGTAGTAAGGCTTCTCTTACTGCATCTTCGTATCCAGAATAGGTGTGAATCACATACCAATTTGTTCCTGTGTTTTGAGCTTGTCTAGACATTTATATAAAATTAATTTTTGAATTATTCAGCAGAAGCTTCTAGAGCGTCTGTTGATACTGGGTTAATTTGAATTGCACTTGAATCAATTTCGTTACCGTCTTGATCTGTTAACTTGATTGCAGATGTATCAATTTGGGGTTGAATTGGAGCTACAGCTTGAGATTTAGGAGAAATATCAATTAGATAGTTGTAGAATTCTTTAAATCCACCATCTACTACTGTTAGAAAACCAGTTGCGATAACTGTAAACACAACTGTTAATACAGTTATTGAAATGGCATGATTTTTAGTCGGCCAAGTTACTTTTTCTAATTCTTTGTAACTATCTTTAAGAAATTTCATGGGGTTTGATTTAAATTTAAATACCTTTAAAAAGCAGGTCTTTTTTTTATATATTATTAGAATTCACCAAAATTGCAAGCAAAAAATCAATTTCTTAAAGCTTAATTTATGCTGGTAATTAAATTGCAGAAAAATTATAATTAGTGTATAATTATAGGAATTAAATGTATTTATGAAATTTTTAAAGAAATTAGTAATTTTAGTTGGTGTTTTATTAATGGGTTTGAATCTAGCTTTTGCCGAGGAAGTTAATGAAATTCCTGCAAGACCTTTTTTACCAATTAATAACGAAGCTTTTGAGGAAGATTTTGTGAATATTTCAGATACCGAAAAGGAAGATTTCTTTGGTAAGTCTAGTATTTTACTAAAAGATGTAACTTTTATTATTCAACTATTAATTGGAGCCTTAGCTAGTATACTGACCATATCTTCTGTTTTATCTATGCTTACTGCTGGTATGGATAGTGAGGAAGGCATGACGAAATTAAAAGATACTATATTATATATAGTAATGGGTATTGGTCTTGTTTTCTTAGCTGGAGAAATTGGATCTTTATTAAGTCTGCAAAAAGGTGGGGTTATTGGATCTAAAACGGATGTGCTAAAAAGAGTTCAAATTTTTGATCAAAATGTAGAAGTGTTGATTGCTCTGATAAGATATACTTTAGCCGGACTTGCCGTTTTATTTATAACAATTTCAGGAGTTAAAATGGTAGCTGGGGCTGGAAGCGAAGAAGATGCAGCTAAAGAAAAATCTTACATTACTTATGCAGCAATGGGTTTGATATTATTTTTAATCTTCGACAATATATTAGGTAACATAATATATAGTATAGGTTCGCCTTTTACGGATCCGACTATTTCACCAAGCGGAGCTAAGATGGAGCTAATTGGATTTACTAATTTGGTAGTTTCCTTTGTAGGACCGGTTGCAATACTTTCAACTGTAATTGGTGGAGTTATGTATGCCTCAAGCGGATTTGATGAAGAACAAGCTGCGAAAGCCAAAAGAATGATTGGAGTTTCTTTAGCTGGAATTATCTTAATCTATGCGGCTTATAGTATTATTGCAACTGTAGTTGCTGGACAATTTTAACCTTTAAATATGCTTTCTTTTATAAAAAAATTTTTAATCTCACTTGGACTAATTAGTACCCTACTTTTTACAAACCTAGCTTTTGCTGAAACTCCTGATTCAAGTAACCCTCAAGGTTTCTTAAAAGATAGATTAGACTTAATTTTCGAAAAGTATTCAGCAGAAACTGGATTACTTCCTGTGTCTGATACCTCGTCGAAATTTGTTCTTGAAGAAAGAGGTTACTTTAATATAACATCTGTAGTTTATGCAATTATTGGTCTTATGAAATATGTAGCTTATGCCATAATGTCTATTACTATTGTGATTTCGATTGTTAAATTAATAACCGCTGGAAGCGAAGGGGCTGAAGAAGTTTGGGGGAATATGAAAAAGTACTTACTGCAAATTTTAATTGCAGTGGGGGTTATATTAACCGCTGAGTTTATTTTTAATAAAGTAATAATGCCATCAGCTGTAAGTTCGATCGCAGGAGCCAAAGAGGCTGCCGGGCAAATTGGTGGAGAACTAGCTGGAATTGTTGGAATCATTCAAGGTTTAATTGTGATATTCTCAATCTGTATGCTAATTTTTGCTGGGAGTAAAATGGTTGCAAATATGGGAGATGAAGAAGCTATGAGTAAAGCTAAAAATCAAATTTTCTGGGGAGCTGGTGGTCTACTTGTAGTAATGTTGGGTGGAACTTTAGTTAATGAAATAATTTTTGTAAATGCCGAGTCGGTAGACCCAATAGCTGGATCTAGATTGATTGTAAATATTACTAATTTTATTTCAGGAATAATTGGAACTATAAGTTTAATGGCATTCTTTTATGCCGGCGGCCAATACATTGTGGGTGGATTTACAGAAGTCAACCAGGACTCAATTAAAAATGCGATATTTGGTGGAATAATTGGACTTGTGATAGCTCTTGGAGCATTTGCGATTGTTAACACTGTAATTGACTTAGATAATCCAAGTGTACAGGTTTTTGATCAACAGCCAGAGTTTTAGTTTTTCAATCACAATATAATTTTTATAACTAAGTTTTAGGACTTAGTTTTTTTTATTGAAAAAACTTTGTGCAAGATTTTTCAAAACCATGTATAATATACTTGTTAAAATTGTGCATTTCTGTGGTTTTTTGTTGTCAAAAAGCCCAAAATTTGATACAATATAGGGAATAATAATTAATTAATTTTAAATGGCGAAATTTAATAGAATTAAAAATTGTTTAAAAGCTGTATTTGTAGGCTTTTTTGCGATTTTACTACTTGGAGCTTTAGGAGGCTCAAGTTATACAACTCATGCGGATTTTTGTTCGGATGTATCTTCTGAATTCGGAGGATTTTTGGAGTGTGATGAAAAATTTTCATCTTTTTCAAGTTTCCGAGGAGGAATCAAAGCTCCAACTGGAGATGGTCTTGATCCAAGTTTAACGCAAACTGACAGTGCTCAGGATTTTGTTTTAAATATTGCAAACTTTGCTCTTGGATTTTTAGGAACGATTGCAATTTTAGTAATTGTTTATTCTGGATTCTTATATGTGACTTCTGCGGTGGATGACTCAAATATTGAATCTGCAAAAAACAATATAAAATACTCAATCTATGGAATCTTAGTAATCTTAGGTTCATACGCCATTGTGAACACAGTTATTCAAGCTCCAGGTGGAGACAGCTCTTCTCAACTAGCCAACCAATCAAACTTAGAACAATTAGATAGATTTAATTCAGTTGCTTTTGAATTAAAAGATATTGCAAGAGACATGACGCAAGCCTATGAAATCTATCGCCAGGATACTACTAACCTTCGAAGTTTATTAGCTACCAAACCATCGGAGTTTAATACGAGAAAAAATACTATTACACAACTGCAAAGAATGCGTAATGCATTTATTAACCTTGAAAAACAAAGAGGTGCACTTTCTAACACAGGATTTCTAGCAAGAGATGTAGTCGAATTTGGTATAGACCCTACAATTACTACCTTAAATGGTATTATTACTGCCGAAAGAGAAAGTGAATTGGAAAATCGATATAAAGATTCACCTGCGGCAAATTTAATAGAAAACATCGCAGGAGGTGTAGCTAACTTTTTCGCAAATCTATTTGAAAAAGACGATGAAATGCTTTTTTATGTATGTTCATTAGAACCTGAAGATAGGCCTATAAGCTATAAAGTAGAAGACTGTGAAAATGCCTTTAGACCTCAAGCTCAAGGAATTGAATTAACTATTGATTTCAATCCAAATAGTAATATCGACCCAGATGATGATAAATCAAAAACTCTTGGTGATTTGTATCCACTAACAAGTAAACTTGTAAAAGATTACAACGATATGAAAAACGATGATAACGATAACTCTGGAAATAAAATTCATGATTTTGTCTATTATAGAAATGCTATATTGATAGCTTACACTCTTGAAGCTGGTGTTAAAGAAGATTTTGATCTACAACTTTCAAATATTAAAACTAGAATGAAAGTGATAAAAGACTTGGTTTCTTCTTACCCAGAATTAAAAAATAATCTACAAGCTTTAATTGATGATCTTCCAGATGTAGTTGATGCCTCAAACAATGCAACTGCTGATTTTAAAGATGACGATGGAGCTGGATCTGATTGGCACGTATTTGATTTGAAAACAAGTGCAAAATCAACTCTTAGTTTTTCAGGTGAATCTACTCAAAAGAAAGTGGCAGGATTTATTCAATCCTTATCAGAAATTCATACTAAAATTGAAAATGCTAAATTCACTGTACCGGTGATTGATGTAAATGTAGTTGAAGGTTCAGCACCACTTGTTGTGACTTTTGATGCAAGTGGAAGTTATGATCCAAGTAATAGATCTGTGCTAACAGATAGTCAAGATTCGGGAGTTAATGATAATGTAAATAGATTACTGTGGGACGTAAATGGAAATGGAAAATTTGAGTCTTCGGTAGGAGTTACTAGTAATACAGAGCCTTTCTCTGCTATTAATTCTGAGCAAATTAGCTGTAGTAATTATGAGTCTGAAAGCGTTTCTTTTACATGTACATTTAAACAACCTGGATCTTTTAGAGTAGGGTTAATGCTTAAATCCCTTTCGCAAACTTCAACAGTTGATGCTGCTCCGTGGGTAGAAGCAATGAGTGATCAACCAGTTACTGGTCCTATTCTACTTGATGTGGAATCTGAGCTGAAAAATATTCTGACTGGGATTGCTTATCAAACAATTAGAGTAAAACCTCCGACTTCGAGGATTAACCTGCTTGGATACTCCTCTACAAATAGTGCTTTTAGTGGAGATATGTTAATGAACTCTCTAAATTCAATTGATACAATTGGTGACAAGGGTTTAAGATGGCATTCAGAGAGTGGAATTTTATTATATGACAATCCTGAAATTAAATTTACCTTAGCTGAAGCTAGCTCTGGGATTACTTTTGATGCTTCATTTTCTGAACCAAGCGAAAATTTAAATAGGTTTTCATGGAGATTTTCAGATAAAGCTGGTAACTTTTCTGGAACTACTGGTACACCAGAGAATTTACCTGATAATCTAATTAATGATTCAAATACAGAGATTATTCAAGATAATCTTTTGGGGCCGAAAATCACGCGGAATTTTGACAAGAGAGGTCGAGTGCAAGTGCAACTTGAAGTGGAAGATAATAATGGAAACTTAGATAGAAAAATGTTTGATGTTGTGGTTGGAAGCTTGGTTGCAAGATTAAGAACCAATAAAACTTCTGGATTTATTGGTGAAGAGTTTACATTAAGTGCAGAAGACTCAAGATCAGACTTTGGATCAATTACTTATAAATGGACAGTAGATGGTGAAGAAAATGCCTTGGATTGTAATGCTGATAACGATGATTTTGTATGTTCTTTCAATGAAGATGGAGATGTTTTAAGATTTAGAGCTTTGCAACCTAAAGATTTTAATATTTCGGTAGAAGTTTCTTCGGAAAGTGCTGAGGGTGTATCTGAATCGGCTTCGGTGAATTTGGATGTGAATCCAAGACCGCTTGAACCGCTAATTGTGATTGATCAAAATAGTCTGTTTGATCCGGCTAAATTTACTTTAAATGCAAGTTTAACTTCTGATCCAGATGAGCAAATTGATAATTTTAATCCAGCTGCAAGCTATACCACTGAATATGAATGGAAAGTTTTAAATGGAGTTGAAAATACTGATTATCAAGAATTAATTCCTGATAATCAAGAAGAAACAGAAATAACTTTCTTAAAACCGGGAACTTACCGAATTGGTTTGAAGGCTAGTAAAGTTTCTACTGATGAACCTAATGAGGTTTTAGTGAGTAGTACTGCGGAAAGCTCGTTGCTGGTAAGTGGTGTTATGAACTTAGTATTAGATAATCCTGGAGCTGGAACGCTTGAAGCCAATGTAGAAACTGGATTACTTGAAAGTGGTGAAGTAGTTGTGACTGTGACTTCAAGAACTGCGAATCGAGTTACTTTGGACTTTGGAGATGGAACTCGTGAATCATTAAAAAGACCTGCAGGTATAGCTTCAGGTCAGGATCATAGATTTGAGTTTACACATACTTATGCCTTAGCTGGTTCATATAAAATTGGGGTTTTTGCAGAAAGTGAAACTGAATCAAAAGCTTTAAGTAGTACGATTATTATTGGTGGTGGAGATACTCCTACTGCGGTAATTGCGGCTACTGTGGGTGGAAACACTTTCTTAAGTGGAGCTAATGATCTGCCTGATGTATTTAGAAAAACTAGAATTGAGTTTGATGCTTCGAAATCTTTGAACTTAGATGGGACAAATAAAGGTCTTAAATATTCATGGGATTTAGGAGATGGTACTACTAGAACTCAAAAGAAATTTATTTATAACTATAAAGATTATCCGCCTCTTGGGGAACCTGGATTTGATGTTACTTTAACTATTACGGATGCCAAAGATCCGGAAGTTACAAATACTGCAAATTTATTTGTACCACTTGGTAAAGCGAAACCTTCGATTGAAAATATCTCAGCTGAAAGTATTAATGGTCCAGTTACACCTTTTGATGTAAGAGTTAAAGCTGTGGGTCCTTATGATGCTGATGGTAGAATCGAAACATTTAGATACTACTACTTCCCTCTTGATGATCCAGATGAACAATTAGGAGTGAGAGTTTCTAAATCAGCAACTGAAGTACTTAGAATAGGAACTAGGGGTGATGAAGGCGAAGAAGTTGACTATGGAATTTGTATTGATGTGATTGATAACGAAGGAATTGAAAGAAAATGTGAAGTTATGTTCTTAGAAGGAACTCCGGCTGTGATTACAGCAATAAATGGAGAAAATAAATTACCTTCTTCTAAATTTAGAGCTGATAAAACTTCGGTGAAAATTGGAGAAAGCGTGACTTTCTTTGACCAATCTTTCGATCCAGATGGAACAGTAGTTGAAAGAAAATATGATATTTTAGGTGATGGAAGTTTTGCGAACGATGAAGTTTTTATTTCTAGAGCTTCTGTAATTAATTACGATACTATTTCTCCTAGAAAAGGATTTAGAGTTGTGCAACAAGTTGTGGATGACAAAGGTGGAGTTGCAGTTAGTAATCCTATCTTTATATATGTAGAATCAAATTTTGAACCACCTGAAGCTGCCTTTGTGGTTGAAGTAGATGGAATGGATATTTCTATCCAAAATAATTCTCAAGCGGACGTAAATGCAAATATTGCGAGTTATGGATGGGATTTTGATATTAAAACAGATTCAGATGGAAATGATGTTGCAGATGACGACTTGGACTCTACTGAAAACGAACCAAACTTTACTTATACAAGAAGTGGTCAAAAAACTATTAAACTAACTGTTACTGATAATGAAGGAAATGTGGATACAGCTACTGAAACTATTGAAATTGGTGGAAAATTAGCCCTTCCAAGAGCAGCCTTTAATTTCTCGAGAGATAAATTAAAAGTTGTTACAAAAAACAATTCTGAAGCGGACTTTATTAACGGTGGTGAAATTGTTTCATATGAATGGGATTTTGATATTGCTACGGATTCCAAAGGTGGAAAAGATCCGGCAAACAATGTTGATTCAACTAGTAAAAATCCAGTTATAAATTACGATAAGCCAGGAACTTATACAGTTGCATTAACTGTGGAAGATAACGAAGGTAACCGTGATAGAATTGAAAAAGCAATCGCGGTTCAAGAAGAAAAAACTGCTAAACCCCAAGCTGCCTTTACCTATGAAGTTTTAGAGGATAAAACTGTGAAATTCACCAGCAATGCAAAAGTTGCTGAAGGATCTAATTTAACAATTCGAGAAATTTATTGGGATTTTAATATAAATCCAAATGATCCAAATGCGGATGCAGATGGAAATGGATTTGCAGACGATGATCAAGAAGAAGTTGGAAACAACTCTCCTTCTTTCACTTACGATAGTTATGGAGTAAAAAGAGTTTCATTAACTGTTACTGATTCGGCTTTAAGTACAGATACTGTTGAAAGAATAATTGAGATTCCTTTTCCTCAGGCTGCAACTCCCACTCAACAAGCTATAAATGATTTAAGTAATAGTGGACAAGCTCCTCAAAATGCAACAAATGTTCCAACTAATCAGCAAATATTTCCTGGAAATATTAATCCTAATGCAAGCGGACTTTCTGCTGACAATAATAGAATTTTTCAAAAAACTCCTGAACAAATTGCAATCGAAAGAGAACTTGGAATTGGACAAGATTCACAAGATGACTCTAGTACAGTTCAAGATAGTTTAGATTCATCGCAAAGCTTAACGGATTTTAATCCAAATAAATTTATTATTACTGAGCCTGCCTACAATGAGTTTACAGATAAATTAACTTCAACTGAAAACTCTCAAGTTGTGACTTTTAAATTTGATCATCTTCCAAGTGAAATTATTGAAATTCAAGTTGATTCTAATGTTTATGTAGATACTAGTAACGATGGGATTTTTAACAACGATGTGGATTTTAGAACTATAAGTAAACAAGATTTCACAACAACTTATACATCTACATCAAGCGATATTAGAGCCAGAGTTACTTTAATTGATAACACTGGAGTCAAATACTATGATTCGATTGATATTGAATTTAAAGGGTTGGATTTCTCTGCATCTTTAAACTTAGATGGAGATAAAACTATGCAAACTGCTTCAGTTGCTGTTTTTCTAACAGGAGCTTCAGCATTATTAGTTCGTTTGATAAGACTTTTTTAGTTTTTAATCAAAGTTTATTTTGCTATAATTTGTTTGTAATAATTTTTACTTTATGAATGAGAACGAAAACTTTAATGAATTTAACGATAGTAACGAAATCCATAATGATTTTGAAGACTTTGATGAAATCTTAATTGATAACGATTTTAAGAATGATGCTGAGCCATCAAAAGATAAAAAAAAGAAAAAATCTGCCAATAAAGGCCTGACTCTAATGATGATTTCTATCGCTGGAGTTTTGGTTTTATCTTTTGTATTAACTGGACTTCTATTTGGATTATCCTCTGGAGAAGATAATGCAATTTTAGCTTCAATTGGAATCTCAGCTTTGAATGCTGTTAACTTTTTAAAACTAAGTCTTACTTTAGTATTCGGACTTTCAAGTTTGGTGGGTCTTTTGTTTTTCTTAATTAATTTATTTTCATATACACAAATTGATTTTTTGGAAGTAGAAGAAAGAAAACTCAAATTTAAAAATGTAATTTTTGGTGGAGTGACCTTTTTTGTATCGGTTGTACTAGCATTATTAATCGCTGTATTTTGGAATACAGGTCCTAAAGAAGAAGTTAAAATTGAATATATTGGAACTAATTTAGAATCGACTTTAAACTTAACTGCTCCAATTGAAATTGAATTTTCTGCTAAAAATTTACCTATAGATACATCCAAAGCTCAAATTGTATCATATAATTGGAACTTTGGTGATGGTGACTCTGGAACTGGACAAACTATTTTTAAGACTTATAAAGATAAACCAGCAACTGGAGTTTATGAAGTTAAACTTGGAGTGAGTTATTTTGAGGTAGCTGATAAATCTCAAGAAATTAAAACTCTGGAATTTACAAGATTAGTTGGAATCGACAATGTAGAGGTTACTGCAGACTTTGAAATGCAACCTAAAACAGGATTTGCTCCTTTATTAGTAGAATTTGATGCTTCAAGTTCTGTGGATCCAGATGGTTCAATTATTTTATATGAATGGGATTTTAATGGAGACTCAGTAGTTGATAGCGAAGGAGTTAAAGGTGAGTTTACTTATGAAAACGTAGGTTTATTTAAACCAACTTTGATTGTAACTGATAACAATGGAAGAAGTTCAAAAGTATCTAAAGATTTAATTGTTAAGACGGATGAAGTTTTTACACCAAGAATTAAAGTTAGTCCTAGTGATGATGTTTTGACTCCGAATAGAAGTTATCAATTTGATGCCTCTGATTCATTAAGCCTAGAAGGTGAAATTACAAATTACAAATGGAACTTTGGTGATGGAAAAGAAAGAGTTGGAAGAAAAGTTTCTTACAGCTTTGAAAACGAAGGTATTTATGAAATAACTTTAGAACTTTTAGATGATGCAGGAAACAAGACTCAATACTTTGAAAACTTTACTGTGTCTTCCTCCCCTTCTGGATTATTTCCAAAGATTACTTCAATCCCTGAAATTGTAGATGGAAAAATTGAAGGTCAAATTCCTTTTAAAATACAACTTGATGCTGGAGCTTCATCGGGAGCTAAAATTGTTGAGTATTCTTGGGATTTTGAAAACGATTCAGTTTTGGATGCTTCTGGTCAATTAGTTGAGCATGTTTATACTGTTCCAGGTAAATATGATTTGAAACTTACTATAACTTCAGCAGCTGGAAAAACAGCAAGTAAAATTGTAGAAGTTGAAGTATTTGATTCAGATTTAAGACCTGAAGTAAGTGCTAACCCTAGCCTTGGAAATGTACCTTTAGAAGTAACTTTTGATGCATCTGCAACTAAAGCACCTGTAGGAGCTAATATTGTACAGTTTAGATGGAATTTTGATGATGGAACTCCAGTTTTAAGAGCTGGTTCGACTGTAACTCACCTCTTTACAAGAACTGGAGAATTTAATGTTGAAGTTACAGCTGTAACTGATGAGAATGAAATAGCTTCGACTAACATTTTAGTATTTGTAAATGAAATCCCTTTGAAAGCTTGTTATAAATCTTCAAGAATTGAAGGTCCTGCGCCTTTGACTGTATTATTTAATCCTAATTGTACTACTGGAAATGTAGCTAGATTTGAATGGGATTTTGCAGGTCTGGGAGACTCTGAAGATAGAAAGCCAAGCTTTACATTTGAAGAAGCTGGAGAATTTGAAGTAATTTTAAAAGCTTTTGATCCAGATAATAACCTTTCAACTTTCAAAGAAACTATTAAAGTAAAATAACCCTAAAAAAATGATGAAACAAGTAATGTCAATTTTAGTAATTGTTGGTCTTCTAAGCATGATGATTCTACCTGCTTTTTTATTTGCTACTTAGGTTATACAATATTTACTAATTCACACAATTTTAAGACTTAGTAAAGTTAGTTATAATTTAAATGTTAATAATTTTCTACTGTGCCAACTAATTTAATGGACAACTCGAATTTAGACTCAAATGATCAATCTTCGAACTCTACAAACCCTATAACTTCAAGTAAAGTTTCTGAAATAAAACTATCTGATCCTAAAAGTTCAGATATGGGTTTTGTGGATGACTTTAAACTTTTCCTAGCAGAAAACTCTAATTTAGTAATTGGAGTTAGCGTTGGTACATTAATTTTAGTTTTTGGAGTATTGTTTGCACTAAGTTCAAATCAATCAATCGAAAACCAAAATACACTTTCAGAAATTGCATCAAGTGCTACTGGGGCCTTGATTGTAGATGAACCATCAAGTTCTGCCAGTGATAAACCTCCAACTTTAGTTGCAAAAACTGATACCAACTCAGGAACTTCAAATACAAATTCTAGTAAAGACTCCTCTACTTCTTCGAATAAAAAACCGATTACATTGCCGCCTTTGAGTATCAATGAATTGCAAGATAGTCAAAATAGTAATAATACTTTGAACGTAAATGATATTAGTTCAGGAAATTTATCTAACCAAGCTCTAAGCAATCAAAATCCAAATGGACAAAGTCCGTTTGCTGGAGGCTCTTCATTTTTAGGAGCTAATACTCAGGCTGCTAATCAAGTTGGATCTCCGGCTGGAGGAATTCAAAATTTATCTGCAAATATTCCTGCGGCTTCTGCTAATACAGCTAATAGTTTGGGAGCTAATCCAAATATGAATCGAACTGGTGGATTTTTATCGAATACACAATCTCAGGTTTTACAATCTAGAAATGTTCAAGGAAACACAGGTCCTGCTGTTTACTATACTTTAGCGTTTAGCTTTTTAGCTTCCTTTTTGTATAGACTAAGAAAAAAGAAGACTGATTAGTCCTCTTTTTTGCTAGATTTTTTAGCTTCTTTAACTTCTTCTTTAAGTTCTTTTTTTAGATCATCGAATTCTTCTTTGAGTTCTTTTCTTAAATCTTTAAAGAAACTTTTGGCTTTATCAATCCATTTTTCTTTCTTGATTTTCGACTTTATGTTTTTTCTGATGTTTTCACCTTTATCTGGAGAAAATAAAACGCCTACAGTTGCACCTGTGATAACTCCGAGAATCAGGGAAATTATTCCTTTTTTCTTCATATTAATTGTGTTATTTATTACATTATACAGCAGAATTAATTTAATAAAAACATATTTTTTAAATTGAATTGACTTTTGCTTTGAATATATGTAGTCTTTTGTTACTAATAATGAAAATATATGCCAATTATTAAATCTGCTAAAAAGAGAGTAAAACAAGCTTTAAAAAGAAAGCTTAATAACAATAGATTTAAAAGAAGATTACACGATTTACAAAAATCTTTCTACGATGCTATTAAAGCCAATGATATGAAAAAAGCTGAAGGTGAACTTTCAGGTGTTTATAAAATCATTGATACTTGCGCAAAGAAAAATATCTTACCAAACAACAGAGCTAACAGAATGAAATCTAAAGCTCAAAAATCTGTAAGCCCTAAAGCTAAATAATTTATGACTCAAGACAACAAATGTAAAGTTGTTTTTCGTAAAGATGGTGAAAAAATTCAACTTGACGACATAGATACAGGAAAAACTCTACTTGAAATTGCAAATGAAAATGATGTTCAAATAGATCAAGCATGTGGTGGAAATGGTGTTTGTACAACTTGCATGGTAAAAGTAAAATCGGGATCTGAGAACCTAAATGAAATGACAGAAAAAGAAGAAATGATGGGACTTGACCCAGAGCAACCAGAAGTAAGACTTGGATGCCAATGCATTGTAAATGGTGGATGCTGTGATGCAGAAATTGCATTCTAAATTAAAAACTTAAACTCTCTAAATCTAGAGAGTTTTTTTGTTTTGTTTAGCTTTTAGTAGATTTATTTTTTTAAAATGTTTTAATAATTTGACAATTCCCAATGCCCTGTTATAATTAAAACATATTATTAATAAAAACAAATGAAAACCCTACAAAAATTTGCTATGAGCCTTTCTTTAATGTCTGCTGCTTGTAGTGTAAATCCTAGGATTCAACTCCCTAGTGATTTAAGAGACTCACATAGTTTGATTGAATCAAAAAGTGATCCGATTAATAAAGCTCTGCACTCAGTATATTCTGTTGCTTATTCGACCGTAAACGCGTTTACCTTAAGTTCCTTGATTAAAACTCACGAAGGATTTGACACAACAAAACCTGGAGCTTATAGAATTGGAAATTCTGTTGTTTACTTTAAAGATATAGAAGATGGTTATAAACTTAGTATTGAAAACGAAGGTAAATCTGATCAAGAGGTAAATATAGAAGCAAATGAATTACTATCAACAATTTATGAGATTTACTATGCATCTTTTGGATTAAAAGTAATTGGACTTTCATTTGATGAAAATATGAAACCACAAATTAAAAAGTTAACTGGAGAAAATATTTCTAATAAAATTATAACAACTGGTGTGGAAGAAATAGAACTTACTACTTCAGAAAGTGTTAGCTTAAGGTATATAAGACAGTTCACAGGAAAAGTTTCACTACCAAATGCTACAGATTTACATACCGTAATTGATCCTTTATTTTTCCAAGAATTTTCAGCACCAAGCGTAACTGAAATTATTTTCTCTTTAACCCTACCTTTTGCAAGCCAAGTAAACTTAATTAACTTAAAAGATATAAGAGCTATATTGGTACCTAAAATCCAAGAACTAAGACTTCCTAATCTAAAAAATGCAAAAAATATAGAGGCTTCAAGCGCAAAGTTAGTTGAAATCCCATCATTAGAAACTATGGATGGCGTTTTAGATATTAGATCTTGTGAAGAATTAACAATAAATGAAAAAATTGAAAAAACTTTTACTAATATATGGAAAATTGGATTTGCAGTAAAAAGAGTTGGGGACTTTCCTAATTTTCCAAAAGTAATTCTTGGTCCGGAGAATTTTGAAACTTTGAAATCTAAATTCAATTTAGATGAAAAATTTATCTATCCTTATGCAAGTAGGACTAACTCGAATCAAAAAATTGCAAGATTTGAATCTCATGATCCTCTAAAAGAAATTGAGTCTATTAATATAGGATCTTCAGATTACCCTTACGAAGGTTCAAGCATTGAATTGGAGCAGATCATAAAAGAATTAAGTCAAAATGACTTACCTGAAGGAAAAACTATCAAAGTCTTTATTTCAAGAAATAACTTTGACTCAGTAACAAATATTTTTAGAAATGAAATTGAAAAGCTACCTGATCATAATCATCTTAAAACTGTAAAAATTATTATTAACGGAATAGAATACATCTTCAACAAGGATGAAAAAAGAAGATACTTTGAGATGATAAAATAAATAAATAAAAAACTCTCCTTACTTGGAGAGTTTTTTTTAGGTCTATCTTTTTAACTTATTTATATCATCACCACAAAAAATATTTATTTTATATTCATCCTCTATTGTATCGGGATTAACAATTCCAACGAAGCATGTACTTTTTTCTGCAATTTTTAATAGTTCTCTTAACTTTGCTTCAGTATCTAGACTTGATTTTGAAACCAGCATAAATCCACTATTTGGAAGGGATAAAAATTCAGCTCTTAATTCCTCAATTTCTTTCTGACTACCTCCATTCAAGTGTGCATACATAGGATTAATAAAACTTTCATAGGAATGGATTTCAAAACCAGCTGACTCTAAATTAATTATGAAATCCTCTAATGGATCAATCCCGTATGAATCTAATTCTAAATCTAGCTGTTTGCAAGTTTGAGCAGAAGTTTCAGAAGTGATTTGATTTACATCTGAATGATCGATAGGATTTACAACTTCTGAAATATCAACTGCAATAGCGATTAATCTTTGATTATCAGAATCATTAAATACAATAGGTGTATATTTTGTCTGAGTAAGAATATCCTTTAGTAAAGTTTCTAAGTTTGGATATCTCACGATTTTTTTATAAACCTCAAAATAAAATGAATTTATCGTAAACTGTGAGTCAATTTGAAAATTATCTGTATCACCTACGTATATTTTTTGCCTCTCAAAGTGATAATGAAGATCATCTTCATCAATTAAACAAGGATTTGAATTCTTTAAAGATAAGAACTCAGATTTGTTAAGTGCAATATAAAATGTCTTTTGATCTGTATTTATTTCAAGACTAACATAGCCTAATTCTTTGTAAATAGCTTGAAGGTAATCTTTATCAAGTTTTGAGTAATTTGAACTTGTGAAAACAAAAGATGCTTTTGAAGTTTCTGATGCAATTTGTAATTTTCTAATCTGACTTATCTCTAAACCATTCTCTCTTAATTTATAAAACAATTGATCTGATTTAGATTTAATTCTTTGTTCTAAAACTGAAGGCTTAGTATTGTTTTGATTTGCACTTGTACACGCATTTGCAAGTAAAAAACTTGCCCCTAGAGTTATATTTTTTAGTAATTTCATATTTTTTGTTTTTAAATTTTATTTAATTTACTTAATTTTCAACCTTAAAAAAACTTTTATTTGAATTTAGTTTTATAGGTTTGTAGATTTTAAGAAGTTGTTTTATTTTCTAAACTTTTTAGGTGATCGTTTTGCAGATCCTAATTTAATAATTATTTTTCTTTTTACCTTAGGTCCGGTATCAATATCACCTACCCCAACCAATTTTGTTGATTTTTGGTAATCATGGTCGACTAAATGATCGATATTAGATTTTGGATCTTCAATTAATTCAGTTTCTGCATTGGCACCTGTTTTTTTTGGAGCTGGTATTTGATTTGTATCTAAAACTTCGTTCGTTGCATGATTAATAGATTTAATTAAAACTGAAAGTTTGCTTTGTTCATTATTTGTCTCGTTTGCATAAACTGTATTTGAGAATAACGATAGACACATTAGAGTATTTAATATTTTTTTATTCATGATATTTTATTTTACTACGCCTATTTTACACATTTGTTAAATTTTGTCAAGCAAATGACGTACGAAGATAGTAATTAATATATCAAAAAGCATAAAAATAAGATTTGTTTGCTGTTGATACAAATATAATTAATGACTTAGATGTGTACTTTACGGAATTTTATATGATTTCTTTTGTAAAAAATAAAAGTATAAACTTTTATTTGGTGGACCGCGGTGGATTACCCCACACACAGCAAGCTGTAAACGGCCCATTTAATGTAAAATCATTTTATCAAACTTTGTCTTGATTGCAAGTTTACCACCAAACATCTTTAATTTTTAGCTTATAGCTAATATAGTTTGTAGCAAAATGTAAAAAAGGAGTTATTATTAAAATCAATAATGTTTCAAAAAGTGGCAGTTTATAAAATGGTAACGTACAAATAATTGCTCCTAGTATTAAATCAATTTGGTCGAATGGAAACCAGGGTTGTCCAGACTGAATCCCCTTTTTTCTTTTAAAATATGATTTTAATGCATCTCCTCCAAGGGCACCTAAAGTCATTAGAAATGATAAGATAAATATATTTTCCTGGCTATAATTAATTAAATTAAAGTTTTCTATCAAATAGATTTTTTGAAGATAGACTGTAAGTAAAGCAGCTAAGTATCCAAAAATTAGGCCACGATAAGTTTTGTTTTTTCCTAGTTTTCTTTCGTTTAGAGATTTATCAAATGGAAGATTAAGCTTCTTTGCTAGTACTGGAGCCATATTTGCAATGTATGCTGGAAGAAAAAAATAAAATGTTTGAAGTAATAACATTGTAATTTGTTAATTTTTTAAATTATACCAAAATTAAGAGCCTTAAAAAACTTGTGCCTTTTCAAATTGTGATATTTGTTTTGAAATATAATTGCGTTATGGCAAATCTAGTATATAATCAATATGATTTAAATTTTAAAAATGAAACAAAAAGGATTAAATCTTGGAGATAAAACTTTTGTTGTAGGTGCAAAAGCATTATTTGCTCTAAATATTGCTGGTGCTATTGTTGTAACTGAAATTGAAGATAAAATAAATACAGCAAGAAAGACTTACAATAGCTTTAAAAAATCCATGGCTAAATAAGCTGATTCCAAATGAGTAAGCTGACCTTTAAATAAATGGGCTCTAAAATCTTTGATATTAAGTAAATCAATTTCTAAAAATTCAGATTCATCAAGACTAGGCTCCTGATTTTTTGTGGCGTTTTTAGCTACAAATATGTGTCTTTTGATAGTTGAATAAGAATCAGGAAATATAGTTTGAACGTATATTAAATCCCCCTTAAACCCTGTCTCTTCTAAAAGTTCTCTTTCTGCAGCTTGTAAAGGTGTTTCACCTTCATCTACAAATCCACCAGGGAGTTCGGTCATTAGTTTTTTAGGCCCTACTCTATATTGAGTAACACAAACTACTTTGTTGTCATTTGTTAAAGGTAGTATTATGACAACCTCTCCCCCTTTATGAACCTCAAAAGACTTTTGGATGCCATTTGGCATCACAAAAAATTGCTTTACCACATTTAGATACTTTGAAGGATAAACGTTTTCTTCGGATAAAAATTTAAAATCTAAATTCATAATTAAAATTACATTTAACTTAAAATAACATGAAGACTAAATCAATTCTAGCTTTAAGTCTTGCTTTAAATGCCTGTAGTTCTAGACCTGATAATATTGTGACCACAAACTCTGTAGAGCAGGTAAGAGAGATACAAAGATCATTGAAATTTTCAGCGTTTGTAAATATAGAAACTAGAGAAGAGTGTAATCGAATGCCTGTTTTTTTAATTGATTTTTTAAATCAAAATAATGTAATAATCAAGCATGATTTTGAAAGATTAAGAAATAGGCCACCTAATATGGATTCAGATTCCTCTTTGGAAAGACAGTTAATATCATATAATAACGGGAGCCTTTCATTTCCTCCTTATATTTACCTTACAGATCAAACAGAGTGTCTGGATGAAGTTTTAAATTTTTATATATCTAGACAAAATTTTAAAACAAGAGATTTTGAGAAAAGACTAGTTTTGGATTCGCAAGGTAGTTTTAATGAAATTCATAGATTTGATCAACTTGCAATAGATCATGTTTCTTTCTTACTGAGTACTATAGATTTGGTAGCAGAACGCGGAAAAGTTGACGACTCAGAATTACCACAAGAAACTATTTTTGATTTTTTAAACTACCTTGAAAATATCTATATGATTTTACATAAGCTTCAGATAAATTCTGAAGATTTAATAATGGAAATTAACAATCATAACTATAGTTCTGAATTAAGTATTTTATCTTCGAGTTTGTATAATTTAAATGATTTGATTACTTTGCTTTTAGAGCAAGGTGAAAGTCAAGAAGTGATAAATGAGTTTGCCATAGCAACAAGTAGATTTGAATCAGAATTTAGATATTCTTTAGCTTCCAGCTCTTTTTATTATGTCGTGAAAAGTGCTATGAAATTTTTGATAAACCCAGCAAGCTTAAACCTTAATGACTTTAGATTTGGATTTGATCCAAAAGTAATTAATTACATTAGAACAAGGTACCAAGATTTTCAAGAGCTCCCATAAACTTGAATTTTCTATATAATACTTTAAAATTAGGCTAATATTTAATGAAAATAAACATGTATATTATTGGACATAAGAACCCTGACACTGATGCAATTGTTTGCGCTTTAATTGCCGCTGATTATTTTACTCAGCTTGGAATGGAAGTTACTCCAATCAGGCTTGGTGAATTAAATAAAGAAACTGAATTTATTCTAAAACACCTAGGAATTCAAGCGCCTGAATTAAAAACTGAACTTGAACAAGATGCTAAAATTTGTTTAGTGGATCACAATGAAAAATCTCAATCCATTGATGAATTAGAAAAGTATCAAATTGAATGGATCATTGATCATCATAAATTTAGCTTAAATACTGCTACCCCTTTAAATATTAGAGCTGAAAGTTTAGCTAGTACAGCGTCTGTTTTGTATAAAATGTATATTGAGAATGATTTAGAAATTTCTAAAAAAATTGCAAAATTAATGATCTGTGGAATTTTATCAGATACCTTATATTTCAGATCACCAACAACAACTACTATTGATAAACAAATTGCCTTAGCTTTAAATGAAATTGCTGGATTTGAAGACTTGGAAGCTTTTTCACTTCAAATGTTTGATGCAAAAAGTGATTTAAGTGATTTTTCAGCTCGAGAAATTGTAACACTTGACTATAAACCATTTGAATTCAATGGAAAGAAAGTAAATATTGGTGTAATGGAAACAACTAACCCAAAGTTTGCACTTGATATTAAATCGGATATTTTAGAGGCAATGAAACAAGAAAAACTTGAGCAAGGATTGGATGGAATTTTGTTTGTAGCTGTAGATATTCTAAATGAAAAAGGTACTGCTTTTACCTTAGATGAATTTGAAATTAATATGATTGAATCTGCATTTGATTCTAAAAAACTAGAGGATAATTTATTTGATATTGGAAGTGTTGTTTCTAGAAAGAAACAAATTGTACCAAAACTTGAAAGTTACTTTGCATAATTTATTTTAAAAACCTCCAGCAGGAGGTTTTTTTATTATCTTGATTTTTTGGCTTGCTTTTTAGCGGCTTTCTTTTTAGCTCTTTGGGCTCTTCTTTTTTCAGCTCTGGTGTTTTTTGGTTTTGTTTTTTTATCGTAAATATCTTGGATTTCAACCCATTGTCCGTATTCGTGAAAATATCTCATGCTGTAAACTTTTACGTCGTAATCATTTGAAAGAATCATTGGTTTATCTCCGCATAGGTTATAGGAATTTATTAATTCCTTACATTTTGAGACTCTAGCTCTTTCTAGTTCAGACTCCAATTGATCATCAGCGATAAATATATCTCTTACTTTATACATAAATTCCTCAAATGATACCTTTGAATCTTCTGAAAGAATACTATGGAAAGTTCTATTGAAAATATTTACATATTCGCTTATGAAATTTTCCTTGAAATTACGTGAGATTCTATTAATCTCTTTATTCATTTGATCAAAGTTAAAAGTGGAAATATCAAATTTAACTTCTTCTTTAGTTATTTGTGGGTATTCTTCAATAGTTGCATAATATATTTCCTCTACCGTTTCTGCAATATTACTTGTGTGTCCTTGGATTTTTGTAGAGACAGAAACTTGATGAAGAGTATCTACAAAACCTTTTCCTGTAAACATTTTCGCGAAATTCTCAGATAAAATTTCTTCAAATAAAACTTGTAGAATTACGTAAGAAATAAAATTAGTCCCATAATCATCTTCTACTGAATATGCTAAACTTGAAAATAACTCTTGTTGAATATGAGTACTAATACCATCATATACAGTTTCATACATTAGTTTATCGTCAGTATAAAGAGTTGAAATTTCTGGTAGTAGCTCAAAAGTTAGCTCTTTGTCTTTTTCGTCTAATTGTTCAGACCATGGTATTAATAATTCTTGCATATTTGTATTGTTAAATATCATATGCAACCTAGCATTTATTTACATTGTGTCAAGTTATTTTATCGCACTAGATTCTTTTGTAATTTCAATAAACTGATTAAAGTCTGATTTAGAGGAATGACTAAGTAATGCGTAAAAAATTTTTGTGAAAACTTCTATATATTGACTTATATAAGCTTGTTTCAGAGCAAATGGTATATTTAGGGTATAAGCATTAATTTGGCTTAAATTACATTTGTTAATTTGGATTGGATGTATGAAATCTACAGTTATTGCGGGATCAATAGATATATAATAATTATACCTTTGAGAAATTAAAGAAGTTAAATCTTCTGAAAAACCTTGATTTTGAATTGCATCTGTTAAAAGCTGGAGAGAATCTACAAAATTGTTTGTATTTAACATCACAGGAAGAGATCTTAATAAAATATCGTTTGTTAAAACCTCTAAACATACATAAGATAAAAAGTTTGCACCATAAACGTATTCAAATGTATTAGCAATTTTTTTGTATACTTTGATAGAAATTGATGAAACAATCTTTTCTGCAATTGATCTTAAAATTTCTTGAGACTTTTGATCTGATGCATCTAGGCTAATTAAGTTCTCATTAATTTTAAATTCTTTATTTTGAAACTCTTCAGGAAGATTTTGTGACCAAAGATTCATTTTTGATATATGTTAAATTTTATATAAATTAGCAATTTTTTTTTACCTGTCAAATTCTTTTGTGTTTTTCGTGGTTTTGTTTATAATAAAATTGTCTATTAAAAATAATATAATAATATGAAAAAAAGTTTACTTTCAATTTTATTAGTACTTTCTTTAACTGCTTGCTCTAGCTCTGTAGTTGAAGATGAATCAAAAACATCTGAACCTGTGAAAATTGGCGTTTTACTTCCTTTAAGCGGAGGGGCTTCAGCTTACGGTGAAGAAATGATGATGGTTTTAAATCACCAAAATTCAAATTTAGAAACTCCTGCTGAATTATATTTTGAAGATTCTAAGTGTGAAGCTGCTAGTGCAGTAACTGGGTTTCAAAAATTAGTTGATATACAAGGAGTTGACGCTATTTTAGGTGGATTTTGTTCTTCTGAAACTTTAGCTATTGAGCCTTTATTAGAACAAAATGATATTGTTGCTTTATCTGCAACTTCTTCTAGTCCTGAAATCGAAGGAAAATCTAAAAACTTAATGACTTTATCTTATAGTGATAATGTAATTGCTCAAACCATGGCTGAGGACATTATGGAATCTGATAGTATTGCAATCATTTCTGAGCAAAATGATTATAATATTGCATTGAAAAATTCTTTAGAGTCTATCCTTGGAGAAAAGATTATTACAAATGAAACTTTTGAGAAAAATTCAACTGATATGAGAAATATTATTGAAAAAGTTAAAGCTAGTAATCCTGAAGTATTAATTCTAAATCCTAATGTAGGAGATACTTCTATTAATCTATTGAATCAATTAGCTGAATCTCAAGATTTCTTTGCTAATGTAAGATTAGTATCACAAGAAACTTATGTAGCTGATGATAGCCGAACACAAGCTCCTGAACTAGCGGAATCTATGACTTTATTTGCTGCACCTAATTTAACAAGTCAAGAAGTTGATAGCTTTGTAGCTTCTCTACCTTCTACAATTGATACATTAGGAGTATTTTATTCATCTACTGCTAGTGATGCTCTTGAAAATTTAGTAAGAAGTATTCAAGACTCAAGAAGTAATGGAACTTCTGTTCAAGAAGAATTATCTTCTAATCCTCTTTCTGGATTAGCTTCAAGTGGTAAATCTTTTGATGGTAATAATTTCCTTCAAGGAATTAAAGCAGGTAAATATATGATAGTTGATGGTAAAGCGGTTTTACAATAATCTGTCTAAGGCCTGCTTTGAGTGGGCCTTTTTAAATATTTAAAATTTATTTATGGAATTCTTTTTACAAATTATTGCAAACAGTTTGGTACTGGGAACTCAGGTTTTATTTTTATCTTTATCTTTATATTTAATTAAAGCTGTTTCTAAAATTGAACATGTAGCTATTGGAGCTATTGCAACCGCCTGTGGTTATGGATTTTATCAAGGTTTGCAAATGGGATCTAATATTATGGCCATAATTATAAGTGGATTAGTTGCTATCACTCTGGGCTATATATCATTTTTAACTTTAGAAAAGTTTTATAAAAATAAAGAGCCTTTACTAGGACTGATTGTAAGTTTATCGATGGGACTTTTAATTGAGGCCTTAATTGCAATTGTATTTAAGAGTAGTTCAAAATCATTAATTGAAGGGATACTTCCAATTGTAGAATTTATGGGTGTGAAATTTACCTTGCCTGGAGTTTACACTTTGGCTATTGGATTAGTCTTAGCTTTGACTGCCTTTTTATTGGTAAACAAAACTCCGATTGGAAGAACACTTAGAAGTGTATCTGAAAATTCCAGTTTAGTTTCAAGCCTTGGAATTAACCAATTAAAAATCAGAAAAAGTGTATACATTATAAGCTCAATAATTGCAGGTATTGTTGGAGTTTTGACTGCAATGAATACATCACTAACTCCTAATATGGGATTTAACTTAACTATTACAGCTTTTATAGCTCTTTTCGTTGGTGGATCTTCGGATATAAAAGGTACAATTGTGGCGAGTTTTTTATTAAGCTTAATACCCGAGTTTTTTATTAACTATGCGCCATCAAGTTTTGAATTTACCAATTCGTATAGAATGTTCTTTGTATTTGGATTAGCATTAATTATTTTAAGCTTTAAACCAAGAGGAATTTTTTCAAAAAACATAAGACAATCATAATTTTTTACTATGGGATATTTATTAACAGTTTTAACTAGATTCTTTTGGGCCACGGTCCAAGGAGTAGCTGGCCAACTAAGTATTGGGATGGCTGGAATATTTTTACTTTCTTTATCTGTATGCTTTAGCTTTTCAGCTTATAGCTTTGCAATTTTAAGTAAAAATTTTGAATTTAGTTTTTGGATTACATTTATTTTAAGCTTGGGACTTACTTCTTTAGTTGGTTTTTTATTTAGCTATTTGTATACTAAAGTCTCTAAAGATAGTTTTACCGTTCTAGCTCTAAGTAGCATTTTAGGGTTTGATGCATTTGTAAAATCATTTGATGGCTTAACTGGAGGGGTTCTGGGGATCTCTGGAATTCTAAGACCTGCGTTTATTGGCAAATTATCATCTTTAGTTATATTTTCAGGGATAATTTTCTTGATAGTTTTAACTATGCACTATTTGGTTGTGAAAAGTAGCTTAGGAAGAAAAATTAGAGCTTTTAAAGAACATCCAGTTGCACTTGAATCTCTGGGTACAAGTAAAAATAGTGTTTCTAGATTCGTAATTATCTGGGGATCTATGATTAGTGGAATTGCAGGAACCTTAGAGCTCATGAGACTGCAATTTTTGGATCCTTCATTTGGTGGGATTCCAAATCTGATTTTGTTTGTATCGATTGCTATTTTAGCATTAAAACCCAAAGTTAGCTCTGTAGTGCTAGCAAGTATGTTTGTGGTTTTTGTACCGGAAATTATTAGCTTTTTAAATTTCCCTTCACAATTTGTTGGGCATTTAAGAAGTATATTCTATTGTGTTTTACTGATTTTCTTGGTGAGACAAGTTTCAGGAAAATTTACAATATCTAAACGTGAAATTTAATAATTATTATGACTAAAAAATCTATATTAAAAATCGAAAATTTACATGTTCAACTTGGACAAAGAATGATCAATCAAGATATTTCTTTAGAAGTTTTTGACGGTGAAATCGTTGGAATAGTAGGACCAAATGGTTGTGGAAAAACTACTTTCTTTAATGCTATTTCTGGTTTTGCACCAATCGATACAGGACTTGTAAGCATTAACGGACTAGAAGTTAATAATTTATCTCCTTCTAAAAGAGCTAAGCAAGGCTTAGCAAGAGGCTTTCAAAACGTGGGGATTTTTAAAGAAATGACCTTAGAAGAAAATTTAATTATGGCAGTTGAGAATGCTTTGGAGCTACCAATGTACTGGATGTTTAGTTCAAAGCAAAAAAAGAAAGTTGATAAATTAGTAAATAAAGCCTTAAAAGATGTTGAGCTTTTTGAACATAAAAATTCCTTGGCTGGAGTGCTTTCAGGTGGACAGCTAAGACTGCTTGAAATGGCAAAATTAAATCTAAGTAATGCTAATTTACTTTTAATAGACGAACCTACGGCTGGTGTATCCCCTGTTTTACGAAATCAATTAGCAGACTCAATCAAACAATTGTCTCAAAAACATGGGAAAACTATTGTGATTATTGAGCATGACTTAAAGTTCTTATTTAGCTTGGTTGATAGAGTGATTGTACTAGTTGACGGGAAAAAATATATGGAAGGAAAACCAAAAGAAGTTCAAAATGATAAGCGTTTGAAGGAAGTTTATTTTGGATAAATTTCATGATCTTATTTTGACATTTTAATGTAAGATGATATTATTAGGAAAATATTTTTTATTATGAAAAATTTAATTTTAACTACATTAATCGGACTAGGATCTATGGCTTGCTCTGGAATTAACTTTTCAGAGAAAGAAAATATTATAGGAAATTCAAGTGTAGAAAACCCAGAAGATGTTAATTCTATGGAAAAACATTTTCTAAACACCAACCGGACTCAACTTTTAATAGATTCGTTAAGTCAAGATTACTTTAATGCTATTGAAGAAATTGATGACTATGAAAATAACACTGGTATAGAAAATCAAAATTTGCAAGATCAGAATTTATCTGGACCATATAATGATTTTTTCAGAATGAATTCTATAAAACTAAATAATAGAATACATTCACTTAATAACTATATAGATTATAATTTTGGTTTTTCAGCTGTTGGTTATGAAGTTGTAAGAGAAGAACCTAATTTGATTACATCCCCTTTTGCTTCTTTTAGATGTTATGGAAGTGGTGATGAAGTCGAATATATAAAACAAGAATTCTCTCAAGCAACTGTGATTATTGACGTTATAGAATCCAAAAAATTTATAATTTATAATGGAGGCTTAATTAGTGTTTCTAATTTAGAAATCGAGCAAACAGATGAAATTTTTGAGATTAACGATGGGGAATTCTTAGGTGAGTTTTCAGCAGAAAATTAATCTAACAATTTTACTTCAATTGCTAAAACACCATAGGTTTCTTCTTGGGTTTTTGTGTAAATAGAATAAAGTGACTTTAAAAACTCTTGAATATCGTGGTTTTGGGGATATCCAAATTTTCCCATAGGCGTATTTAATAATAGTTCGTGAAAATTTGGAAAATTTTTTAAGTTTAAAATTTCAACAATTATCTTTTCTTTCGGATTCTCAAGATTGGTAAATTGAATTAATTCATTGACTTTTAACTTTTGTCTTTTTTCATCGAATAGCCTAATTTCTACTTTTTTAGAACCATTTTTTATCCTTTCAAATGGAGAAGGATTGAGTTTCATACTGTGCATTTTTTAATTTTAATTTTAATTTTTATTACTTTACCTTGTTTTTTGGAATTAGACAAATTATAAAACAATGAATAATCTTGACAAGGGTAGAAATATTAGTTTATTGTGCTAATGTTGATTTTAATGTTGAAATCGACACGCAAGGTCCTGTTTTAAAATTTAAAACAGAGCTATTTTCTATGTTTATTTTTTAATCCCATAAACATGCCAATTAGAGAAGAGCGTTTGATTACCTTACGTAATCTAAACCCAAAACAAATAAATCCTTATTTAGGAAAGGATAAACTCATCCATTTGAATTCTGATGAAATACACAGAGCGGTGCATCTTTGTAATTGGCAAATGTTTGTAGATCTGGGAATATTTACTGAGGAAGAAGCTAAGGGACCATTAGTAGAAAGAAACCTTGGAATGGGATCTGCTATAACATCTTTGAATCCAAATAGAGGATATCTAGCAAGTGGACTACCTAATGATATTAGCAAACCTATTCGAAATATTTTTAACGACATTTTTGAATTTAATGATCAGTATAACCAAATTACGAATTCTGGACCTATAAATGAAATCACCTATGGCCAAGCAAATAGTCTTACTGGTGCAAGCTCACTAACACCTGAAGTTATTGATGAGGTTTTAAATTTAAGAGCGAGTCTTTTCTTTGATAGAAACTCATCTTTGATTGATCATCATTTAGGTTCGCTACAAGCAGCTTTAGACTTAAATAATAAAGCTTATTTTCACCGACTACTTGAGCAATCAGACTTAAAAGCTCCAGAAACTTTTATGGTTAGTTTAAGTAATTCTGATTTAAATATATTACTTGAAGATGAATCCAAAGCAAAAGAAAATTTTTTACAATTATTAATTGCGAAATACCCAAGTTTTTCATTATCTACTAATTACTTCCTGAAGGTAAGTATTGGAGCTGGTGGAATAGGTTTAATTAGAACTGAATCCTCAAACGAAGATTTTCTAGGAATGCTTAAATTCTATAAAGCTACTAAAGAAAGAAATAGTGAAGTTGAAATTTTAGTTGCAAAACCTCTAGATATAGTTAGTCTTCCTGAAATTGATCCTTTAGATGTGGAAAATCAAATTGCATTTTCTCCATGTATGACAATGGTAATGACTCCAGATAATTTCATTTTGAGGCAAGCTGCAGAGCAGGTTTTAAAAAATGGAACTGCCTACATTGGAAGTATGTGGAATATTCAAATGCAAGAAAATTTACTTTCTGTATTAGGAGAAAGATTTAATGAATTTGGAAGGTTAATTCAATCAACTGGATATACTGGAATTCTTGGAACGGATTATATTTTAACACAAGTTCCAGGTGGACCAACAAGTTTAAGCATGGACGATTTACGCAAAATAAATCAAATGCAAGGAAGTGAAAAAGTTGAAGTAATGAGATCTATGTTTGATTACACTTTGATTGGAGATTTAAATGCTCGTCAAAATGGTAATGGAGTAGGTGAAAAGGTTAAAACCTCACTTTTGTTAAGTGGAGTAAATGTCGAGAAAGCTTTTCAATGCGCAAAAACATTAGAAGGATCAAGTGAAAACACATTAGAACTATTAAATGATTCTTTTGGTAGTATGCAAATTCAAAGAGTTGGTGATACTTTTAGTGGTGTTGTAATTCTACCTAGTTTAACACCTGAATTTGAAAATAAACTTGGATTAACAACCGTTTTTGTAAATCCACAGCTTAGGCCTCAAGAATTTCAAAAATTACTTGATATGTAATTTTAAGGGGGGAAATCCCCCTTTTTTAGTTTATAATAAATTTATACTATTTAACTTTTTATAATGAGTAATAAATATGTAATTATGATCCATGGAGGAGCCGGAAATATTAAAGAAATGGATGATGAAAAAAAAGCAAAGTATCACAAAAGTTTAGAAATTATTTTAAAAAAATCTAGCCAAATTTTGCAAGAAGGTGCAAGCAGCTTAGAGGCTGTTACATTGGCAGTTAAACTACTTGAAGACGATGAACTATATAATGCTGGGAAAGGATCGGTTTTGAATCACAAAGGAGAGTTTTCAATGGATGCCTCGATTATGGATGGTAAAAACTTAATGTCTGGTGCTGTAGCTGGAATCTCCAAAATAAAAAACCCTGTAATGCTCGCGAAAAAAGTTTTAGAAGAATCTGAGCATGTAATGTTGATCTCGAATGAAGCAATGGATTTTGCCAAACAATTTGATTTAGAGGCAAAAGAAAATTCTTACTTTGAAACTGAATATAGAAGAAAACAGTTTGAAGAGGCTTTAAAATCAAATAAAGTTGTCTTGGATCACTCCTCTTTTGATAAAAAAGGAATTCAAGGTGATGAAAAGAAATACGGAACAGTTGGAGCTGTGGCTGTAGATAAAGATGGAAATATTGCAGCGGCTACATCGACAGGTGGAATTGTAAATAAAAAATTTGGAAGAGTTGGCGACTCCCCTATTGTAGGATCTGGAGTTTATGCAGATAATGAAACTGCGGCTGTAAGTTCGACAGGTTATGGGGAACAATTTATTCGAACTGTAATTGCCAAGCATTTGGCTGATTTGATTGCAATGAAAGGTTTAAATTTAGTTGATGCAATGAATGAATCTATTGAATACTTAACCAAAAAAGTTTCTGGACTGGGTGGAATGATTAGCGTTACTAAAGATTATAAATATGCCTCAAACTATAATACTCCAGGAATGATCCATGGTGTTGCTAGCTCAGAAGGTGGAATTAATACTTCTTTAGAAAAGCCCTTAAATGCTTAAAACACTTTTTGTACAAAAATACCTACTTTATAAACAAGTAGGTTTTTTGTTATTTTTTGTTTTCATTTTCCCAGATCAAGGCTCCACTGTCATAACTATAGGCACCTCCAAGGTGTATATTCTCTCCATATTTGATTATTGCTCTGTCTTTTATTCTTTTTTGATTGATAAGATTTGGGAATTCTCCTCCTCTGTTAGTACAAGCCCCTAGAACCGCACCTTCTTTTTCAGGTATTACAACTCCGTCAAAATCATTATCTAAAGCAAACTGAGAAACTCTTTCATACATAAAATCTAAACATGCTGAGTCACTAACACTCTCTAAAAAACTTTCAAATGGATTAGGGCCAAAGAAAAGATATTTTTTCCCATTTTTAAGTTCTATTTTTTGAAGCATAACTACTCCAACACATCGACCTTTTTCAGGATCCATTAATACAAATTCAAAATAGTTTGGGTTCTCCCACATTCTTGCATCTCCGGCTATACATAAGTAAGCACCCATTCTGGCATTAGTAGTTTCTTGTGTTTTTGCAAAATAACCTTTTATAAGTCTTTCTTTTGATGATTTTTTATAAACTTCACCATTTGAATCATTCATTGACCTTTGCTTTTTACCCGTTGCTAATTTCTCTTGATATTTATTAACCTCCTGAAGAATTTGATTAATATCATATCCAATTGTTTGCTCAACTAGAGACTCTAAATTATTCTTAAACTTAAATCTAAGCTGTAAAAATTCTGACTTTAGCTCTTGAAATTTTTCAAAGGTGAATTCTCCAGAAAATTTTTCAAAAATAACATTAAACTCTTTATCAAATCTTTCTTTCTCTAATTTATCTTTTAGATCTACCGCATTTGAGGATACCAACCTATTTAGAGTTCCTCGAATCATTTGAGGTTTTCTATCAGCAGGAATTTTTGTATTTTCAAAAGAGGCTTTTAATTTTTTCAATTGGGATTCTTTAAAGTCTTCGACTCCTAGTTTTTCTCCAGCTTGGTTTTCAAAAATTTCTTGAACGGCTGGCATATTAGGAGATTCTAAGCTCTTTTGAAAAATTTCATTTTGAAAAATATGTTTCATGTTTTCTCCATAGATAACAGATAATTCTTTTAACGTTAGATATTCTTTAGATTTCTCATCATCAATTTTATTAACGCTCGTATTACTTTCTAATATATAATCGGCTAAATTTTCTTGAAAAACGTATTTATAAATTACAAGTAAATCCAAAATATTTTGATCTCTATCTTTTGCAGGCTTTAAAGATTCGTGAAGAATCATTGAGAGAATTTTTTCATTTAATTCAAGATCTAAGTCTATATATGGATTATCTGGATTTGCTAAAAATATTTGATCTACAAGATTATTAAAATCTGAAACTAAAGATTCTTGATTGGCATCCCTAGAGTTTACAAAATCTTTGATTTTATAAATTCTCTTAGAATAAGCATCAATTACTTCTGGATTAAGAATCATACCCTCTTTAACTTCATACCCAAGTAATCCACTTAAAGTTGTTTCATATCCATTTCTATCAAATGTGAAGTGGTCAAGATGGGAAGTTTGATCTCCAAGGGTGGCATTTTTTTCATGAGTAGAATAGTTTCCAGGTGGATAAACCATTTTACACATTGAAATATAATAAGGAAGAGATCGGTATTCTTCTAGTTGGTCTTGTGACAAATTCAAATCAATAAGATTTCTTGATTCAATTTTAATTTTTTCAATAATTTGAAAAGCCTCTTCTTTTGATTGTGATTTATATACGTCAATGAATGAATTAATGATATGTTTATCAATCGGTCCATCTAACTTAGAATACTCGAAGTAATACTTTAAATTTTCAACAGGTTGATTTTTAAGATTAGTTTTGTTAAAAAACTCCAAAAGAAGGTCATAACCAAATTGTTCTCTATATTTACAAACAAATTTGGCGTAGATATGAGTTTGTTCATTTAATCCTAACTCCTCAAAATTAAACTTTGAAAATAAATATCTATTATCTTTATCGCTTAAGTCGTTTTGAACTAAATTATTTAAAATATTTATTGACTCAATTGGAGATTCAAAATTAATACAATTAATAAGATGTAAGAAATCAAAATCCAATTTAAAAATTTCTTGTATAGTATTCAAATCATGAATATTCTTACAAAGTTTTTCAAAAGCATTTTCTAAATTGTAATCTTTTTTCTGATAAGAGTTTGATAATGCTTTTTCAAGAGTTGTTAAATTTTGGGTAATAAAATTAACAAGATCTTGTTTATTAGGAAAGTATTTTTCAAGAATAATAATTTCTCCTATAAAATGGGGTTCTTTTAAAACAAACTCAAAAAGCATTGATGATCTTAAATCCTCTTTTGAAGTTAATTGGGAAATTCTATGAACTTCAATTCTATTTTCAGAAAGTTTTGTGTAGATTTCATCTAAGTCATTTAAAGAATATTCTAATATTAAATCATTATTAATCAAACACTCTAAAATGCTTTCAAATTTTTGAGGTTGTGTTTCTTCTAAGAAAAATTTAATTTTTGGATGATCTAAATTAAAATCAACTGAATCTAATAACTTTATTATATTCTTAGATTTAATTTTTTGGATAACAATAATTATTTTATCTAACTTCAGTTTATCGAGTTGGGAAATATTAAGTATTTCGTCTAGAATTCCAACTACGAATCTAGAAGTGAAAATTGATGAATTAGTTTTCAAGAAATCAATAAATTCTTCAGGTTTAAATTGATTAAGGGTATTACAGTTAAATAGCTTTAAGAAAAATCTAACACCCAAAATCGAATTGGATTCGAAAACTGTTTTTAAGTAAATAAAATCTTCAACAGTAGCAATTGCAGAAAAAGAAGTAAATTCTGTAGAATCAAAAAGATTTACAAATTCTGAAAAACTATATTTACCAGCTGATGATGTGATGATCTCAAAAATTTCTTTATATTCAATACCAGAGTTGGATGCAACTTCTTTTAACTTATCAAAAAGTTTTTGATGTCCAAAATATGCCTTGCTGGATAAAATAAAATCTAATTCAAAGACTTCTTTAACATTTGATAATTGTTTTATTCTATTATGAGTCTGAGAGGATGTTGTATTGCCAATAAAGGCGTTTACTCTTTTTAATTGTTCCAAAACTTTAGTGGCATCAGAATCGAATTCAACTAAAGAATTTAATAACTCATTGATGAAATCATCAATCAATGTATGTAAAACTGCTCTTCTAGCTGAACGGTTAGGCTGTGATTTAATTTCTTTTAATTCCTCTAAAATAGCATTAGCATTTTCTTTTGAAATATTTTCTAATCTAAGAATTTGAGTAAAAATTTTAAAATTTAAATCTCTTAAATTTGATTGATCTATATTTTCAAATATTTCTACAAAAAGATCGGAATTCGAAAATAAAACTTCTGAATTTTCATCAATAATTTGTAGTAGATCAGTATATGACTCAAAATCAAATTTGTTATAAAATTTTATAAAAATAGGAATACTGTTGGTCGATTTGAAATCATAATCATCAAGAATACTGTAGATATCATCGTTTAAACGAAACCTCATAAATTTTTGAGATAAAGCGTTATTAAATTCACTTAAATAATCCTGATATTTCGGAGAATCTTTATACTTGAAAGCTAATGTAAAAGCATCATAATTATTAAATAAATAATCAATATGATTTATGATGAACTGTTCATCGTAAAATTCATTTCGAATAAAAAAGTTAAGAATAACATTTATTTTTGATGCAAAAGTGCTTCTTTTAAACAGTTCTAAAATTGTATCATTTGAAAAATTATTAAGAATTTCTTCATGTCTTTCCATAAATAAACTTAACTTTTCAAATCCACCGTATCTTGGCTGTGGTCCAAAGGACATATCATTCGAATCTAAAATTTGAACACATAATTTTTGAATTTCTGGTTGATTTGAAAAATTATCAGCAATTAATTTAAATGAATTGTTAAAATAATAATTATTAAGGAGCCTTTCATGTGGCAGAAATAAATTTAAAAAATTATTAAAACTTTGGGGGGAAGAAAATTGTTCTTGAAGAGATAAAATTTCGAAAAATTGATTAATTTTTTTGTTTTGTTTTTTTACTATTTCAAGACATAAACTTACTGATTCCCATTTAAACATATCACTTTTAAGAGTTGAATATAGTTTTTTTACTTGTTGAGATAATTCTTTTTTATCTAGGAAAAATTCATCTTTCAATAATTGATTGATTTGAAGTTTGCAGTTTGAAATAAAAGAAGACTCTTGTCTTTCGACTTCCCTTGCTACTCTTAAAATTTCTTTTTCGTTATCATCACCTAGTAATCTTTGAATAGAACTTTGAATGAAGGAAGTTGTTTTATTTATTTCTTTAATGTCTTCGATTTTATACCCCAAAGCTTCCGCTCTTTTAATCAATGAATCATTATAAATTTCTACCATTGTCTAAAATATTAACTATAATCATATTATCATAGCATGCTTTTGACTTTTTATCAACTCAGGTATCCTGCTTAGTTGTAAGTTTTACTTTTGTTTAAGAACTGTTAAAAATTGACTTCTTAATTGGTCTAAATTTTCATCTATAATTTCAGGAGAGAAATTGTGAGGCGGGATAGTTTCTGGAATATCTTCTTCTTTAATTTCTCTATAAGCCTCTTGATCAGCGATTTGCCATCCTTTAATTCCGCTGGTTTTAAAGATATCAATGGTTGTTTTTACAATAAAATTATCACGCATTGAAATTAAAAATGCCCTTTGTGAATTTGGTACTTCATTAATTCTTTGATAATCATAGTTAATACCTTCGAGAATTCTAAGCGCTCTATTTGAATCTACGTTAGATAAAAATTGATTATACCTTTGCTCTGCATCAGCATCGTTTTTTAAAGGGTTAACGTTAAAAGTTAAACCTTCCCTTGAAATACTTAGTTTTGTCATATTTTTCTTTAAATGTAAGTATATATATTAAAACTCTATAACAAAAAGTCAAGCATTTGATAACTTGACTTTTATATCTTTAAAGACTGGCGTAGCTAAAAACTTTTTTAAATGGTACACAATAAACCTGGACTTGATCATATTGATTTAAATCCAAGCTTTCAGGAATTTGATAATTTACATTTCCCTTAGTAGCTTTGATTGGGCCTAAATCATGATAAATATCTTTGTTTTTAGAATTAACTAAATATATATTCAAACTTGGTCCGTTGATGGTTTCAAAATTTTCGAACCTTAAGATTCTTTGATTATTTTGTTGTAGAACTAAGGCTTGACCTTTTACGTCATAAGCAGCTTTTTGAAAGTCATTTTGACTTAAAATCTCAGGCTGACCTTGAATATTTTTCTGCTTAGGATCTTGTAATTCAGAATTTCCTGGTTTTTCAAACGATATTTCTTCATTTTTTTCAAGTACAATAAAAGCTGGTAAAACTAGGTAATACCCCAGTACAAAAACTAGTATAAATATTGGAATAAGGAATTTTTTTTGAAGTAATTTTTTCATAATATTTTACAAGATTAATTTACATCTTCCGATGATTATCGGTTTAGGGGAAGATTGAAAAAAGTTCCAGAATCACTAGATGTAGAATACATTGGAAGTTTTCCATCCCATTTTTCTATTGCCTTAAGCTTAACGTAGTTTTCACCACCTTGTTTTGAAATTGATTCGGCTTGAATACGAATTGCCTCTGCTTCAGCTTTAGCATATTGAATTTTTTGTTCAGCCTCAAATTTCACTCTCTCTAAATCGTTTTTAGCTTTTAAAGCTTGTTGAACGGCTGTTTGCTTTGCCTCTAAAGCATTGTCGAAACTTTCTGAGAACTCCAGGTTGTTTACTGAAACCGCTACAACGTTGATGTTGTGTTGAGTTAATCTTTCTTGAAGAATGGCTCTCATCATTTCTCCAACTTCCGCACGATTTTGTAGGATTTCTACAGCATCATACTTAGCTGTTGATTGTTTAATTGCTTCATTTACGGCAGGGTAAATCACATTGTATTCATAACCTTTAGAAAGAGTTTGATAGATTTTATCTACTTTTTCTGGTTGGAGTGAATAATTTACTGAAATAGTTGTAAAAACTGATTGTCCATCTTTTGAAGCGGCTTGACTTTTTTGGATGTCAAACCTTTGGACTTTCACATCCATTTTTACAACAGAATCAACAATTGGCATTTTAAAATTAAGTCCTTCATTGAAGACTTTTCCTGTTACTTGTCCCAAACGAACAACTACTCCTCTTTGTCCCGGTCCTACAATTGTGAAAGTCGATCCTACAAAAAGGATTGCAAGTATTATTAAATAAATAAAACTTTTTTTAACTGGAAAGCCATTGGAGCTTAAATCAAATTGGTTCATTGTATATAGTTAAATTTTAGATAAATGGATTTTTAGATTCAAAAGATAAAATTTTTGTTTGATTAACTTTATCCCTGGAAATATTATATTTCTTTGCATACTGATAATCAACAGAATCAAAAATTGCATGATTATAATTGAAGCCTAGTTTTTGTGATAGTTTTTTTACATTTTCTTCATTTGTAGATTCTATCTCAACAAATGGATCTAAAAATGGCCAGGTATCAAGCATGATTTGACAACCATCAATCTCCCAGAGTTCTCTTTTGGTTTCTTGGAAACTTTTTTGTTTAAATCCTGTAAACTCTAAGAAACTTATAGCTTCTTCAAAAGAATCAATTTTTAATTCTACTTCTTTTTGTCTATGTATAGAATCATCTTCTTCGAAAACTTTAAGAGTTAAAGTTATTTTATCGAATTCTTTTCTGACTCTAACAAAAGCATTTTTATTTGCAGTTGGTAAATTAAAATTACTTCGAACTTGTATAAATTCTTTTTGAATTAAAGATGCGCCTAAGCTATTTAATTTTTTTCGTAATTGCTCATGATCAACACATGAAAAGGTTGCTTCAAATTCAGTTTTCATCTTTGTTTTTCTTTAATTTATCATACTCCTTGTAGTAACTTTTTCCCATGTTACCGAAAAAACCTGCAACTTTTCTTCCATACTCGAAAGCTTTTGGCTCATCTTTAGATGGTTTTTGTTTCTCAAAATTAGCAAGTTTTTTAAAACCTTTAGTTACTAAATTATCAACCGTATTTTGAACATGAGCAAAGGTTTTACCTATTAATTTTGGGATCTGATTTTTTTTAGTCATGTCATAAAATTATTTAATTTATTATAGCAATATAGTTGTGATTTACAAAATTGCAACCTAGTTGCGTTTTGGGATTACACATGTAAAATATAATTGTATATAATATTTTGTTATGAAAAAACTATCAATTGCACTTTTAAGCTTACTATTAATTGCATGCTCAAACGGTGTGCAAAACAGCCAAGAAAATTTAGCTGCAGACTCTACTGATGTAAAAGTAGCCACAGTAATATACCCTAATGAATATATTTTAAATGAACTTTTAGATAACAATGTTTTAGGATTAGCTGGAGACAAGCACTTACACGAGTACAGTCCAAGCGCAAAAGAATTAAGTAGTCTATATGAACAAGATCTAATTGTGATTCAATCTAGAAATTTAGAGAATTTTGTGTGGGAGCTAAAAGATCAATTAAATGAAAAAGGAGTTGAAATTTTAGAGCTAGAACCTAATGGAAATTACCATACCTGGCTTGACCCAATACGAACAATTGAAAATGCCGAAATTATTACGAATAAGATAATCGAAGTTAAGCCAGATCTAAAAAACGATCTTAGTAAAAATCTTGAAACTTTAAAAGGAAAATTAGAAAACATTAACTTCGATTATGTTTCTGCATTAGAAAATTGTGAAAGTAGTAGTGTTTTAGTTTCTCACAACTTTCTAGAGCCTCTTGCAAATAGTTATGGATTCGAAGTTGATTCACTTGTAAATGAAGACCATTTTGTTGGATTTTCAGCTCAAAAATTTGTAGAATCAATGAAATCAAAACATGAATTTATTCTTAGCGAACCACAATACAAAGAAGATATTCAAGAAGTATTGGGTGATCACGACAAACACAAAGGACATGAGGGGCACCATGATGGACACGAAGAGCACCATGATGAACATGAAGAACATCATGATGAAGAGGAAGGACATGAGGGGCACCATGATGATCACCATGGACACGGTCATGAAAGTGTAGAGGAAATTTTAGGTGATGACTTGGCAAACTTTGAAGTTTTAGAGATAATACCTATGGAGGATTCAAAAGTTGATTATTTTGAAGCCTTAGATAAGAACATAAAAGCTATTAAGACTGCACTAAAATGTCAGAAATAAAAATTGAAAATCTAAATTTAAAATTTGGAATAAAAACTATTCTAGAAGATATAAACCTTGAAATTAATTCAGGTGAATATGTGGGGCTTATTGGTCCAAATGGGGCAGGTAAATCAAGTTTATTAAAATGTATATTAGGTTTATTACCCCCTACTTCTGGGAGGATAACCATTGAAGATGGTATTAATTTTTCTTACGTTCCTCAATATTTCTTAGGAGAAACTGGCTTTTCAATAAGCGTTCTGGAGGTAATAAGTATGGGTCTTGAAAATAAATCTATTTTCAATAAAAGCAAAAATTCAAACGATATAAATACTGCTTTAAAAAAAGTTGATTTGAATCCGAGTATTTTAAAAGAAAACTTTTTAAACTTATCTGGTGGTCAAAAACAAAGAGTCGTTATAGCAAGAGCTTTGGTAGGAAATCCAAATGTTTTAATATTTGATGAAGCCTTTAGTAATGTAGATATGATTTCAAAAATTAAAATATACGAGCTTTTAGCAAAAATAAACAAAGAAGATAAAACTACAATTATATTTGTATCCCATGAAGTTGACACTATCATTCAAAAATGTAAAAGGATAATATGTTTAAATAAGCATCTTCACGAAGGCTGTCACCCTGTGAAATTTATGCAAGGAAAACTTCAAAGATCAGAAGATAAGACTTTACAAATAAATCAAATTCACCATCACCATAACCATGAAAAATGTTAGAATTTTTAAACTATACCTTTATCGTTAGAAGCTTATTAGTCGGAAGTTTATTTTCAGTCTTTGCTGCCTTTTTGGGTAATTTCTTAGTGGCTGGTAAAAGATCCAATATGTCAGATATGCTATCTCATTTTAGTTTGGCAGGGGTTGGTCTTGGAATATTTCTAGGTAGTGGAGTTGGACTCCTTCCTATAGTATTTTCTTTGTTAGCTGGTTTTTCACTTTACTTTTTGTCTAATAAAAGTCATTTAAATAAGGAAGCTTTCAACGTTTTAATTTTATCTTTGGGGTTAGCCTTAGCAATATTTTTTGTGAATATGTCCCCCTCTTCAAACGTTTCTTTAGAAACCTACTTATTTGGTTCTATTCTGACAATATCTAAATCAGAAGTCTGGATAATTTCTTCCTTTATATTAATTGCCTTTGGATTATTATTATTTAATTACCAAAAGTTGATTGGATTGGTATTTGATCCTGATTTTTTGAAATCGCAATTTAAAAAAGTTAGAAAATACGAATTACTTTTAATGGCAGTAACAAGTATTTTTGTTGCAATAAGCCTTAAGATTGTCGGTGGTTTACTTGTAAGTGCCTTTTTGATAATTTCAGTTTTAAGTGCTCAACAGATTAGTTCAAGCTTTAAAAATTCTATCTTTCTAAGCATTGGATTTAATCTTGTATCTACTATTAGCGGAATAATTTTATCCTTTTACTATAACATCCCAACCAGTAGTGCTATTATTTTTGTACTATCAGGAATTTTTATATTTACTTTAATTAGCAAGCGTTATGTACAAAACTAAAACCAAAGAATTGATCTACAATATTATCAAAGACTCAGAGAAACCAATCTCAGCCTTGGAAATTTCACAATTTTTAAAATCAAAAAATAAGAATCTTCACAAAACTACTGTATATAGAACTCTAGAAAAATTATTAGATATGGATTTAATAAATAAAGTAAATTCAGTTTCTGGAATTGTTTTTTATGAATCTTTAGATGAACATCATATTCATATTGAATGCAGTAAATGTAAATTAGTAAAGTGTGTAAATGACCAGGAAATTGAAAAGAAACTTTATGAGATCGAAGCTTTAATTAAATTAAAAGGCTTCAAGGTTAAACAAGAAGATTTAAGCTTCCAAGGAGTCTGTAATTCATGTAACTAAGATTTGGTCTTGGCTCCGGCTTTGGATTCAAGATTGGTTTTACTTATAGATTTATCTTTTGACATGGCAATTGACAACCCTAGTTTATTTTGATGATTATCTAACACTTTGTAACCAAACTTTTTATAAAATTCTACAGCATAGGGGGATGAATCTAAAACAACCAGCTGATGATTTTTAAATATTTTGGACTCTGCAAATTCCAGAAGTTTTTTCCCAATCCCAATCCTATGAAATTTTGGATCCACAAACAAATTGTGAATTTGATTTTCCTTAAATGCTACCGATCCAACAATTTGACTGTTTAATTCACATACGTAAAAATTAAAATCTTTAGAACTTTGCTTTAGCTTTGTAGTTGAATAATATTCTTTTGCATACTTAACTTCGTCTTTTGACATATTCTTTGAATTTATTTTCTCAAAACAGTCGATAGTTATCTTTGATACCATAGCGAAATCTTTTGAAGCGAACAATCGAATACTTAGCATTAAAATATTTAGATTCATTTAATTATATCATTACTTTCAATTTAAGCAAAATATTTTCAATTCATGAATTCTTATTTTTATAGTAAAATTAGATAAATATAAGTTTTAAGATGCACCAAGTACACAATAGCCAGAGCTCTAAATTTGTTAATTTGAGTTCTATTTTTATCGTCTTAATTAGTTTTATTATATTCTTTTTTGGATTTAACATTAAACATTTTGAGGTAATAGAGATTCAAGATGAAGGAGTATTAGTTTCTCAAAATAATATAGAAAGTCTAGTAGATCCTGGAAATTTTGATTTAAAAGTAAAAGATAAAGTAATTGTTGAAACAGCAGGAGATTATAGTTATGTAAGTGAAGTTTATAAATTAAATGAGGTTAAAATTCTAATACTATTATTTTGTGGATTTCTAATTTATATCTTTAAAGTGCAAGGTTTTAGAGTTATTTCATCTTTAATTGGTAGTGTATTGGTAATTAGTTACATAACCCTACCTTTAATTTCCAATGGGTACTCTCCTGTTTGGGTATGCTTTTTTACTAGTTTAATATTGGTACCTCTAACTTTTTATTTATCGCATGGTGTTAGTAAAAAGACCAATATAGCTGTATTAAGTACTTTAATTTCTATATTATTTTCTAGTTTAGTAATTTATATATCCATGAATTATTTAAATTTATCAGGAATGAGCTCGGAGGAATCAAACTTTTTAATGTTCAATCCTGATTATGATTTTAATTTCAAAGGTATTTTATTTGGAGGAATTTTGATTTCTTTATTAGGTATCCTAGATGATATCACAATTTCTCAAACCTCATTGACTTTAGAGATTAACGAATCTGATCCAAAACAAAGTTTTAGAAAATTATTTCTTAGATCAATAAAAGTTGGGAGAGATCATATTGCATCATTGACCAATACGATTTTTTTAATTTATGCTGGTGCTAGCTTACCTTTATTACTCCTATTTTTTGTTGGGTCTCAGGATATTGGAATGATTTTAAACAATGAAACCTTTATTGAAGAAATTGTACGTTCCTTAATTGGAAGTTTCTCTTTGATAATTGCTGTTTTTATAAGTACTTATATGGCATGTTACTTTAGAAATAAATAACTTTACTTTTTCGTTATAATTGCTAGATTAGTTTTGAATTTAACACAATTTAAATGTTCTCATTTGTAGATTTACCTATTAAAGAAGGGGTATATAATGGTCAAGAGGTAACACAAAAAGTAAGAGTTTTATCTGGTTTACATCAATCACAAAGAAAGTCTGAATATGGTACGTTCATGGATACAAGTATAAAAACACAAGCTCAGATTGAACTAGTTTTAAGTCAAAACCCAGATGTAAAACTTCAAGAATTTAATATATTTTCAAACCCAGCATGTCTAGATGTTTTAGCAAGAAAACCAGAATCTCAAACTTTTGGTGGTCAAACTTATCTTCCTGGATTTGAACCATTTCAACCTATTTTAGAAAGTAGCTTTAACCATCTAGATCATCAAAATATATTTGGAATTCATGTCGGTAAAACATTTAGAGAAATTGAAAAGGGAAGATATGAATCATTCACTACTAAAAATTTTTATTTATATCCAGAACTTAGAAAATTAAGAGTTGAAACACTTCATGAAAGTATGAGTTACTACCCTGGAAAAAGAAGGCAATTTGATATATCTAATAAATTGTTAGATACCTGTGATTCTACATCAGATGAAATACATAGTAGAATTTACGAGATTTTAAAAATTTACTAAGATTTTTTCTTAGATTTATCTAGAAAAAGTTTAATTCTTTCTTTTGATATAAATGAAAATCTACTTGAAAAATCTTCATTTAATAAAAGCTTCAATAATTCCTGACTACTTTCGTCATATACAAACTTAGGATTTAAAAGTTTGTTTTCAACTATATTAATCATATAAAAAATTTCCTCTAAGAATTCTAAAAACTCCTCTGAAGTTCTAACCTCTAGAAATTTATCTAAGTAAGACTGCTCTTTATACATGAATATATCTAGATTTTGATATTCTTCTACTCCCCGAAATTGCTCAATATTAACTGATAAATCTGGGTTTTCGGAATATACTATAGCCATCCTTGGAACTTCATAATTACCAAAGTTATCTTGAGTGTAATAAATACAAACTTTTTGATCCTCTAAAATTTTCTTACAATAAACTTCACTTTTAATACACCAGGCAACCGGATAATTAAGAAGACTATTGTATAAAACAAAACTATCTTTTATTCCAATATAATCTATCCAAACACCATCTGTATTTACGTATAAATCTTGAAAATCATAGACTGCTTCTTGATAAAAATGACCATACACATCCCAGAAATCAGGTTTTTTGTTTTTATACTCTTTTGAAAAAATAAATTCAATTTTTGGATTATCATATTCAAAACCATTGGTTTGAATAGAATTCAGCATGGTTTGCATTGTTTTACGAAAAACTTCAGGAACTATCTCTGGAAAATCTAAAAGACTACTTTTTTTTCTTCGAATTATTTTTTTCTTATTGGCGTTAAATGCCATTTTTTCTAATCCTTTTAAAGCCCAGTATTTTAACCATGTGGGATACATATAAGAAGTAAAAATCAAATCAAACCACATATAGGCAGTTTCCTTTTGAACATTAAAATGCTCAGCATAAAGAGTATGCCTATGTTTATCAATCTCTTGTATTTCCTCTTCATTCAAATCTAAAATTCTTATAACTGCTGAATCTAGAATAGAATCTTCTTGAATGCAAAATTGCTGAAAATACGTAAAATACCAATCTTTTGAGTTTTCATAAGATAATAGAATATTTAATTGACTTAAAAAGTCGTGAATTAAATATTTTGCTTTACTAGGTACAATTTTTTCCTGAAAGGTTAAAATTTTTCTTTTATTTGTAACAATACTTCGAATTTCTGGAAAAGCAGCATGTAAATATTTTTCACCATGAAAATTATTAGTAGTCATAAGTGGTTTTTTTTTATTTTACCACTATTAAAACTAGCTATAAATTGAATTCCATGATTTTAAATTGCTAGATATTGTAAAGCCCCTTTAATTGTGGAGAAGATAATAATTTAAGAATTAGAGTATCAATTACATTGTTTAAATCACTCATGTACACGTAAAAATTTCTTTTTTTATTATCACTTGCGTTATCTAAAATTATAGATAGCTCTGAAAGTTTAGATAATTTTTCATAAATTTCTTTATAAATATTTTCAATATTTATACTATCTATTCTATCTTGATTTCTTAATTTAAAATAACAATTCTTTGGTCTTCCATCATGAATATTTACTGATTTATAATAATAACTTCCATGATCACCAACACCTTTATGTTTATCGAAACCAATATTATCAGACTCAGTATACTCTTCTGAAGATATAAAATTCTTAAACCACGAAGAAGATGAAATTGGATTTTTTGTGATCTTACAAAATCTTAATCCTAAATATTTAAAAAGCCTAAGCTTAGAGGAAAAACTGTCGAATCTTTCAAAATCTTCATAAAAATCTTCTTGGGTTCTAAAATTTATTGAGAATTCATCTAATATTTCTTGAATTGGCTTTACTGCAAATCTTTCTGTAAGAAACTCATCATTCAGATGTTTATCATCGGATGGTAGAGTTAAAACTTCCCTTCTTTCTAATGGAATATCTTTTAATTTAGGTAAAAAGGGGTTATCTTTAAGTTTTGTTTCTTTTGAATCAAGAATTAATCTTTGCAGAATTTCATCCATTAAATTAAATAAAAAAGCATAGTTTTCTAAAAAATCGTCATCTATAAGAATATCTTCTAAGCATGATTCTTCTATATGAGAGGCTCGTTGGACTTTATCCTGGATTTGACCTAGGAAACCCTGAATTATATCAATAACTTCTGTTTGATCTTCTTCTGAAAGTTCGTGATTTTCAAATCTAACTCCTTCGAAAAGATCTTTAATTTCCTGAATTGAGTTTACAATAGCTTGATTATCAAGATATGAAAATTTAAAAGGATCCTTTAACATTTGTATGTAATTATTTACTTAAATATACATATTACATTTTACCGTGTCAAGAATGTTGTATAGTTTATTTTGGAATATTTAAAAGTGTACTTTTATAGAATTCTAGATCTAATAAGTTTATTTTATTTTCATTCTTTAGGCTTTTTCTATATTGAGGTTCAAAGCTGAAACCTTTTGTAAGATGAGTAAAAGAAAAATCAAATTGGGAAACTTCTATATCTTGAACTACATTTGTTAAATAATATATAAATGTATTACTTCTAAAATCAATCTCAAATGAATCCCCTTTGTAATTATAGAAGATGATTGAATTGTCTTTAAATTGAATTATAAACTCTTCAAAATAAGAACTTTGAATGAATTTATATCCTTGATCATTATAAGTATCAATAGCATATCCAAATCCATAAGTTGCATGTTCTGGAATTTGTGTGTGGAAATTGTTTTGTTTTGAGCAGATATAATATGTACTGATTGCCGGTGTTGGTTCGTCTAAAATATTTGCTTGAAATGCAGTATGTACTGATCTGTATTCGCAACCTTCGATAGTTTTAATACCGGCAACTGAGTTTTGAGAAAGATCTTCTTGGAATGCCAGATTTGAAATTGTTGAATTAATTTGTTGTGTCATTCTTGAGAGCTCTAAGGTGATTTTTTTAGAATCAAAAATAGATTCTCCACATGCGCTTAAAAGACTGGCTCCTAAAAAACCTATAAAGTTTCTTCGGTTCATTTGTTTTTTTTTATTAGCCAAAAAACTTTATACTCTAGGTCTCTATAAGTCAAAAATATTTACTTTACAAATGCTGTTAATAGTTTAAGAAACAACTAGCTCTTTGACGCATATATTTGTGATTTGATCCGTAATTAATTATACTTTGTGAGCTTTCAATTAAACTACATTGAAAATCCGAATAAAAATTGGGATTACTTGCGTAAACTTGATTACTTGAGGTATTTAGTAAAGATTGAATTTGATTTTCTAAATCTAGATTATCATGTGAACTTGGAAATACCTGACTTGATAGATATAGGTTACACAAAATCTGATTTTCTACTTGATCGTTTTCATAACATTGTGCTAGATGACCAATTCTAGTCGATTGGAAATCTTGGTTTATTTTTTGAAGTGGATTAATTTGCTGATATGGAATCATACCAAGTGGACCCGTACAATTATAGTCGGCAGATGGATAATAATAACCATTTTGTAAATCAATAAAATATATACTAGAAACTCTGCAAAGAATTGAATTAAAGTTATTTAAGCGTAAACTTTGGCTTTCAGCTATAATTTCGTTTAAGTTATCATTAAATTCCCTCCAAGCTTGAGAAAAATCTTGATTTTGTCGTCTAACACCAGTTAAAACCCCCTTGCATGAGAATCTTGAAAGTATTTCAAAACTAGAAATAGAGCAATTTCCTCTATATCCCAAACGGGTTTGATTAAAATTAGACTGAATAAACCGAATATTATTTGTATCTAAAAAGTTATAATCTATAAATAAGCTTCTAGGATTGGAGAGTTGTCGTAAGTCCTGAATTTTTTGATTGATGTAATTTTGATAACTGTTTTCTAATTCTATATCGTTAGCTAACTGATCAATATAAATATTGTACTCCTCTACATTAGAGTTTTTAACTAATTCAAGTATATTTCTAAGTTTAGAGATATCATTTTCATAAAGATAATTAAAAAATACAGCTGCATATCTATAAAACTTAAAAGTTCCATAGTTAGAATTAAAAATTTCTTGAAGTGTTAACCTCCCTGATCCATCTTCCCGGATTCGAGAAATTAAAGTTTGCCTTACACTAACTGAAGTTTGCGTGCTTCCTGTTAAAAACTCTGCAAAACCTTCATCAAACCATGTCACTTGATCATTTGCATAAATTGGTTCTTGCCCCCAAAGACCTTCAATTAAAAATCTTCCAACTAGAAAATGGGCATATTCATGTCGAAAAAGCTCTTCTAAAGTATAAATACTTTCTTGAGGAGTTCTTTGATAAGTATAAAATGTTCCATCCGGCTCTATATAAATACCACCATTGTTCGTAGGTAAATTTGTTAAAAAGTTATGATAGCTTTCGTAGTCCGAGCGAGATCCATAAATAACTACTTTTAGTTTCGAATTCGTATCATTTCTTAATGGCATTAAGGTTTGCGTAATTCTATTAAATTGATTTTGGACTTCATTTGCAGCTTGATATAAAACTTCTATCTCTTCTAACTCAAGTGATGTTTTAATTTCCAAAGATCCATCATCAAAACTGTACTCATTTGGTAAAAATGTCCTATCAACTTCTTGAGTAAAATCATCAATACAATATCTTTCTTCTACATTAGAAGTTTGACAATTATTATAATGATCAAAAGTTATTACAAGTCTTAAAAAGATATTAGAAAGTCTAGGATACTGACTGATTAAATTTGTTAAAAATTGTAAAATTTGTTGGCTTTCAGGTATCTCAGAAAAAACTACCATATGACCTAAAATCCAAATTGCATTTTCTACAATATAGCTTTGAGGACCTTGGGCCATTTGCTGGTTAGAAGCTATTGACTGCAGCGTTTGAATTAACTCTAAATCTATAGAATTTATAAAATTTTGATCTTGATAATATTGTCTATCTAAAGAATCGTAGATACCAAGGCTTAAATCAAGAGTGTATAAAATACTATACACGGCTAGTTCTCTTTCATATATATTCCATTGATTTGGGTTTTGATTGAAATTGTTTAAAATTTCAGAATATTTATCTACAAATAAATAACTATGAGATTTTAAGGTACCAGCAGTAATTTCATTTATTATTAAATTCAGATTTGGATCAATTGTATTCGATGGAATCCGGTTTAAAATATTAAGATATATATTATGAGCTTGATCTTTACTTTGCTCAGAAAAATTTAAATTATAAAAAAATTCATTGTAAAAACTTGTTCTTACGAATCTTAATAAGCCAGGTAATTGTCTTGTATCTAAATTATTTAGATCAAGTCCATCCAAATGATTTAAAACCAGATTTAAATGATTCTGTGTAAATAGACCTTCTAAATCTTGATTGTAATTAAATAAATAACTTAAACATTCAAAAGTGTTATTTTGGAGTGAACTTATTAAATTATTTTGATTAAAACTTAAAGCATCCTGAGATGAACAGTTGAATTGGCTTTGATTTTCATGAACACGATCATTTTCTGCAAAAGGACCTTTTAAAAAAGTTTGTTTGATATTTTTATGATCTCCATGCATATGAAAATTATCCTTATTTGTTAAACCTTGAGGCTCTTGCATTGCGTCCAAATTTTCTTGGTTTATGTTCTGATTTTGATCTTGAGTGTGTCCTGTGTGGCTATGATTATGGCTATGGTTATGGCTATGGTTTTGATTACTATTTCTGGCAGATGAATTTTCTACAAACGGTCTGCGTATTAAATTACGCGATGGACTTTGACGATTTTGAGATTCTAACTGTGATTTACAAGTAAATAAGGCTTTTTTGTACCATTGTTTTTTCGGCATACATTCCCCTTTTAAAAATTGAACTTGATCAGTTTCGGGGCACACAAACTTTATCTTAGAAATTTCAGGACAAGAATTAGATGAATAAAACTCAATATAATTGAGACTATAGATAGCACTGCAAGTAATTACCAAACCTAAAACCATTAGGATTGCTGATTTTATTTTAATTGAAAGTTTCATTTGATTTGATTACTTGTAAGATTTAATATTAGAAAATGAGATTTATTTTTACAAGAAAAGTATATTTACTTATTTAATTTCATTTTATGTATTTCAATTAGAACAACAAGAAAGTTGTTTGACAATTATAAAAATAAATCCTAGAGTTACTTCTAGCTAAACACTACGTATGGACTTAAGTTATTCTAAGTATATTAAAGGTTGGACGGTATTATCTACTAAGTATCAGAACTCAAAATGGAGTCTTAAGGATTACCACATAGATCGCGTTGAATACTCACTACAGGAAATCAAGGGGGAAATAATTCAAAATTTAGGAATAATAGCTGTTATGCTGTCTCTAGAGCCAAAATATTTAGTTAGAGAATTTGGTCAAACTATAAGAAATAGTTATTCAATATGTCCTAGGGATAGAGTTGACCTTGTTGAAATTCATAAAAACGCACCTGTCAAAGTCTGGGAAATGAAAAAATCAATTTCTGAACATAGAATAAATAGTACACAAATTCAAACTTTCTTAGGATTATTTGGAGATAAATTTACTATTTTATCAGCTGATAACAATGTAAATTCTTCGTTTGTAATATCTATTTTAGATTTAATAAAAGAAGCAAGATTAGAGGAATGCATAAATAACTTTTTTCATGATTCCGTCTACGAAGTTCGCAACTATACACCTGACTATGGAATTTTATTGAATATACTACACAAAACTGAAAGCATCGTCGACGCTTCAATTTTTCACAATAGGCCAGGGCAAAAAGCTTATGAACTACTAATGGACTCTGATTTAAATATCAGTTCTAATTTTTCATATGTTTTCAACCCAGAGTACAACGCAAGTATATTTGCTGACCACAGATTGATTCAAACTACAACACTTGCCCATTTACTTCCTGAAAATTTTAACAATGTTCTTCTAATCAAGATAAGATCTAAAATAAAAGGTTTGAATCATTTAAAAATACAGGTTTGCTTTTCTCAACCGCACGATATCTTAATAAGAGATAGTATCATTAAAAGAAACCGAACTTATGTTTGTGATGAAATACTTGAATATATTGAACCAATTGTAGCTTTTAGATCAAGTAATCTTAATTTTTGGAATTTTTTAAGTTCACTAAATTTGGATTTTTGTGAGCTTTCAAGAACTGAAAAACTGACTGTTGAAATTGATTAATTTTAGATTAGTAAATCTTTTAACTTATCGATTGAATTTATGATTTCAGATTTTAACTCTTCTTTAAATTCATTAGTTAAAGGTTGACCTTGTGTAAACTGGGGAATTTTAAAGCTGCAGTCTAGAAATTCACTAGGTAGAATTTTGTGAAGGTAGGTTCCTCTGTAAGTGGTAAAACTAACTTTAGAATCCATGTTTTCAAGAAGTAATATCTTTAAATTATCAGCGCTTTTGAGACTTAATTCATTTACCGGTCGTAAAGAAGTATCAAATGGAATTGGAAAAATTAAAAATGTATAATTTGGTAATAAATATTCATGGAGGTTAGTCTTGTCTAGAATTTGATCAATAAAAACTTTGATAACCTCATTAGAAAATAAATCACTCATAGTTAGACTATTTGCATGTAAATAAGAATTTAGAAAGTCTTTATATGAATCTAAGGTAATATGTTTTAAATTTTGAGGATCTACTAATTTAAGATCATTAAAAACTCTTGATAATTCATATTGAATTAAAGATGAAATCATTTCTACAGTTGGCGTAATTTTTCCTTCTGAATTCTCTGGGCCACATAAGTCATTAAACTCGTTTATATTTATATTTTGATTTGTATTTATTTTATTCATAATCTGAAGTATTTTAATATTTATTAAAAATTAACATTTTATATGGATCTTGAAAAGTTTTATTTTCCTCCAATCATTGTTCCAGAAATCCATCTACCCGATAACTTACCTTTCAATAAGGTTTGATAAATCACGTGCTTTTCACCATCAATATCAACAATTTTTGGATCAGATAAATCTACTCTTACTATAGGATTTCTAGCGTTCCAATATCTGTTAAATCCAAATCGATTTGTAAGGTTTTCTCCGTTTGGACCCCTCATATGAACTCTTGAGCCATTCGAGTTGATTTGAATTGTGTCTGAGGCGTTTCCTGTTTCTGGAATAAAACCCTGAGTGGTTGAAATTTCTGGAGTAGAAACCTCTGGTAATTGATTTTTTGGAGTATTATCAACTACAGAAGAATCTGGTGTTGTTTTTTCCACTGTTGGTTGACTAGAAGAATCTGGTGATGGTGTTGGTTTTTGAGCTAACTGAGATGTTGAAACATGCTTTACAGGAATGGTTTGATTTGATTCGAATATATTTAGTAACCAGCTTTTTAGAGTTTTGATTTTATCTTGAATAAAATTAGCTACTGGTTCGTAAGTTAATCCATAATAGATAGCTGAAGAAATTAGGGCGCTTAAACCTAGACCACCTAAGAAATCTTTTATTTTATCTTGATTGCTATTTTTGCTCAATGCCTTTAAAGAAGTTTGGATTTGATCAATAGTCAAAGTTCCTCCATCTTTAAGGGTTTTAAGATTAATATCTAATTCATTTTGAATATCGTCTTCATTTCCGACTGCTTGTTTAGCATAGTAAAAAAGTTTTACTATTCTTGAATCAAAATTGTCGTCTTTAAGAAGTTTTTTGAGCCTACGTTTTGTGAAAATAGTAGAAAGAGATGAGGCAGAACATGTTTTAAAGAAAACTGTCATTAAAACAATAGGCATAACTGGGCTTGCTCCAACTATAGTTGCTAATCCTGTAGCTGATAAAATAGCTTTACTTGATAAAATTGCACCTGCAGAAATGCTTATTGCAGCTGCTTTAAGTTTTGTCTTTAGAGGCACTTTACCAAAAACGAAATTCTTGAGTTTTCTTTTAAAGCTTTGCTTTTGACCGTTTCGTTGTTCGAAGACAGTATTTATTTGTCCCATAAATCCATTGAAATCTTCTTCAGTTGGATTTGAAATTGATAAATATTTACCAATAATGCTTTGTAAAGTTTCAGGGTTGTGATTTACCAGAGTACTTTGGGTTTCAGAGTCAGAAGAGGTTAAAATTTCTTGCTGCGCAGGTATGTCTTCAACTAGATCTTCTTGTAAACCTTGTATATCTTCATAAGCTCGATCTTCTATATTATTAGTATTTGCTTTTTCCACAACTTCTGGAGCTGGCGTCACTTGAGTTTTTAAAGCTATTGATGAATCCTCTACAAATTCTGGAGCTGGGGTCACTTGAGTTTTTAAAGCTATTGATGAATCCTCTACAAATTCTGGAGCTGGGGTCACATCTGTCTGACCTGAACCTTGATGACTTAACTGATCTAGTTTTAAATCAGAGATACGAAGGGGCTGAGTAATATTTTGTGATTCTAGTGAGCCTTCTTGAATTTGAGTTTTTAATAAGTTAATGATTTCTTTTAATTTTGAAATCTTATTGGGTGAGCTAAAAAATTCAAATTCTTCTTTCATAGCTCTTATAACTTCTTCAATTGGTGAATCTGGATTACCCTTGAGTATTTCAGATTTTTCTAAAATATTATTACACTGATTTAAAAAATCTAAAGTTTCACCTTGTACAGGAAGACTTTTATTTCTCCAAATCATTAATAATGTATAAATTAAAGCTTTAGTATCATTGGCTTTTGCAGCTTTTAAATTAAATGCTTTAAATTCATCTTGGTTAAAACCAGAGGAATTAATAAAGTTATTATAAATCGTAACAAAAGATTGTTCTAATGTCCCACCATTAGCTTCTTTGAGGGCAGATAAGTTTAATCTATTAAGCTCATCATTACATGCGTTAGTTTGACTTAAATATAAATACATTGCAAAGTGTTTTGAGAAAGAAAGTTCAACTGTTCTATACCATACCTCATTTAAAAGATTATCAATTTTAGGAAGATTTAAATCAATAATTTTACACTTTTGTTGACCTGTGAATTGATCTTTGAAGACTACTACATTTCCAGGTTTAAAATCTAAATGACAAAAACCATTTTGCCAAAGGGTTTCAATTCCGTTTATAGAATCTAATAAATAATCAAGTGTAGTTTGTGCAGTGACTTTTTCATCTAAAATTGCTTCCTCTAAATCAGTTGAATCTTGCCCTGTTTCCATTATGATACTAAAATCATTTTCTTTGGGATTTACGTTTGCAGAGTAAATATCAATTAAATTTGGGGCGACTATTTGCTTTCTAGCTCTTGATCCGAGTACTTCATTTTTAAATCCATAGATAAGATTCTCATCATCAATATCAACTAGCTCTTTTAAAGCAACAATCATATACTTTCCGTTTAACTTTACAAGATAATTAGATACACTTCCAAAACTACCTGATCCAAGCTCCTTACCTTTATAAAATTTTCGTCCATACTTAGTTTTACAATTAGGTCCCCAAGGAGCAAAAATATTTAGAAGGACTCCACTTTTAACTAAAAATTCTTTATTTGGATAATCTCTTAAAGCTTCATAGGCTTCAAATTCATTCTCAAATAAATGATTTAGTTTTAAAGAGAATAAATCCAAACTTTGAATTTTTCTTTGAGACTCAAATTTCTTAAAATCAAAATTTTGAACTTTGTGTATTAAGTCATTAATATAATTATCGTAATCATTTACATCTAGAATTGTTATATAACCACTAATTGATTTTAGACCACTTATTGTTATTTTTTTATCATCTAAAAACGTAATTACTGAGTCATTTTGAAATTGATAATCTAATTCAAAAGGTTCTAAAAAAGATATTAGTAAGTTTAAATCGCGCTCATTGTAAATATTAAATTTAACCTCATTGGGTCCAACTTTTTCTAAATCACATGCTGGAGTGAAGTTAATTTTTTTAGCAGAATCAAAAAACTCATTATTTTCAATTGATTGGATTTCTTGATTGAAGAATTTTGAAAAAAGATCTGGAAGTTTATGAAGATGTTGAATATCAAGATTAGCATTTTTCTTAATAAATAAACTTTCAAATAATTCTACGGTTTGTAATCCATACTCTTGAATAAGACCTTTTTTTTGGATCATTTTAAACTTGATTCTTTTAGCAAAAGATAAAGTGGGAACAAGTTTAGAGATATAGGCTAACAACTTGTAATTTCTTAAATCTTCAAGATAAGCAATAAAATATTTAACTTTTAAAAAAGTATCCTCTTTAAAATAACTGTGAAATAATTGATTAAAACTATCTTCATTAATTACATGAATACTTGATTTACTAAAATAATTAATAATAGAATTGAATGATTGTGGTTTTTTTTCAATCAACTGAGTGATCACTACATTTAAATTTTCAGAAGGAATAGAATCTAAAATAAAACATAGTAAATTTTCGGGTAATGAGTCTAATAACTCTGGTTCAGCTAAAATTAGATTAGATAAGTCTGACTGGCTAGGATTTTGTTTATTTATTGAAGTATTTAATTCTTCAAAGACATTAGATATAAATTTACTTTTATATCTTTCGGAGAAAAAATTAAACCCTAAGGTGTTAATTATAGCTAAAATATTTTCACAATCTGCCTTTTGAAAAACTCCTTTAATTTTAGCTACTATAGAATTAACAATAGTATCATCTTTGTGATTTTTAAATATTGATTTATCAATTCCAGAAATAATTTCTGTAAATTCACTATCATACATCTGATTTATATAATTTGATATTAAAACCTTCAGTTCTTGTGATTCTAATGCACAATATTGATTTAGATCACCAATATTGAAAAAATTTTGAATTATATTTTCAGAAATAAAAGAATTAATATCTTCAGTAATGATTATATCTTCTTCATTAATTATCTTATCTAATTCCATTAAGTTGGAAACCTGAGAAATCAGACTTAAAGATTGTGTATTTTGAGAAATTTCTCCAGAGTCAGGTTTTAATACTTCTGATTTAACAGTCTTGTTTAATTGATTAGGATTTTCAATACTATTCTTGGGGTTTCTTAACGTGTTCATTTTTTTATTTTTATTATAGCACTTTTATTAATGTTTGTAAAATGATTACGGTTAACATAATATTTTTATTATATCACTTACTAGAGGCTTGTCAATGTGTTGATTTATATTTCTATACTACTATTATAATCTATATTAATTTTATCAAAATGAAAATCTTAATTGACGATGTTTATAGACTTGCAAAAGGCAAACCTTCTAGAAAAAAGATTGGATCTAGAGCTATTCCAGCAAGACTAAACAAATATGAATGGAAAGAGTTTGAAATTGCACAAAAAAAAGGTTTTTTAAAAGTAAATTCAAAAACCAGAGACAGTCTGAAAAATATTTGGTATTTATACTGTAAATCTAAGAATATTGAGTATAGAATTATTAATCTGTGATAAATTTATTTTCACAGTTTTGATTCACCCATTCTTTATAATCATAAAATTCGCACCCTGGATCTCCTAATATATCAATCGCACTTGAACAAAATCTAGGTTGATCTGGGCATACAAAGCTAATGTTATAAAATTCATCCATATGGTAGCTTTGTAGGTAATTTGATTCTTTTGATAGAATTTTTTTATATAATCTATCAATTATTACAGCAACTTGTGCTCTAGTTATGTTATCATTAGGACCAAAACTTCCATCCTGGTATCCTTTCATCAAACCATAATCATTAACAAAGTGGACTGAATCATAAAAATAGGTAGTAATATCTTTTACATCTGTAAATTGTGATTCGTAGAACTCAGAAACATCTGCATATACCTGATCAAACACGGGTGTGCTTGAAATTAAAATCAGACTTAAGATTAAATTAAAGATGGAAAGTAGAAGAAAAGTTTTTTTCATTTTTTTGAGTTAGTTTGTTTTATACTAACATATAATTACAACAGAAATACAATCAGCTTTATGTAATTAACTTAAGAATTTGGGATTCAATATCTTGATATTCTTTGGAGTTTGATTTTATTTTCTTTAAATAGGAATCATATAAAGGAAAAACTTATTAACTCTATAAAAAACATAGATAATTCCCCCAATCAAAAAGACTGGAGTTAAATAGATTGCAAGTAATATTAAAATTAAAAAGAGAGCGATATCTGATACTGAGCTTTTGAAAGTTTGCATTAGCTATTAATTACTATTCTCAGGATTTTTAATTTTATCACTTTGAGTTTTTTTATGTGCTCTTCTTTCAGTTACAAAGTATATAAAAGCTCCAAAAACAAAAAAGAAAATAACAACAAGCGTCCAAGTCACTTTATTTTTAATGGGTCTTCTAACTACATCTATAATCATCCATATCCAGAAAATAAAAATAAAGAATGTAAAAAGAGCGAATGTACCTAAACTTTTAACTGCCGCCTTTGAGTTTATTTTTTCTGCAAAATCACTTTCAATTAAAAACCACTTATCATCTATTTTTTCTAATTTAAAATATGTCGTATAACCCGAAGAGCTAAAAAATTGACTTTTTACTGTGAAAGGGCCGGAAAGTTCAACTAACTCTGGAGTGATTTGAGTGAAATAAGGAAGCTCTTGGTAATAAACTAATTCTTGAGATGAAAAATTATGAAAAACTTGATTCTTGAAATCTGTATTGGCATTTGGAGAAATTGTTTCCATTAAACTCTCAATATCTGACTCATTTATTGACATAAATATTTTTTCCATAGTGTTTGAAATCTCTTTTGAGTCTGCTTGTGAGATTTCCGCATAAGAAATTAGGCTACTGCTAATAAATAAAATGCAAATAACAAATTTAATTAATATTTTTTTCATATTGTGTATATTTAAATTTATATATATTTTAGCAATTTTTTAACAAAAAATTCTATCTCAATAATTGTAATAATCTTGACAGATTATATTTTATACTTATACTTAAAATGTTTTAACTTAACATAATGACTAACAAAAATAAATTTAGCAATATCAAGTATTTCTCAACATCAGATGTCGAAGCTGGTGAAAATAGGGAAATTCTAAACGGCTTAACTTTTATGCAGACTGGTACAAAACAAGGAATATATCATCCTAATCATGAATATTTCCATGAAAAAATTGCGGAAGTTTTACAAACTGAAAATCTTGAGGCCATAATTGCTCAGAGACTTGCTTTCAATACAAAAGTTACTGAAATAAATGAACTCGATGATCTAGCTCTACACTTTAACGGTTTCTATAGAACTCATGAAGCAAGTGATGGAGTGATTGTAAATAAACACAATTTTCAAAATGTAGGAATAGCAGTTATGAACGCTGACTGTCCTATCATTACATTAAAAGCAGATTTAGATGAAAAAACTCAATATGTTGCAGTGTGTCACTCAGGGTTAAATAATTTAGACAATCTAATAACTAATAACTCAATAGTAGAAACAGCTATAAATCTACTAGTTAGCAAAAATATAGATCCTAGTGAAATTCTTATGCATATTGGTGGATCAGCTTTAGAATGCTGTTATGGCTTTAAAACTGATAATCTTGAATGGCAAGCTAAAAATCAAGCAAGAGCTGATAGGCTATCAGACACATATGGATCTGATGTAGTTGGTACGATAATCAACGAGCCAAGAGCTGGAGGGATTTCATTTAATATGCCTTTAATTGCAACAAGACAAGCTGAAAAACTTGGGGTATTTAACGTCTCATTAGATGATCTATGCACAAGTTGTCATGGTCATAATTCAATGTCTGAAATGAATACTTTTGGAACTTATTACTCAAGCCTTAGAGAAAATAAATCATTTGAAGGAGTTGAGGGTAAAAAATACCAATCAAGAAATCTTGTACTGGTTAAGTAAATTACAAAATCATATATAACTTCTTAAATCGTTGATAGAATTATAATGAATTGATTTTATTCCAAGTTTGGAACTTTCATTGATTAGACTTTGAGTGTCATCAAAATATAATACCTCTTGAGTATTACAATTAATCTGACCTAAAATAGATTTATAAAAATTTGGGTCAGGTTTTTTATATCCTACCTTAGCTGAGTCATAAATTTCATCAAAGTAATCTTTGAGATTTAAACTGTTCCAAAGGTAATTTGCACGGTGTTTTTCTTGATTAGTAGCTAAAACACATTTAATACCTTGACACCTTAACTTTTGAACTGCCTTTATTAAACTTTGATCTATTTTGGATTCATACTTAAACCAGCTTTGCAAAAAGTCTTGGGCTGTGCCTTTAAATTTCCAATCTTCTAGATATTTAGGTAGTACCTCAAGTAAGTCTTTTTTGTTTATTAAGCAGTCTTGAAATTCTCCTTTGAAAAAATCTATCATGACCTCAATTGGAATATCTTTTAGCTTTGAATAGTAATTAGCATAATAATCAGAAGTAATAACAACACCATCAACGTCAAATAAAATTGCTTTGTAATTCATATTAAATTTATTTTACAAATATTAATATTTATTAGGAAAAATAGCAAATTCTATTCTGATAAATTTGAAAACCTTTGCTGCCATATCTTTAGTTCATCGAATATCTTATCGTTAAAATTATCTGGCTTAAATTTTAAAATAGCGTTTGCGTTTCTAACGCAATATTTTAATTCACTTTGATTGTTTTGATCTGAATACCATTTAAAACTGTCCAGAATATCAGCTGTTTTGATTATCAATGCATCTTGACCATTCAATTGTGTCATGAAGTAGTCCCCCTAGAACTATATCTTCCGAATAATTATGATCGTATAAATAAACACCTACCCGAATAACGTGGAAAACTCTTGGTTTTCGACTCGTTTCAACAGAAATAGGAAAGTGCTTTGCAATCAAACGTATTGCTTTTTCAAACTTTAAACTTAGTGAGTTTGTCATATTTTTTTGATTAAAGGAGAATAGATCGGAAATGGATTTACTAAAAGTTTGTATTTTCTACTAGTTTAAATAAATTGTAATTTACACCGGCGTAATGATTTTCCGGATCGTTGCTGGGTGCGCAAAATGATAACTTCTGACCTGTTTCGATTCTTGATAGTTCATTTTGAATTTTTAATTCCGTTTCAGAAATCTTTTTTAGCTCAAGACTTACAGATGGCAAACCATAATCATTTCCTATACTGTTATTATATTGATTATTTTCGCAGTCTACACAAGATAATACATCAAGGAAATATTTATCTTCTTTAGCATTATATTTTCCTTGTCCTTGTACTATAAAATGGCACATATTGAAGTCTAGAGTAAAGGTTTTATCTCTACGAAATGTTAAATACAAAGATCTATCACTTTCTGGATAGACAAGCTTATACTTTAGTTCTGCAACCTGGGCTTTTTGCTGAAATCTATCTGTATTGATTTCTGGAAGATTGGTACAACCCGCTAACAATAAACCGATCAATATTATTTTTGTGATTGCTTTGCGCATAAGATTTTAAAAAAAATATGATTTGAATAATATATTGATGAGCACTGTTGCAAATCACCATATTATTATAATAGATGGCGGAGAGAGAGGGATTCGAACCCTCGAAGGCTTTCACCTTACACGCTTTCCAAGCGTGCGCACTAGGCCACTATGCGACCTCTCCATTCCGTTTTTAAATTAACTAAAAGTTCCAAAATTAGCAAGTTTCAAATTCTATCTCTTGTACTCCTTTAAAACCTTCCTAAATTCTTGAAGAATATCTGAAACATTAGAATAAAACTCTGAATAAGTTGGTGCTAATTCAGCATCACCTCTTTTTAGAGACATAGTAATTTTATTAGATATCATTCTAAAGCTCTCAATGTCTTTTTGAAATTTAGAACTCACTTTCTTACTAACTGATTCAGCTTCATATACATCAATTGCTTCGTTAAGTGTATTCCTAGCATTTTGAACTTTTTCGAAAAATTCTAGATAAGTTGGTGCTAGTTCAGCATCACCTCTTTGCAGAGAAATTTGTAATTCAGAAAGTGATAACTCTAGTGTTTGATTAAATAATTGACTTGGAATATAATATTCTACAACTCTTTCTTGTTTAATTTCTACAATTTGAGAATCAGTTTTTTTTGGATCTTTTACTTCTGTTACTTCGTCAAAAGGCATTTCATCAGACATATAATCTTGACTATCTTCAGTATTTACATATTGCTCTTGTGGATTGATTTTATCCTCAATAAATACACTATAAATTTGTATAGATAAAATTATTATTAGAATTACTATAATCCAAGTGTGGGATTTGATATTTTTAATCATGTTTAGTTTATTAGTGTAGTCCAACTATAAACTTTTACTTTATACTGTCAATAATTTTTCTTGAAATAATTAGATGAAAAAAATTTATACGATTTTTTGAGAAAGTTTATTTTTTTTACTTTTTAGATTTCTTTTAAAAGTTTATTGGCGTGGTTTTTAGCTCTCACATTTCTCCACTCTTTAAGTATTTCTTGAGACTTAGTATCGATTAAAAAACTTGAACGAATTAAACCCATGTAAGTTTTCCCATAATTCTTTTTTTCACCCCAGACCTGAAACTGATTTATAAGTTTTTTTTCGGGATCTGAAATTAAAGTGAAATTTAAGCTTTGCTTTTCGATAAACTTTTTATGGGACTCTAAACTGTCCATAGAGCAACCAATAACAGTAATATCTTGATTTTGGAATTCTTCTAAGTTTTCATTGAAATTCAAAGCTTGGTTTGTGCATCCAGGAGTTGAATCTTTTGGGTAAAAGTATAAAAGAATTTTGGAAGTTTTGGCTAATTCCTCTATTGAATTTACAGACTTGATTACATTATTTAAAACGGATTCTAACATTTGAAATAAATTAAATTCATAGATAGTCTATGCTATCTAGGCACATGTGTAAAATTAATCCGTAAGAAATCATTTATTTCTTTGATATTGATTTTGAAATAGAAAAAAGTCCAAATTTACCTTTTCTATCGTTCTGATTTATGAATTAGATAATCTAACATTTGTCCTGAAATATCTATATTGGTTAACTCTTGCGTTCTTGGGAAAAAAGCTGGCATATTAACTTCTGCAATATAGGGCTTTTGAGTCTCTTCCTCTATTAAAACATCCACTGCTCCAAATTCAAATCCACAGGTATTTATAGCTTTTACTCCTATGTCGTAAATTTCCTGTGGATAGTCTTTGATAATTCTTTGACGTTTTTCTATATTGGCGTTACTTCTAAAATCTTCAGTAGCTAGATTAGTATGATTCGCAACAACTTTGTCATCTACTACGATAAGTCTTAACTGTTCTTTATGCTTTATAAATTTTCTTAAAACATATGCCTTATCTTCTAATAATAAATAATCAAGAATAGATTTTAATGAGTCTATAGATTCAATTTTCATTACACCATTTCCATTTTGCCCTCCTTGAGCCTTAATTATAATTGGAAATCCACCTAAATGATCTACTTCTTTTTGGAGAATTTTTTTATTATTAGTTAAGCAATAAATTGTTGGAATAATCGGTAAATTTGCTTTTTCATGCATGAGAGTTGCTTCAATTACATTATCGTATTTGCTTATAGATCTTAAATTATCCTTGTAAAAAGTTGTAACTTCAGAATTCAACAAAAACTTTTCTACCATTTGGGCTTTTCGAGATGTTGAAATTCTGTATAGTAAATCGTTTTTGTTTAAATTAATCTTTTGAGTGAAATCAAATTCTTCTATATATATTATATTAACATTAAGATTTCTTTGTTTAGCTGATTTCAAGAGTAAACTTAAAGTTGCTTGATTATTGCCTTTTTTTAAAATTAAATGTAAATTTTTCATTTATAAAATTAATTTACTTAAATATATCATATTTTTTTAATAATAAGATATTTTTTATAGTCTTTAAAATGTTGAGTTTTGACAGGATTCAATTGGTAAAGTATAATGTGTTTAAGTAAAGAAAATTTATGTTAATAAATTTAATATCAAAACTGTATTATTATAAATCTTTTTAAATAGAAGGTTTGTTTAAAATACGTTTTTTTTAGGCCTTCTAAATTGAGGGATTTTTTTATGTTAATTTAACTTTTTAAAATGAATAAAATTATAACAGATAAAATTTTAATTGATGAAATTTTAGACCGTGGGACAATTATAAAAGCTATTCCTAGTATGGATGAACTAAGAAGAAAGCTTTCAAGTGGTAAACAGCTTAAAATCTATATTGGATTTGATGCAACTGCACCTACACTGCATTTGAGTCATGCTAAAAATATAATTCTACTTGAAAAGTTTAGAAAATTAGGACACCAGGTGATTTTGCTTTTTGGAGACTTTACAGCGCGAATTGGTGATCCTTCCGAAGAAAGTTCTGCCCGTAAACAATTATCTGGTAGCGAAGTAGTTGAAAACATTAAAGAATGGAAAAGAATGATCGCACCTTTAATGGATTTTCAAGATAAAGTGAATCCTCCGTTAGTTAAAATGAATAGCGATTGGCTTTCAAAATTGAATTTTGAAGATGTTGTAAATTTAGCTGCCAATTTTACGGTGCAACAAATTTTGGAAAGGGATATGTTTGAAAAAAGAATGCAAGAAGGTAACCCTATTTTTCTACATGAGTTTTTGTATCCTTTAATGCAAGGCTTTGATTCAGTTGAGTTAGATGTTGATATAGAGCTATGCGGAACAGATCAAACTTTTAATGCTCTTTGTGGAAGAACTCTTTTAAAGAGGAAAAATGGAAAAGAAAAAATGGTTGTTAATGTTACCTTAATGGAAAATCCAAAAACTGGTGAATTGATGTCTAAAAGTAAAGGTATTGGTGTGTTTTTAGATAAAACTCCAAATGACTTGTTTGGACAAATTATGTCTCAACCAGACGAAATGATTGAAATTTTATTTTTACACTGTACTCACATTTCAAAAGATGAAATTAAAACTATTTTAAAGCTACATCCTAAAGAAGCAAAATTGAAATTAGCTATGGAAATTACTACTATTTTGCATAATATCGAAATTGCAAATCAAGCTAAGAATCACTTTGAAAGAACAGTTACTAATAAAGAAATGCCAGATGAAATGGATGAAATTTATTTAGAGGAAAATGAAATTTCACTGGTAGATTTACTGTTAAAGACCCAACTAGTTGATTCTAAAAGTAATGCTCGCAGACTTATTGAACAAAATGCAATTAAAATTAATGGTGAAGTTTGTAATTCAGATTTTGAGGTAAAATTAATCTCAGACCAAGATTTAATTTTACAGAAAGGTAAAAGATCTTTTATGAAAATAACAAAAGAGCTCTAAAGCTCTTTTGTTGGTTCAAAGTTTATTTGAATTGATTGGACTGGTTTTCGTATTGAATTCTTTGAATATTAGGGCAATTTTTAATCAGTAACTCTAAATTCGATCTGTTTATGTAAACATCAGTTAAATGAACTAAGTTTTCAAGAACAACATGACTTTGAAGAGTGATTCGAATAGACTTAATTTGCAGTCGAGTTGCCTGTACAATTGCATAGGTTTTAGACTTTGGTTGCCCTTCAATATTTTGATTAAAAAGAACTAAATTCTGAATTTCATTAATTGAAACTTTATCTTGTGTTTTTTGCCTAGTAAATTTCTGAAACAAATGCATATGATTGCTTAGTTTTCTTCAAAATTCCATTCTGGGAATGGATCTGGAAAATTTTTCCATTCGTTTGGATCCATTTGCATTTCTTGGTCTGTTAGTAAACAGGCATCTAAGCTTTTTGTAATTTCTTCTATATTTGGTTTAATCCCAATAATCACAAGTTCTTGACGACGGTCATTATAGAAAGGATCCCAGTTTTCTTTTTTTGATAATTCTATTACTTCAGGTGGCCACTTGGCAATATCGTATGCTCCCCACCAAGTACCAGCACAACCTAGGTTTCGCATTTTACCAGCTTGAGATAAAATACCAACTCCAAGCCATCTTGAAGCTAACCAAAAATAACCTTTTGCTCTAACTACCCCAGGCCATTGGGCTTGTATACAATCCCAAAATCTTTGCGGATGGAATGGTCGATTAGCCTTATAAGTAAAGCTACTTATTCCGTACTCTTTAGTTTCTGGAACATGTTCTCCACGATTTTCTTTAAGCCACATTGGATCTTGACTAGCTCGATCAAAGTCAAATTTTCCAGTATTAAGAATTTTATCTAAGGAAACTTTACTGTAATCAGTTTCAATAATTTGGGCAACTGGATTTAAAGATTTGATAACTTTTTTAATTTGCACTAGATCCTCTTTAGAAACTTCAGAAACTTTATTTAAAATCAACACGTCACAAAACTCAATTTGGTCCGTTAGTAAGTTTACTAAATCTCGTTCATCATCTTCACCAAGTGACTCCCCTATTTCTTCTAAGGTATCCATTGAATCAAAGTTATCTAAAAAGTTGGCAGAGTCAACCACAGTTACCATTGTATCTAGTTCTGCAAAATTAGATAAAATATCTCCAGATTCATCATCAAAGGTAAATGTTTCAGCAACCGGAAGAGGTTCTGAAATCCCAGTAGATTCGATCACTAAATAATCAAATTTGCCTTCTTGAGCTAGTTTTTTAACTTCAATTAAAAGATCTTCTCTTAACGTACAACAAATGCACCCGTTAGACATCTCTACTAGTTTTTCTTCAGTTCGCGATAAGTTTGCTTCTCCATTTTCCACTAAATCTGCATCGATGTTGACTTCGGACATATCATTTACAATTACAGCGACTTTTAGTCCTTCTCGATTTGATAAAATGTGATTTAAAAGGGTTGTTTTACCAGCTCCTAAAAAACCAGATAAAACTGTTACAGGTAACTTTTGATTCATAGTGAATATATATTATTTACTTAATTACCTGTAATTTAGATTAAATGCAACTGAGTTGCAAGTTTCTTTTTTTATTTTGACTAGAGATTATTTTAAGCGCTTTGACTGTTTGAATGGAGAAAACGCACTCTTACTTGACGAATCACAAACGAGTGTATAATGTATCTGAAATAACTGAAAGCTATGAGATATAAACTAGAACCTCAAGATTATGAATTAATAGAACATGCCAGAGATGCTATTAATGATGTCTTTAGTTACAGAGAAGGACCTTACCAAAAACATCGTGTGGGTGCAGCTGTTAGAACTAAATCAGGAGAAGTTTTTAAAGGTGTTCATATGGAAATTGAAAACGGAAGAATGACAATTTGTGCTGAACCAGTAGCTATTGGTAGTGCATTTACGGCATGCTACTCTGAATTAGATACAATTGTTGCCGTAAGACACCCTAATCCTCACGATGAAAATCAGGAACTAAAAGTTGCAAACCCTTGTGGGGCCTGTAGAGAATTAATAGCTGAATACAATATTAAAATAATTGGTATAAATACAGACGGTGAATTAATAAAGACTGACATTGGTGAATTTTTGCCCTTTAGAGATAGAGTTGAGTCTTAGGTAATAAAAATATAGGAATATATCAATAATATAATTACTTGCTGTGTGTGATTCATTGATTTATTTTTTTGAAAATTAGGAGATTGCTATTCCAAAATAAAGCCATTTAACATCTTGATCGTAAGGGTTGCTTTGATTATGAATTTCGTTGGGCTCAATAGTAATGCAGTCGCCTGTTGTAAGAGTAAGTTTTTCATTTTCTACCATAAAGTCTACCTTGCCATTTAAAATATAAAATACTTCATACATAGTTTCGTGCTTGTGAAGCTCAACTGATTGACCAGGCTTAAAGGTTGCAGTTGCAAAAGTTGTAAGATTTTTAATATCACCATTTTCAATAAAAACTTTCTTTTTAATATCTGAGTTGTGACTCACCCCTATTTGTGGAAGTGAATCTAAATGTACTAATTTCATGTGTTTGATTAAATTTTAGATTTCGTATCTATCATCTTTATTTATTTTTAATTTTGATAAAACCGGATTTAAAATGTTTGTTTCAACTTTGGTAACTTTTACATCATTAAATAGAGATCTGATGAAATCAATAATTTCACTTGGATCTTGATCGACTAATACCGCAAAACGAACTACATTTTCTATATCACTGGCATTTTCTGTAAGAAGATTGATTTGCGATTGATTTGCAAATTTTCTTATACGACCTCTGCACTTAACACCATGAAGTTTATGAGTTTGTGAGCTGATTTCATATATATTCCATTGAAGCATAGTAATTTATTAAAAAATATAAAATAATTAGGTTCACGTATTTCAACAAGATTTTATGTAGAAATAATTATAAGACTTATTTAGATTAAAATCAATTTCTTTTTGTCAAGCGAGTTGTTTAGCTTTTTTGTTATCCTCTTGACATTGTGTTAGCTCGTCTTATAATAACTTATATTAATAATTATTTATGTTAAAGAAATTTAGTATAGCATTTGTAGCATTTATAAGCTTATTTACTACACTTAGCTCAGCCCAAGCATTTTCATTTAAAGGAGAAAGATCTTACAAGGATATCCAACCTTTTAAAGGTGGAAAATCTTACAAAGATGAACAATCTTACAAAGGTGGAAAATCTTACAAAGATGAACAATCTTATAAAGGTGGAAAATCTTACAAAGACGAACAATCTTATAAAGGTGGAAAATCTTACAAAGATGAACAATCTTATAAAGGTGGAAAATCTTACAAAGATGAACAATCTTATAAAGGCGGGAAATCTTACAAAGATGAACAATCTTACAAAGGTGGAAAGTCTTACAAAGATGAACAATCTTACAAAGGTGGAAAGTCTTACAA
>PBFJ01000015.1 GCA_002718715.1 bacterium
TTCTAGCATTTGATACGTTCTAAATGATCTTAAGTTATCATATGCACAAGGAGTATATAATTCAAAACCACCCCAAATAAACAATGCAATATTAAAACAACAAGAAATAATAATATTACTTTTATTATTATTATTATTATTATTATTATCATCATCATCATAATTTGTCATTATTTTACAAATAATCTGAATTACTGTAATAGCAGTAACTGATAATAATACAGCCCATACATTATTATTTTTACATTTTTCTTGAAGACTATTATTTGATTCATTTACTAATGCCTTGATTGAAAATATTAACCATAGAATAGAACTAACAATTAAACATATACCAATTAATGCAGAACAACCAGTTATACACGTAAGACAATTATATTGAGAACTTAATGAATTATCATAATCAACATCCTCATCATCATTAATAATAAATTTTATACGTCTACTTGTATTTTGATTTTCAATGTCATCTTCGTCAATTTTAGTTTCAATTTCATTAATTGCATTTTTTGGTTTTTCTGTTACTAATTCATTATGAATAATTGTATGAAGGAAATTACTATTAGATCTTTCTCTTTTTTGAATATTTTCACTCATATTTTCACTCATTTTTATTTTTTTTAATAATTAAAAATTAAAAATTATAATTCAATTTTTTCCAAATGATAAATCATACTCTAATTGCAAATGATATGGTAATTGCGAAACTACTATATTACAATTATTATTATTATTTTTTATTAATCTAAAAAATTCTTGCATATAATTTGAATAATAATCAGTATGTCTTTCATAATAATTAGGATCAATTACTATATTTTTTAAATAAAGATCATTACCTATTTTTTCTTGTATTGATATACCAATTTCGTGATTTTCATCTGAACATAATAAATAAAATTCATCTTTAATTATTTTATTTATTGTAATATCACTTGTTAAAATAACATTTCTAATATAATCTTTTAAAATATTATTATTATTATTTATTTTATTATAAATATTTGTGCTTGTATATGTTTGTGTTTTAAAATATTTATATGTTATCATATTTGCAGTATGAATATCTATATTCTTAATATAAAAAGAATAAACATTCACAAAAAAATAAAAAAATAATAAAAATATATTTTTCATTTTATTTATTCATTTAATTAATTTTTTAAATAATTTTAATAAAAAAAATTTAAAGATATTTTTTTCTTTATTTATTATAAGAATTTATTATGAATTCAGTTGAAACCACCACCACCACCACTACCACTACTACACCAAAAGTTGGTATGATTACACCAGAAGATTTCGATAAAACAGTATCAAAAATGAGAGAATTTTTCAAATCTAAAGGATTTCTTGAAGTACACACACAAACAAGACTTAGTATCTTAGCTGCTTGTGAAGATCCAAAAACAATTTCAACTTATGATTATGCTGGTCAAGTATGGCCTCTTCCACAAACTGGACAAATGTGGTTAGAATATGAAATGTTAACTAACCCAGAAAAAGCTCCTGGTTATTTCTGTGTAAGTACTAGTTATCGCAATGAACCAAATCCTGTTCCAGGAAGACACGATAAAATTTTTCCTATGTTTGAATTTGAATTGAAAGGTGATATGGAAGATTTAATTCAACTTGAACGTGAACTTTTGGAATGGATGGGATTCAAAACACCTAATGGTGATTGTGACTATCCTCGTGGAAAATATGTAGATGTTGCTAGAACATATGGTGTAAAAGAACTAGAAAATGAACACGAAGAAAATCTTGAAAGAGATCATGGATCTGTTTTCTTCCTTACTGATTTCCCAAATTACACATCTCCATTCTGGAATATGAAACAAAGTGATGAAGTTTCTAATGAAGCTAAGAAAGTAGATGTTATTATTCACGGTATTGAAACTATTGGTAGTGCTGAACGTTCTTGTGATCCTGAAGAAATGAAACGCCAATTCTACACTATTAGCGAAGGTGGATATGCTGATATTTTGTTTAGCAAATTCTCCAAACAACGTGTAGAAGAAGAATTAAATGAATTTATGGGGAATAAATTTTTCAAACGTTCTGGTGGTGGTATTGGTGTAACACGAATGATTCGTGCTATGAAATTAAGTCATCTTATTTAAATAAACAAAAAATATAAAAATAAATTTACTATGATATAAATAATAATTTAATGTTTATTATTTATATTTTAATTTAAAAATATTCAACTATATATATATTAATTTTAATGTGTGGTATAACAGGAATCATATCATTTGATAATGATTCAATTAATTTTGAATTATTAGAAAGTTTATTTCACATACAACATCGTGGTCAAGATAGTGTTGGTATATGCACATTTAATAAAAACAAAAAATATTCTTTACATAAAATGGGTTTAGTTGATAATTGCTTTGATGAAATTCATAAATTAAAAGGTTATATGGGTATAGGACAAGTTCGATATCCAACTTCAGGAAATATAACTATATCTGAAATACAACCATTTATATCTAAAAATAAAAATATAGCAATTTGTCATAATGGAAACATATCTAATTATAATGAATTAAAAAACTTTGGATTTAATTTAAAAACATCTTGTGATACCGAATTTATTCTAAAATTTTTTGAATCTAAATTTAAAAATATTGAATTAATTAATGAAAATATGATTATTGAAAGTATTAAAGAATTATCAAATATTTGTATAGGTTCTTATAGCATTATTCTTATGATTAAACAATTTGGATTAATTGCATTTAAAGATCCTTACGGCATAAAACCACTTGTTTATGGAAATAAAAATAATAAATTTATTTTAAATTCTGAAACAGTAACATTAGATTGTTTAAATTATTCAAATATGAATGAATTGGGTGGTGGTGAAATTATGATTATTAATAATAATAAACCAAAAATTATAAAATATTCAAATGAAGAATTAAAACCGTGTATTTTTGAATGGATTTATACACAAAGAGCAGAATCAATATTTTATAATGTCCCTATTTATGAAGCAAGACTTAAACTTGGTGAATTACTTGCTTATAAAATAAAAAATGAAATAGATATTAATAATATTGATTATATTATTCCTATTCCAGATACAAGTAATCCAGTTGCTATAAAAATATCAGAAGTTTTAAATATACCATATAGAGATTGTATTTTAAAAAATAGATACATAGCTAGAACATTTATTATGGATACACAAAATAATAGAGGAAAAACAATAAATAGAAAATTTGCTGTTTCAAAAAATATTATAGAAAATAAAAATATTTTAATTGTAGATGATTCTATAATTAGAGGAAATACAATTAAAAAAATTATTGAATTATTAAATAAAAATAATGTTAATAAAATATATGTAGTATCTTGTTCTCCACCTGTAAAATATCAAAATTATTATGGTATTGATATACCAACAAAAGAAGAATTAATTATTAATAATAAAACAATAAAAGAAATTGAAGAACATCTAAAAATTGAAAAATTAATATATCAAGATATAGATGATATGGTTGAATCAATTAAAAGTATAAATAATTCATTAAATTCATTTGAATTGTCTATGTTTAATGGTAAATATTTGAATAAAAAAAATATTACATTACGTGAGTCTGTATAATTCAAACCATAGAAACCTCATTTGCAACTGGTAACTCTGCTATATTATCTAAATCAACACTATCACTTAATGGAACACCTTGTGGCAAAACTTCAATCATTTGAGTTCTATCCTTTAAAAAATATAAATAAATATGAGCACAAGATTTTTTAATTTTTATTGTTATAGAATAATTATTTTTTAAATAACTACTTTCTATACTTATTAATTTATTTAATGTTCTTAAAGAAGTTATACGTAAATTTATTAAAAAATATAAATCAACCATCAATAAAAAAAATATCCAATGGTAAAAATATGATGCTACTAATAAAAATACACAAAATATTTTTAAAACATTAAAATCTTGTCTTGTTTTTGATAGAATTGATTCTATTTTTTGTATTAAATTAATCCAATCATTGTTACTTATACTTAAATTTTCTGGAACATCTTCATTCAAATTAATTATATTACAAGTAATTAATAATAAATTATATATATTTATTCCCAAAGATTTTGTATACAATATTACTTCAGTTTTATTTGTCATTTCTTATTATTATGTATTATTTTATTATAATTTAATTAAACATAATTTATAATTATAATGTAATGAATTATAATATTGATCCAGAAGATTATAAAATGGATGACAAATTTAATTCATCGTTGATTTATGGTGAATGTGATTCTTATAATCTATATACAATATTAAACAAAATACAAAACAAATATAATATTAATTCTTTTTTAGATGTAGGAAGTGGTTGTGGAAAAATAATTATTTATTTAGCAAAAAACTTTAATCATATTTATTTTGAAGGTGTTGAAATACAAAAAAATAGATATGATAAATCAATTAAGTTATTAAATAATGATAAATATCACTTTGAGAATATTTCTTTTTTAAATGATGATTTTAAAAATTTATATTTTGGTAATTATGATGTAATTTATTGTTGTAATACAATTTTTACAGAAGAAGATAATGATATATTATATAATAAAATTTTAAATGAATTTAAGGGAACATTTATATTAACTACAATGTCGTGTAAAATTATACAATATTATAAAGAAAAAATTATGATTAGAAGTAGTTGGCATCCTTGTATTTTTATTTATATTTATAACAATTTATAAACTATTTCTAATTAATTGATAATTTAATATTGCTGCAAAACTTATCCATAATGTATATGGAATATACATATAAACTAAAGATTTATTTTTTGTTTGATAAAGCATAGGTATTCTTAAAAAATATGCATATACAAGCAAATATAAAATAATACAAAATCCTACTATATACTGTATTAAAAATCGTTTATGAAAATATTTTCCATTTACAATTAACCATCCAGTTTGTATTAATGATTCTTCAAAAGCCATATCTAAATTATCAACTTTTATAGTTTTTGGAATTTTTTTTGAATAATAAATTTTTAAGTTTATTATTCCAAATAATAAATATAATATTGGCCAAACTATCGCAAAAACATAACCAGGTGGCTGCCAATCTGCTTTTACTTCATCGTCACTATATTTTGACAATCCTAAAGATATTATTGGAATTGATAATAAATAATTTGAAAAAGATAATAAAATAATACGTATTTGTTCGAACTCCATTATTATATTATTACATTATATTTCATTTTCTATTTTATAATGAATAATAAAAAAAAATTGATTCATAAATATTTATAAATTATATAATACAATATTTAGAGTAAAATGTTTAAATCATATGATTTTGAAAACAAAATTGTTATTAGCATAGATGGTAATATAGGATCTGGAAAATCAACATTCTTTACTATTTTAAAAGAAAAATATAAAAATAGAATTGATATTAGATTTTTAGACGAACCTGTAGATAAATGGTCTGAAATTAAAGATGAACAAAATATAACTATGCTTGAAAATTATTGTAAAGATCAAACAAAATATGGATTTTCATTTCAAATAATGGCGTGTGTAACAAGAATGAAAATTTTAATGGATGCACTACATGATCCAAATGTTAAATTTATTATTAGTGAAAGAAGTATTCTTACTGATAAAAATGTATTTGCTAAAATGCTTTTTGATGCAAATAATATTTCAAAAATGGATTATGATATATATAAAATATTTTATGATACACATAAAAACTTCATTAAAAATATTGTTCTTGTTTATATTCAAACATCACCAAAAATATGTAAGGAACGTATTCAAAAAAGAAATAGAAAAGGCGAAGATCTAATAACACTTGATTATCTTGAAATGTGTCATAAATATCACGAAGACTGGATTATGAATCCAAATGTTAATCATAAAATGATAATAGATGGAAATAATGATCATAATAAAAATAAAGAACAATTAACTAATTGGTCAAATGATTTTGATTCCTTTTTAAATCGTTATGATACTCAAAATATTGAATTACAAAAAAAAATATTAAATCCAAATTATATTAATTACGTTCTATAATTAAAACACCCTCTTATTTTTAAAAATTACTCCAAAATAACAATTTTTTTTTAATAATTTTATTAAAATTATTTGAAAAATATATTTTATAATTATTTGCAAATTTTTTTTTAAGATTTTCAGCTGATTCAATACTATTCAATTCAACATAAGCATAATTTCTATTTTCTTTTTTGTACACTTGTATAACACCACTATCATTTCCTTTAGTTAATTCATCAAATAAATCTGAACAACATACACCTTTTGGTATATTTTTAATATAAAGTATATTACTCATTGCTAATGATATTTTTATTATTATATGTTAAATAAAAAAATAGATTCAATTTTATTTAACATAGTATTTGTGTTTAATTAATTATTAATTTAGAATAAATATTTGCTTATAATATAATACTTTACATTAATTTAATGAGTACACCACCAAGAAGAGAAAGAACACAAAGAACACCACCACCTCTAAGAAGAACACAAAGAAGATCACTTAGAACGCCTAGAACAAATATAACACCTACAACTATGCCACCACCACCACCACCTCTAAGAAGAAGACAAAGAACAACTAGAAGAAGAGGACCACTACAATCACCAGAACCTAGAACACCTAGAACACCTAGAAGAAATAATAGAAATAATAGTAATAATAATAACAATAATAGTAATAATAATAGCAATAATGAAAATACTAATGTTAGTAGAAGATTAACTTTTAATAGTAATAATAGCAATAATAGCAATAGTGAAAATAATAGTGTTAGAAGAAGATTAACTTTTAATAGCAATAATGAAAATAATAGTGTTAGAAGAAGATTACGTTTTAATCAATTATCTAATTTTAATAATAATAGTAACAATAATAGTAATTTTAATAGTGGAAATGAATCGAATGAACCAAATAAACGAAATGGAAATGGAAAAGGAGCATATCGTGAACGAGCACCAGAAAATGAAATTACAGAATTTTTTAGAGCATTAAAACTTCCAAAAAATGCACCAATAAATGCTCAAAAATTACCTTATATTATTGCTCGTGAATACCGTAATACTAATCAATATAAAAAACAAAAAAATTTACCAACAGCAAGTAAAAAAAATTATCCAAAAATCACAACAGCAAAATTAATGAAATATGGAAATTTTTTTAATGGTCCACCAGAAGCAGAATGGAAATATACAAATAATCCTAATAATAATGCTGGTCATGCAATTCCTATTAAGAATACTTTAAATAATGAAGTAAAAAAAATACAAAATCAAGCACGTGAATATCTAAAAAAAAAACAAAAAAAAAGACTAACCAAACATAAAAGAAACAGAAACAGAAACAGAAACAGAAACAGAAAAACCAGAAAAAAAAGAAAAACCAGAAAAAATAACTGAATATGTTAAGTAAATAGATTAAATTTTATTTAACATATTACTCATCATCATTATTTCTTTGTCTTGTTCGTTGATTATCATTATTAATATCATTTTCTCTACCCAATATTCTATTCATAAAAACAATATCACTTTCATGCCTTAAAAATAATTTTAAACTAAAATTACTTTTTTCTTCATTGTCTGTATATTTTATTTTTAATAAATTTTCGTTTATATATTTATGTTTTCTGAATAATAATTTATTTAATAAATCTATTGACATTATTACAGTTGATTCACGCATAGTTAAATCAATCATAATATAATCACAATTTTTATTAAAAGATTCAAAAATATTTAATAAAAAATTATCAAAATATTCTTTTTTTGTAAATAAAAATGTTTTATTCTTTATTTGTGATGGATAATATATATCTACATTTCCTTTCCAAAACTTATCCATTTTTAATAAAACATCATCATAATTATTTTCTTTATATATATGACCTATTTTATAATTATAAATATCATACATTTTTACATTCATAAATTTTATTTTACTTTTATTATATAAATTATAAATTTTTACATAATTATTATACATATCATCTTCATGATTTAAATATTCATAATTATTAAAATTACTGTAATCATTTATTATTTGAGGATGATGATTAAAATAAACATACTTATTTATATTTAATTTCTCACACATTTCTATACTTTTTTTAAAGGAATTCATATTATAATTTATTTTATTAATAGCATCTACAATACTAAAATTATATGCACAATGAAAATATATTATTTCGTTATTTTTGTATTTATCTTTATCTAATTCCTTTTTTAATTCATTAATCCATAAATCTAAATTATTTAAATCATTATTAATTACTAATAAATCCAAACATAAATTAAAATGTTCTGAAATTAAAAAATCAAAATTAGAATTCATTCTATTTTTATAAAGACAATTATTGTCAATTCCTATTATTTTTATATCATTATCAAATGATGAAAAATAATCAAGTATATGTGTTCCTAATGTACCACTTATACCACCAATAATTATTGTTTTATTACTCATTATTATATACAAATAGTTTATTTTTAAAATTATTTTTATTTAATAAAGAATATAAGTAATGGATATATTAATATTAGGAGCAACAAGTAATATATGTGCTACACGTGTTTTTGATAATTTGAATGATTTACAACACGAAATTAATACAATTTATTGTTATGATATGAAAAATATTACTCCTTCAATATTTAATCAATATTTTTTGGAAAATGTAAAACTTAATAATAAAAATATGATAATCAATAAAATAAAATATATTTATGGAAATTTTAAAGAATCTGAATATATCAATAAAATCATTCCATTAATGAATCAAAAATTATTAATATATGTTGCAATACCCCCATTTTGTTATAACCATATTATTGATTTTTTTAATGTAAATAATAACTTTTACAAATTGATTCTTGAAAAACCATTAGCATTAAATTATAATTGCTTTAATTCAATAAAAACAAAAATTACAAATAAAATGTTCATAATTGATCATTTTTTATATAAAAAAGATATACAAAATATAATTCATAAAAATAAAGATAAATGTATAAAAACTATAAAAATAAAATTTTTATATGAAAATGATGTAGAAAATAGATTAGGATATTTTGATACAGTTGGATTTTTTATTGATATGTTTCAAAGTCATTATTTATCAATTTTATATTCATTAATTGGTATAAATAAAACAAAACAATTATTAAATATGAACATTAAAAATAATATTAGAAAACAATACAAAAATTATGGTGGTCATAATAATGTTGATACCTATTTTTATGTTGAATTAAATAATAATGATACTACATATGTATTTGAAGGTGGTAAAGCAATGTTTAAAGAAATAAAAGAAATACAAATAAATGAAAATATATATAAAATAAATAATTATAATGATGAATATAAATTATTTTTTGAAGATATTATCCATAATAAAGTAAATGAATCATTTATCCAACATCACGATTTATTTTGGAAAATTACTGAATACATAAATAACGATACTAAAAGAGAATTAAAAATAAAATATTATGATAAAAATAACAAATTTACAAATAAAAAAAATTGTTACATAGATGTAATTAATTGAGTAAAAATAAAAACTATTATTGAAAATACAAAAAAATGAATAAAATTTGATAGACTTGAAAAAATATTTTGAGATATTTTTATTTTTCTTTCAAAATTTTTTTAAGAATGTTTAAAAAAAAAATCCCCCCCCCCCCCCAAAAGTTAAAAAAACAGGGGGGACTCAGCTAAAAAAGTTTCAAATTTCAAAATTATCATAACAAAATATTTTTTATAATCATTATTTTATTATGATAAATGATAAAAATAAAAAACTCCCAAAAAAAGTTTCAAAAAAGTTTCAAAAAGTTTCAAAAAGTTTCAAAAAGTTTCAAAAAAGTTTCAAAAAGTTTCAAATTTTCATAAAATATTTTATCATTATTTTTTTGTTATTATTATGAATTAAAAATATTATTTTTTGTAAAATATTTTATGACTGAGAAAATATTTTACAAAAAAAAAGTCACCCCAAAGTCACCCCAGAGTCACCCCAAAGTCACCTTTGAGTCACCCCAAAGTCACCATTTAGAAAAGTTTCAAAAAAGTTTCAAAAAGTTTCAAAAAGTTTCAAAAAGTTTCAAAAAGTTTCAAAAAAGTTTCAAAAATTATTTAAAGATAAAAATAATTTTATAATATATGACAAAATATTTTTGTAAATGCTGCAATTATGACGCAAAAGTTAAGAGTAGTTTTGATAAGCATTTAAAAACAAAAAAACACATAGAGGCAATAAATAGTCACCCCAAAGTCACCCCAAAGTCACCCCAGAGTCACCCCAAAGTCACCATTGAAACTTCAAAAAATAATGATGAAAATTATATTTGTAAATATTGTTATACAAGTTTCAAATATAAACAAGGTATGTATCGTCATATAAAGTATACTTGCAAAAAAAATAAAGATGAAGATTTAAAGGAATTAGTAAAATTAATGAATGAAAAAATAGAAAATATAAAAACTGAGATGAAACAAAAAGATAAAGAAATAGAAAAAAGAGATAAACAAATAACAAAATTATCAAAAAAATTACAAATAAATAATATAGGAAATAATTGTAATAATAAAATTACAAATAATAATGTGAATATAAATTTAAATTCATATCATGAGACAGATTTATCATTATTAAAAAATGAAGATTATATAGAATGTATAAAAAAATGTAGAAATTGTGTATTAAAAGCAATAGAAAAAGTACATTTTAATCCAGAATATCCACAAAATATGAATGTTTGTTTATCGAATATAAAAGAAAATTATATTTTATTATATGAGAATGGTAAGTGGTTATTAAAAGATAGAAATGATACTTTATTAAGAATATATGAAGACAAAGAAGAAATATTAAATGATTATATTGAGGATAATGAAGGTCATGAGTTAATTAATTTTTTTAATAAATATATTGATATGAAAGATGGTGACGAACAATTTATGAAACGTGTAATAAAAGATGTAAAAATAATGATGTATAATAATCGTGATAAAATAGTAATTAAAGATGATGAACAATTAGAAACAAGTTTAAACAAACTATCATCATTAGATAAATTGCAAGAAGAATTTCAATCCAATATTTCAGAAGAAGATTTTGATAATTTAGATAATATTGAATAATATAAAATTTTTTAATCATATAATGATTTTCAAGAACATACCCAAATTTTTCATAATAACCACGAACACCAATTCCAGAAATAACAACAGTACCATCACAAAAATGATTATAACAAGCGATATTTTCTGCTTTTTTTAAAAGTTTTTTACCAACTCCTCTGTGTTGTGTTTTAAGTGCATCTTTACTATTTTTTTCATGAACTCTTTGTAAACTACCATAAACGTGTAATTCTCGTATCATACCTTTATTTTTTAAACTTTTTCTATAAACAGCATATTTATATTTTTTTGTAGGAATTCTGAGACGAATAAATCCATAAACAGCTTTATTATCTTTAGATTCAATAGAAATGAAATATTCAATACCATTAGATGCATTATATTTTCTAATAACAAAAATAGAGTTTTTAATATTATATTTTGGATGACGTCCAATTTCTCTAAATCGTATATCATCAGATGTGAAATTCTTTTTATCTTGAATAATTTGTCTCATATTACCGCATTTTAATCCACCAGAAATATAATCGTGTGGAATATCTCTTACAACTCGTGGTAGTCGAATCCAAGGAGGACATTTTTCCATTGCATATGTTAGTACAGATTGTATTAACTCTTTATTATCTCCATAAGGTATATATATTCCATCATTATACCACTTTTCAATTTTGGTCCATGGAACAACTTCACAAGGATATATTTTTATTTGATCAGGTTGTAATTGATCAGAATTGTAAATATAATCAAACATTTTTTTATCAATTTCAGGAGTACTGTCTGGTAAGTCAGGCATAATATGAATATCAATTTTAAAGCAATTATTCTTACAATATTCTATTGCTTTAATTGCGGTTTCTATAGTATGACCTCTATTAATTTTTTTTAATATTGAGTTATTAATATGTTGAACACCTAATTGAATTCTTGTGACGCCCCAAGATAGTAATGTTTTAATCCAAGGAATTTGATCTTCATCATATTGCATAATAGAGTCAGGTCTAGTTTCAATACAGATTCCAATTATTCTACAATTTGCAGTCTTATTAATTAAAATTTCTTCTTCCAATGTTTTTCGTTCTCTCAAAGTTTTTGTTTTATCAATTGTATCAAAATAAACGTTACAACAATATATAAAATCACGGAAGAATTTTTTTAAATATTTTTTAGGATATTCAGTAAAAGTGCCTCCCTCAATTATGAATTCTAATTTATCACATTTATGACCACAAGTAAATAAAGAATTAAGTCTATCTTGAGTTTGGTAAAATGGGTCAAATTTATTTCTATTAGCACGTTGTACAGCAGGTTCTTTAGATAAATAACTTCTAGGTTGAGGTACCCAATTATTTCCTTCATGTGCTGGTTCATTAGGACAATAAAAGCAATCGTGTTTACAACTAAAATTTTGATTATCTGGACGTGGAGAAGTTAATATAGTTATTTGATTAATTCCAGAAATATCACGATTAGGTGACTTCATAAGTAATTGTTTTAAAATATTAATATTTTCTAGTTTATTCTCTTGAATTAATTTTTTATAATAAAACAAAATAACTGGTTTTTTAATACATATTTTATGATTTGATAAAATTTTAAAATAAAATTTATTAAATTCAGGTTTTAATTTTGAAAAATATAAATTATAATTTGTCTCATATAAATTATAATTTTTACTTTCATATGTGTTAATAAAATTAATATATTGTTTCAAAACAATAATAATTAAACTAATATCTACATTTATATCATCTTTATTATATTGTTTAATAATATCTTCAACATCATCAATATTGGGTTGAACAGAACACATTATATTTTATATTATTAAAAAAAAATATAAAATAATGAATCAATTTTTTGTGTATATTAATAAATAGTAATTATATTTTATCAATTTTTTTAAAATTACAATCAACTAGTTCAGGTAAATTTTCTTTTTTAAAATCATAACAACAATTATGTTCATCAGGATATCTATGTTTAATACAGAAACTATGACCACATTTACACACTGTTAGTAAAAGTGATTTTTTTTTACAACAATGACATCTTTTTGAAACATTTTTTTTAGAATTCTTAGAATTTTCTTCATCATTTTTTGCCATTTTAGAGTAAGTAATATATAATACTATTACATTAAAATATAAATCAATTTTATTTTGATAAATAATGATTAATCTTAAGTATAGAATCAGGTGTAACACTTAAACTATCTATATTATTTTCTATTAAAAAATCACAAAATTCATTACTATCAGAAGGTTGTTGACCACAAAATCCAACTTTAATATTATGTTTTTTATAATTCTGAATAGCCATTTTAATCATTCTTCTATAACTTAAATTTTTATTATTACTAAGATGTGTTATTTTTTCACTATCACGATCAACACCAATAGTTAATTGTAATAAATCATTACCACCAATGGAAACACCATCAATATATTCTGAAAATTCATCAGCTTCCATAATATTACTTGGCAATTCACAAGTTAAATGTATTTGAAGATTATTATAACCACGACTTAATCCTTCTTCACTCATAATATCAACAACTTTTTTACATTCATCCGGTGTTCTACAAAATGGTATTAATACAACTATATTATTCATTAACATATCATTACGTGCATATAATATAGATGCACATTCTAGCCTGAATGCATCAATATAATCTTTATCGTAATATCTAGAAGCTCCTCTCCAACCAATCATAGGATTTTCTTCATCTGGTTCATATCTATCACCACCTAATAAATTTTTATATTCATTAGATTTAAAATCACTAAGTCTTACATTTACTTTATTAGGATAAAAAGCTGAAGCTATTTTAGCTAATCCGTGACTAAGCTGATGTATAAAATACGACGATCCATCTTTAAAATACATACCAGTTTCAAGCATAATATCATTGATTTTCATTTTAAGTGGATCATCACTAAACATATTTTTATAATTATATAATGCAAGTGGATGTATTTTAATATAATTATTAATAATAAATTCCATTCTAACTAATCCAACACCTTGATTTGGTAACATTGAATGTTCAAAACAACTTTCAGGTGATCCAATATTCATCATTATTTTAACGGGAAGTTTTTTATTTGTATCAATTTCTAAAACATTTTCTGAAAAATCAATTATATTTTCATATATTTTACCAACATCACCATCAGAACAATCAATTGTTACTTCTTTAATACCATTTAATAAAGTTGTTACACCTTCACAACCAACACAAGCATTAATACCTAATTCTCTAGCAACAATTGCAGCGTGGCATGTTTTTCCACCTTTATTAGTAATAATACCGCCTGATATTTTCATAAGAGGTTCCCAATCAGGTGTGGTAATATCAGTGACAAGTATATCTCCATGATTAAATTGTTCATATTCATCCATAGATTCAAGTACTTTAACAGTACCATTTGATATTTTTGTTCCTACAGCAACACCTTGAGTTAATAAGTTTAAATTATTCATATCATTTAATTTATAAGTTTTCATAATTTTAATATTTGATTTATTCATATTAGAATGAATTGTTTCAGGACGTGCTTGCAAAATATATAATTTGTTATCAATACCATCAAGTGCCCATTCAACATCAATACTCATATTTTCAGTATTATGAATTATTGCATAATGTTTTTCCAATTTATACATTGTTCTAGAAAGTTCTATTATCTTTGAATTACTTAAACAAAGAGTAAGTTTTTCAAAATCCGTTGTCTCTACTTCTATTAATTCTGATTCTAAATTAGATTTATAAATCATTTTTTCATTTTTATTTCCGATTTTCTTTACTAATATAGGATCGCTTGCATTATTAATTAATGCTCTTTTATCCACAATATATTCATCTGGAGTTACTTTACCACTAACTACCATTTCTCCATTTCCCCACGATGCATTAATAACAATAGCTTTATTATAACCATTATTTGGATCTAATGTAAAGCCAACACCAGCACAACCTTTATCTGAACGAATCATTCTTTGAACACCAATACTAATTTTTACATCATAGTATTTTATATTATTCGTTTTTCTATATGAAATTGCCCTACTATTAAATAAAGAAGCAAAACATTTTTTAACAAAAAATAATAAGTCATTATATGATACTACATTTAAATATGTATCTTGTTGTCCAGCAAATGATGCATTAGGCATATCCTCGGCAATTGCAGATGAACGTACTGCAACTTGTATATTATTATTATATTCACTGCATAAATCATTATAATATTTCTTTATTATTTTTTTATGATTATCTAAAAGTTCGGCACTCATAATTAAATTCATTAAATGATCTGATATAATATGTAATTCTGTAATAGATGTTTTATCATTTAAATTAAATAAATCTAATTTATTTTTTATTAAAGGATGTAAGTTATAATGATTTAAAAATTCATCATACATTTCTGTAGTAATTGCAAATCCATCAGAAATATTAAAATTAAAATTTGTTGATAAATTATATAATTCACCTAATGACGCACATTTTCCACCCACTAAATGTTTATTTTTATAACTACATTCTGAAAATCTTAGAATAAGGCCCATTATAACTTAAAAAAATATTTTATATTTTATATTTTCATAAATTATTATATTCAGAATTCTTTGTATATATTAATTCTACCTTCACGTAAATAACTTTGATCTAATTTATCTATATCTTTTTTACTTGTATTGGACGTCAATATTAATATTAGATTAGGAAATAATCCATAATCTATTTTATCTAAGAATCCATTCCAAGTCATTTTATCTCTTGTTAAAATTGGATAATGTTTATGTTTTTCTATTTTGTTATTATGAATATTATTAATAATAACATCTATCTCATCAATCAAAATAATTAGAGGTTGATCACCAGATAATTTTTTAGTAGTATACAAATTAGATAAATTTTCTGCTGGTTCTGTTGGGTTAAAACAATCACATAAATAACATTTTAATTTCTTTGCAAGAATATAAGAAAAGTAAGATTTTCCTGTACCCATTTCTCCTGAGATAAAAACCTTTGCATATTTATTTTTATTATAAAATTTCATAAGTTCTTTAAATAATATAGTTTGATTCTCATTAAATTTATCTTCATTACATATTTTGATTTTTCTACAAATATATCTATTATATCCAGAATATTCCATACTTGATTTTGTTAAATAATTAATACCAATTGAATTATCATCATAATAATCAGCATCATCATCGCTGTCATCACTATCTTCATTTTTTTTTGTCAATAAATTCAATTTTTCTTCTTCCTCTATTTTGTCAATATCAATTTTTTTAAATTTTTTGTTATCATTTATATTCTTAATTTTATTAAACGTTAATTCATCACAAAATATATAAGGATCAGAATCATTATAATTATTATCAATAATAAATTTTGGTAATATATGTTTATGTATAATTAAACCAATTGGTTTACCTTCATCATTATAAGTAAAACACCAATATTTATTTTCTTCAATAAAACAATCAAGCATATTTCTTGTATCTTTATTACAAAAGTAGTAAGTTCTGTAATTAAATATAAAGATAAATAAATATGTGATTATTGGTTTAATTTGTGTTATAATTACATTTATTTGAGTTAATAAATAAATGTAAGCATAAAATTCAAAATTATTTGTTTCCATAAACATAATTGAGTCTTTATGATATTTTAATTATAAATAATTTAACTCAATTTTTTATATTATTTTATTAACCTATTTAAGGTTAAAATTATTTAATTTATTTTCAAAATATTAACTTTAGATAATTCACAAAATTTATAAACCAAATCATCATTTTTATAATCGTTAATATATTTTATTTCTTTTATACCAGATGCAATTAATATTCTACAACATATAATACAAGGAAAATGAGTGATATATATAGTTGAATCTTTACAAGATACTCCTCTTTTTGCACAATCACAAATAGCATTTTGTTCTGCGTGTACAGTTGCTTGTTCATGGTTATCTCTTATAACACTTTGATGCGGAAGTCCAGGTAAAAATCCATTATATCCCTGACTAACTATTCGATTATCTTTAACAATTAAACATCCTACATTTAATCTACTGCACGCAGATCGTTTACTTGTAACGAGACAAATTTCTTTAAAATATTCATCCCAAGATGGCCTAAAATTATTCATATTATTTAGTATTCTAAAAATAGTTTTAAATTATTAATGAAAATAAATTAAAAAAAATATATGTAATATGTATAAAGATGCAAATCTTCGTTAAAACATTAACCGGAAAAACAATAACATTGGATGTAGAACCATCCGATACTATTGAAAATGTTAAACAAAAAATTCAAGATAAGGAGGGTATTCCCCCTGACCAGCAGCGGCTAATTTTTGCAGGAAAACAACTTGAAGATGGTCGTACATTAAGTGATTATAATATTCAAAAAGAAAGTACACTTCATCTTGTATTACGTCTTCGTGGTGGTATTTAAATTAATTTTTTATACATATTTATTAGTGTATATTCATCATCACAATTTGTTAAATGTATTTTAGAATCAATTTTATAATTTATTAAATAACCATTTTTAAAATAAAAAAATCTTGTATTTGATAAAGAATCTTCATGAACAGTAACATTAATTAATTCAATATTATTATGAATACAATGATTTTCAACAATTTTTAATAATTCACTCCCATAATTTAAATTTCTATATTTTTTATCTACAAATAAATGATTAATAGTGCAAATATTATTATAAGTCATAATTTTACATAGAGCAATTTCTTTAAAATTAACTGTTTTTTTAAAAGTTATTAAATTATTTAAAATATATTTCATAATAATTAAATATATTTTAAAAAATTATTCAAATATTTTAAATAATTATTATTTTTTATTTTTCTTTTCTTCACCTTGAATAAAACAATCTAAGTCAAATACATCTTCGGGCTCATTAATTTTAAAATTTATAATCTTTTTTTTAATTATAATCTTTTCTTTCATAGGTGAAACAATTTTACCATTTTTCATAATTTTTATTTTATATTTTTTAATAATATCATCATAATCTTTTTTAAGTTTTGCATTTTTAAATATATTTTTATTTCATTAATCATATTCATTAGTTCTCTTTCTTTTTTATCTTCATCATCTTCAACAGTTTCTTCATCATTATCAATTATAATATTTTCATCGTCAGACATTTTGAGTAAATATTGTGAATAATAAAATTGAAATATAAATAAGTCAATTTTTTATATTAATAATATAATTATAAAATGTCAATAAAGGATATTCGTAAAAGAAAAAGACAAAATGCTGCAGTAAAAAAGTTACGAAATAATCAAACATTATATAATATTTTAAATGACTTACCATTGAATGATGATATTATTAGTATTATAAGAAGTTATACAGGTGAAAAAGAAAATATTAAACGAAAAATGGATTCATCTATATTGTTAATAAAACTAAAAAAATTAAAGAAAAATGATGATGAATTAATTAAACCAGATAAATTTCAATTATGTAGAGGGAAATGTGGAAAAAATATATATGGAAATTATTGTAATAGTTGTCATCACAAATTATGGTTTGAATTAGGATAAGAATTTTAATTTATAGACTGTGAAATCTATAAATGAAAATTTATATTTTTTTTAATGATTTTTTATTTTTTATGATTTTTTATAATTTTATTTTATGATGATACTAAGTTAAAAAACTTAGTTGGAGTAAGCCATACCACCCATACCACTCATGATACGAAGGATGTTGTAGTTGGTAGCGTAAACGCGGACTTTAGCAGTGTTGGTGGATTCAACGGTAGCGTTGGAAAGAACAAGTTGAAGAGTGGCGTTATCGATTCTGGACATGTTGCATGTTCCAGATGGTTGGTGTTCTTCAGGGCGAAGAGCAAAGGAGTATACATTGATACCGGTGTTTGGAGCACGGCTGTGGTGTTGGAATGGTTGAACAAGGTCGAAGTAGGTACCTTCACGCTCAGAGAATCTGTCTTGGCCGTTAAGTTGTAATTTGGCGGTAACAACAGGGTTTTCTCCCCAGCAGTGCATGTCAAGAGCAGTTTCCGAAAGTACGAATGTACCAGCATCAGAAAGACCAGACATTGTACCAGTTTCACCACCAGCTGCTGTTTGATTGAACCATCCAGCAGTAGCAGCTACAGCAGAGTGAAGACCAGCGTCTTGGAAACCATTACCATCAGAATTAATAACAGCATTAGTTCCTTCAACAGCGGCTGCAGAAGCAAACGAAGTAACACTGTTAGGAAGAGCATCAACAGCATCGGTGTAGTTGAAAGGTTGAGCACCCATTACTCTGTGAAGAGTTTCACCCATTTCAAGGGATCCACAGTAGTCGACGTGAGCATCAGGTTGTACAACCCAGATAAGTTCCTTGACAGGGTGGTTGAAGTTAAGTTTGATTTTGTTGGAAGAGGAACCAACAGATTCATCACCAGTGAATTGTAATTGTTCAATCAAGTATTCGTGTGCGTTTTGTGCCATACGTCTACGTTCATCACTGTCAAGGTAGATGTAGTCAACGTAAAGGGAAGCAGCAACAAGGGATTGGTTGTAAGCACCGGTAGTTTTAACTGATCCACCAGTAGCATCAGCCCAATCAAGTGATCTGACAGCCCATAAGCACTCATCAATGGAACGAAGATCAAGATTTACTTTGACTTCGTGGTATTGAAGAGCAATTAATGGAAGAGCAAGACCTGGGTTTGTGCAGAACCAGAATTGAAGAGGAACGTATAAAGTGGTTTCAGGAAGAGCGTTTCTTGGAGCACATACTTGTCTAGGAGCATCAGAATCACAAGGTCCATCAACAGGAGCGAATTGAGGATCAGTGACGTAAGTTAATTGGGTGGTGTTACCAAGCATCTTGTATAATCCACGTTCTTGGTTTTTGTCCATGGTAAGTTGGCACCAGATGTGCATCCAATCACCATAGTGGCGATCGATTCTTTGTCCACCAATTTCAACTTCAACTTGGTGAATAAGTTGGTGTCCAGGGAAATCCAACCATCTAGCGTGTACATCATCAGCACCACCAAGTTCTTGGCCAATTTCTGGTAAAGTTACTTGTAAATAGGTTCTGTAAGCAAGATCACCATTTCTGGAGATAGTGCATGTTACACGGCGTCCGAAATCGGCTTGGCCGTTGAAAGTTTGTTCAATAGATTCCATAGCGAAGTTAGTATGGCGTCTGTAAGTTGTTTTAAAGAATGTGATTTGTGGGTTGCCAGTAAGATATACATCTTGGGCACCGTAAGCGACTAATTGCATAAGACCTCCTCCCATTTTTGATTATTATTACAAGTTTTTATTTTGTAATTATATTATACCTAAATAAAAAAAAATTTTGATAAACACATTAATTAAATAAAAAAACTGAAATTATTATATTTGTATTTTAAACATCTTTTATGATGTTTAAAAAATATAGTTATTAATTATTTTTAATACATAAAAAATAATTTAATAAAAAAGATATAAGTATAAATAATTATAAATATTTATAAAATTATTTATTATGATAATTAATGAAATTATAGATAATTTAATAAAATGTAATTGTATACAAAAGGGATTATTTAAATTAAAAAATGGGGATACATCTCGCTATTATTTTAATATGAAAAATTTAATATCATATCCAAAATTATTAAAAATAATTGGAGATGAATTATATAAAAAATTACCAGAATTTGATATTATTTGTGGAATTCCTTATGGAGGATTACCAATTGCATCATATATTTCAACAACATATAATAAACCAATGATAATTATTCGTGATAAAAAAAAAGAATATGGAATGGAAAATTTAATTGAAGGTGAATACAAAGATACAGATAAATGTATTATTATTGATGATGTTATTACAACTGGTGGTTCAATTAAAGAAATATATGAATTATTAAAAGATAAGGTACAAATTGTAAATACAGTTGTAATTATGGATAGACAACAACACGATTTTGAAAAAGATAACTATACATATTTATTGTGTAAAAATGATATAATTAAATATTATTTAAAAAAAATAAGTACAGAAAAAAATTCAAAAATATGTTTTTCTGCTGATATTACAGATCCATATAAATTAATTAATATATTATCCGAAATTGGTGAATATATTGTTATTTGTAAGTTACATTATGATATTATAGATGATGATAAATATGATGGAAATCTAATAAATGATATAATCGAATTATCTATAAAACATAATTTTCTTTTAATGGAAGATAGGAAATTTGTAGATATATCTTATATAGTAGATAAGCAATATAAAAGATATAAAAATTGGGTAGATTTAGTTACTGTACATGGAAGTTGTAATCCAGATGTTTTAAAAAAATTGTCTGGTGCATTACTTGTAAGTAATATGTCAAATAATACATTCAATTATGATAATAAATGTATTAATATGTATAAAATGCATAATGATCGTGTTGTAGGATTTATAACTCAATATAGAATAGAATTAGATGACTTAGTTTGTATGACACCTGGTATTTCAATAACAGATAATAAAATAGATGATCAAAATTATAGAGGAATAAATATGGTTGATACTGATATATATATTATTGGAAGAGCAATTTATAATTCAAATAATTATGTAGAATCAGTAAAAAATTTTTTAAATTAAATATAATTTACAATATCTCCAATATATAAACAATCATCAAAATTATCAACTTGATTCAAAGGTAATGTTAATTTATTTTCCATTATTTTCAACATTGAAATTTGATGATGTGACCCAAAATTTATATTTTTATTAAGCATATTTTTTACAGATTCAATACTAGAATTATCATACCCTAAACCAGTGTAATTACTTATTATTTTTTTTTTATATTGTTCTAAATTTCTTGCGTGATAATGTATGTAACATAAATTAGAATTATATTTATTATAATGCCATAAATGATTACCGTGATCAATTTCTATTTTATTTACAAAATTAATAAATTTATTAGGAAGAATTCCTTTAATATTTTTTTCATTTGGAAACCATGAATATTTGATTTGCTTGATAACATTAGTATATGTATCTTTATCAAGAATTGGATAAATATAATTAATTCCTACAA
>PBFJ01000016.1 GCA_002718715.1 bacterium
AAGATTTATTCAAAAATCTATTGCAAATTTGATTAAAAATAAAACTGTCTTGTGTATAGCTCATAGGCTTTCTACTTTAAATATTATGGATGAAATTTTAGTGATGGATAAAGGACAGATTGTTGAACATGGAAAACATGATGATCTTATAAAAAGTACTGGAAAATATGCTGAATTATGGAAGTATCAAAATAATAACTTTATTTAATGTTAAAAAATATATTTGAATTAAAGAATGATAAGTTAAGTGAGAATCCTTTATGGATTGCGATTCAATCTATGCGAAATAATAAGCTTTTGGCTTTTTTGTCTTTATTGCTTTTAATTTTTCAAATTTTTGCGTATAACTTAGTTCCTATATTTAATAAGTATTTTTTTGATGCTTTGGAAGTTTTAAATTTTACAAATATTTATAAGCTTTTATTTTTATATATTTTGATTCTTATCTTTAGTCAGGTTTTTAAATATGCATATTTCATAACTAGTTCTAGATTATATGCTTATATGCAAACCCAAATTAGAAAAGACGTTTTGAGTTATTTAAATTTACATAGTTTAAATTATTTTGTCTCTCGTCCTTCAGGCAAGGTTACAAATGAGTATCACAATTTATACGACTGTAATAAAATATTATTTACCACTTTAGAAAATGTAATTCCATCGGTAGTTGTTTTAGTGGTTTCTGTAGTTTTGGCATTTTTAGTTAGTAATAATATTGGTGTCGGTATTTTAGTTTGGAGTATATTAATAATTTTGATATCAACTAAGTTTATTAAATTACTTTCTAAAAGAACTCAAGAGTTGGAATTAGTTAGTAATTATTTTATGGGAGTTCTTGGTGACTTTATTTCGAATGTTAAGATATTAAGAATTTTTAATGTTACAAAGGTTACTTTTAATCGTCTAACTAAAATAGCTTCAAATTATTGTTTTGTAGCTTTAAAAAAGTGGAGATTAAAATCTATATTTGGTATTTTTTTAGATTTTTGTGATGTGATTTTAATTTTGGTTTTTACAGTGGTTCTTGGAAAAATGTATTTTGCAAATTTAATTACACTTGGTGATTTAACGATGTTGTTTACTTTGGCTTATCGGATTGATGATAGTTTAAAAGAGCTTATTAATTCGGTTGAACAAATAGTTGCTGATTATCAAGTTTCTGCAATTGCTGCTCAAAATATATTAGTTGAGATTGATAATTTAGATAAAGAAAATGCAAAACACATGCCGGTTTTAGATAGTTTGGGTATTTCTATAAAAAATTTAAGTTTTAGGTATCCAAAATCTAAGAGTAAATCCAATGATTTATCTTCTATAAATTTAGAGATTAAAAGTGGAGAAAAAATTGGAATTGTTGGAAGATCTGGAAGTGGTAAATCTACATTGTTTAAGCTTTTGCAAAGACAATTTGAGTTTCAAGATGCCAAAATTTTCTTTAATGATTTAGATGTTAATGATTATACAAAACAGTCTGTCAGGAATAATATTGCGGTTGTGGATCAGGATAATCAAATGTTTAATCGAAGTTTAAAAGAAAATATTTTATTAGGTAGAAAAGTTTCTGATAAAAAACTAAATAAAGTTTTGAAAGATTCACATTGTAATGAGTTTATTGAAAATCTTCCAGATGGTTTGGATACTTTAGTTGGAGAAAGGGGAGTTAAGTTATCTGGTGGTCAAAGGCAAAGAGTTGCGATTGCTAGAAGTATGATTTCAAAAGCACCACTTGTGCTTTTAGATGAAGCTACGTCGGCACTTGATTCAAAATCTGAAAAGGTAATTTCGGATGCGTTTAAAAAATTATCTAAAGATCACACTATGATTTGCATTGCTCATAGACTTTCAACTTTGCATTTTGTAGATCGGATTGTGGTTATGGATAAAGGTCGAATTCTTAATGTGGGTACTCATGATTATTTACTTGAAAAGTGTAAAGTTTATCAGTCTCTTTCTAAAGATCAGCTTCATTAATTCACGGTTTGACATTTTCTTTTTGAATTGTTAGCTTTGATTTGTTTTATTTTATTAAAATAACTATATGTCCTATAAATATATTTCGCCTGAAAATTTGAGTTCTGCTGATTCATTGGGTTGCATTTTTAAAACTATCACGCTTCAATATAAGTATGCTAATTTAAGTGTTTTACATTCGGAGGTTGAAGATGAGATTTTGAGGTGTTTGTCATTTGATACACTTACTTCTGAAGCTGTTTATTTAAAAATTCCTTTAGAAGATAATTATAAAGTTAATCCTAGTATTGTTTCTCGGTACTTTAGTTCACATGACTTTGATGGATGTTTCTCTAATCGTGGACCTAGATTTAATGTTAATTATACTGACCTATTTGAGAGAGATCTTATGTCTTCTGATTTAAAATATGATGACTGTTTACATTTACACCTTTTTGGAATTTGTTCGATTTATTCTCGCAAGAAAGATGTTAATAATTCAATTGATTTATTAGAGTTAACTTCTTTTAATTATCCGGGGTCTAATTTTTATAGGCTTGAAAGGATTTATCACGGTAAAAGAAATAAAGTTTTAAAGACCAATGAAATTATTTTGCTATAAGAAAAAACCCTTAGTAATTTAAGGGTTTTTTTGTTTTTAAACGTTGAGTTTTGGTCGAAGGCGAGATTTGTAGACTGATAAGCAGTCGGTTTTAACTTTGTTTCTTCTTAGTTTTCTTTGTTCTTCAACTGGAAGCCCGGCAATTTCTTGGCATTTAGTTGAGCATGTGTTTTGCGTTTTTTCTTTGCAAGTAGGGCATTGGATAAATAAAAGATGGCAATCGTCGTTGGCGCAATTTGTGTGGTCATCGCAAGGTGCTCCACATTGGTGGCAATTTGAGATTATGTCATCTGTGATTTTTTCTCCAAGGCGTTCGTCAAAAACAAAGTTTTTTCCTTTAAATTTAATATCTAAATTTTCTTTTTCGCATTGATGTTTATAGTCAATGATTCCTCCGTGAAGTTGGTTTACGTCTGTAAATCCTTTGTGTTTAAAATAAGCTGAAGCTTTTTCACATCGAATTCCGCCTGTACAAAAAAGAAGAATTTTTTGACTTTTTTTATTTTCAACTTCTTTTAATGCCATCGGTAAAACTTCTCTAAAAGTGTCTCCATCAAAAGTTAAGGCGTTTTCAAAAGTTCCAACTTCGGCTTCATAATGATTACGCATATCGATTACAGTTGCTCCTTCTTCGATAGCTTTATTAAATTCCTTTGCATTAAGATGATTTCCTACATTAGAGGTGTCAAAAGTGTCGTCATTAAGACCGTCTGCGAGGACTTTATTTCTTGTTTTGATAGTAAGTTTGTAAAATGATTTCCCATCGTCTTCTACAGCAATTTTAAATGGAATATCTTTTGTTTCAATCATTGAATCTACTAAATTTCGGAATTTTTCTAGGTTTTTAGTTGGGACTGAAAATTGAGCGTTGATACCTTCATGGGCAACATAAATTCTACCCAATACTCCAAGTTCTGAGTATTTGTTGGTTAGTATTTCTTTGAATTCTTCTGGGTTTTTTAGATTAACATATCTATAGAAAGATATAGTTGTTCTATCCGTCTGATCTTCTTGGATTTTTTGTTTAAGCTCCTTGCGGCTTATAAATTTTCTATTCATTTTGCAGGAATGATTAGTAATATTTGAGCCTAATATATAGTGTTTTTAGCTTTTTGGCAAGGCGCAGTAGGTTATTTTTTTACTTTACAATGTTATAATTTTATTGATTAAATTTTTTCATGTTAGAATCTCAGGTAAATCTTCCTTCTTTTGTTAGAGAATATATAAAAGACGATAAAGTTGTTTTTTGTTTAGAGTCTAAAAAATACTTTCCTAAATTTTTAAGAATAATAGCTGGATTTAAGAATTTAATTCTTTTTATTCTTTTATTTAGTATTTCTTTAGGTGTTTTCTTTGATAGTTTTGCTTCTGAGCTTGCAATTATAAAAGGTAATGATTTCTCTTTGCTATTTGATAGCTTTAATTTGAGTAATTTATTTACTTTGTTTTTTGTTTTGTTAATTTTTATAAAATCTTTAGATTTTTTTTATAAATTCTTAAAACCTTTTATTCATGGTTCTAATTTAGGTCCTATATATGTTGGTACAGATTCTAGATTTGTAATTTATAATAAGGATAAGAATAGTATTTGGTTAATTGATTGGACTAGATTTACAGGTGAAATAAAGATTGTACCTTATAAGAATAATAATCTTATAGTCTTATCTACAGATGAGGGGACAAGTTTAAAGTTTAATAGATTTTGGTCTAAGAATATAAAAACTCCAAAAGAAATAATTATTTTTGGAGTTGATCCTGTTTATCAGATTGATTTACAGATTAAAAAGTTAATTAAATAAGAAAGACTATTGTTGATCTTCAATTTGGCAGACTCTTTCTAAGCTCATTTCATGAAATTTGATTTTTGTATTTCTAAGTTTAAGGCTGATTTCAGGATTTATAGCTTTTGTAATTGATTTTGTATTGAATTCAACATCTGGATAAAGACTCATAAATGAATGTAGTTCTTGGTTAATTACAAATTCAGCATGTTCAAAGCCTTCGGTGTAAAAAGAGCCTTCCTTTGGAGCTGGAATTTCAATTACCCAAATATCTCTATCTTGATACTCAATTGGCTGATTTAGTTTAAATGTAGAGATTGCACGATTTGAAATAATGTTTTCTGAAATTAAATTACTAATTTCTTGCATTATAATTTTTAGCTCTTGATATCTTTCATTAGTTTCAACTCTGTAGCAAATGTGGTCGAGTTCAAATTCATCTATATTTATAGAGGTTGATTTTAGATCTTTGAATACTTGATTTAAAAAAGATTGAGCTTGATTATGCAAGGTTTCTGTAAACTTTTCTATCATTTTTTTTGATTAAATTTTTAGCTAAATGGATTTAGGCTAATAATAAATTCCCATAAATTTTTTGGAATGTCTAATTTTTCTTTAGATTTTTTATCTAAAAATAACTCTAATTGTTTGATGGCTGTAATTGACATTGAGTCTAAAATTTCTCCGTTTAATATCATTTGATTTGCTTTGTTGATTTCAATAAATTCAATTCCTGAAATTGCTTCTAGTTCTTGAGGTTTTAAGTCTTGTATATCACTTGAAATTTCTAATGCGTAGACTGGTACTTTTGTTGGACTAAAGGAAGTGTTCCAGTAAGTGTTTCCAATTAAGTCTATATTTTGGATTGTTTTAATGCCCATTTCTTCATCGGCTTCGTTTGTTGCAATTTTCAGGCTGGAAGCTATCTTTCCTGCAATTTTTTCACCCATTCCGCGTGGAATTTCGGTTAAATTGTCTCCAAAAATATTTTCTTCTAATAGTATTTCAGGTTTTTCTTCTTTTAAGGCTTTTTCTAAGTATGTATGATACGAGTCAATATTTACGTTTAAAACAGGTCTGTCTATATGTACAAATCCAATATGAATATTGTTTGATGAATCAGTGAAGTAAGGAACACTGATAGCACCTTGCATTTCGCAGAAAAGAGGGCTGTCGTATTCAAATTGTATATTACCTTGTTCATCTTGAACTGAGTTGTGGATAAGTTGTATGATAATTCCAATTTTTTTTTGTATGATTCCGTTAAATCTTTGCTTTTCAGGATCTGAAATCGATGTAGTTTGCCATCCTTGTGGCGAATCTATTTTTAATGATTGAATTTTTAATGACATTTTTTTTGGTTTACATTTTAGTAGTTAACTGTATAGAATTTAATATCTATAGTCAATGTATGAAATTTTTTGAAGTTATATCTAATTGGAAGGACAGAGAGATTCCTTTTAAAAATAATCAGATTTTAAATTTAGGTTATGAAAGCTGGGAAGAGTTTAGGTTTTCTAAATTGAAAGACCACCCTGGAAATTTAGTTCGAAATAGAGTTAATCTTTTGTTGGATCCAGATCAAGACTTTGTTATTTTTGATTTTGATTATGGTTTATTAACAAAATCTTTTTTTGCACCTTTTAAAAAATGGAATTGTTTTGATAGTCAATCAAGTTTGTCTTGTATAAATTTATCAAGTGCATATTTGAATGTTTATAATAATAACTTATGGACCCCAGCTTATAGTTTTGCTTTAAATAGAATGCATAATAATCTGGAATTATCTTTGGTTGGAGTTTATTCTAAGAATTTAGATCGCATAATGATTGTTGATGGATGCGAAACTTTAATTGCTTATTTAAAAATGTTGTCCACTGGTTATATACCTTTGACTTGCAAAATATATATGCAGACTATTGATGAGTCTTTAGAAAATTTGTTTTTTAATATTTACAATTTATAGTTTTTTTTATTGATTACTTATTTTATCATGTTATGATAGAAAGAAATTGTTATGAAAATTTCTGTTTGTATAATTTTATTTAGAACAAAATATTTGGATGAAATGATTCCTTCATTATTAAGTCAAAGTCATAAAGACTTGGAGTTACTTTTTATTGATCAAGAAGAAGGAGTTTGGTCAGCTTTTGAATATTGTAAAGAGAATTTTCCTGAGCTTAAGGTTTTAAAAGGAGAGAATCTTTGGCATAGTGGAGGAATGAATAAGTTAGCAAGGTTAGTTAGCGGGGATTTAATAGTAATAGGAAGTAATGATTTTTATTATCCTGAGGACTTTTTTAAGAAAATAGCTAATCAAGTGGCTGATTCTGAACTTGAAGTTTTTTCTCCTATTTTAAAAAGATGGGATTACCCAAATGGTTTTACAAATTATATTGATTGCGTTGGTATAAACTTTGATAAAAAATTTGCTTTTCATGAAGTTTTATCTGGTTGTGAATATAAGTCAGAATTAGTTCCTGACTTTGTTGATGGTCCAAATGGAGCTTTGGCAATATTCACTCGTAAAGCTTATGAAAAATTTATTGAAATTGATGGATATTTATTTGATGAGAATATTCATTATAAAAATGATTGTGATTTAGTTTTTAGATTTAAAAAACATGGATTTAAAACAAAAGTTTTAAAAGATTGTTTTGCTTATCATGATAGACAGCAAGTTTTTTATAAGAAGAAGTCTAGAGGGTTAAGAGAGTCTTCCTTTTATGGAGATTTATGGCTTTTAAAAAAGCATTTTAATTGGAGTTTTAAATATTTTAATCCGATTTTGGCTTTTGTTTATTATTTTTTGAAAATATTTTATTTATTATTTAGATATCCTTATTTATGGAAACAAATGTTAAGAAAATAAAAGTTTTAGTAATGGTTTTGAATTTTAATAAAGCTTTAAGAGTTTTAGAAGGGGTTCGAGATTTGTATAGTCAAAAAATAGATTTTGATTTATCTGTGGTTGTTGGTGATAACTCTTGTAATGAAAATGAAAGAACTTTACTTGAATCTTTAGGTCAGTATCCAGGTATAAAACTAATGTTTTTTGAAAAGAACCTAGGATACATAAAGGCTCATAATGTAATGTCTGAAAATTTTGATGCTGACTATTATGTAACTTATAATCCAGATATTTTAATTAAGGATTCAAATGTTTTATCTGAATTGATTAATTATATGGAAAATAATAAAGATGTTGGTGTAATTGCTCCAAAACAAATAAATGATGATGGAAAGATTGCGATGACTGTTCGTGGTTGGCCAAATTTAATTTTACAATTTGCACGCCGAACTTTTTTAAGAAACTTACCTGTTTTAAAACAGTTAGTAGCTAGAGATGAAATGCAGTATTTGGACTATTCAAAAGTTCAAGAGGTTCCATGGCTTCAAGCCTCTTTTAATTGTGTACGAGGATCTTTGTGGAAAGAAGTTGGTGGCCATGATGAAAGGTATTTTTTATTTATGAGTGATCCTGAAATTTGTTGGCAATCTTGGAAACAAGGATTAAAAGTAATTTATTATCCAAAGGTTACTGTGTATGCAGATGGATTAAGAATTTCAGCTGGTGGAATCAAGACTTTTTTTAAGAGTTGGGTTTTACGTCAACATTTAAAGGATTCATGGGAGTTTTTTAAAAAACATTTATTTGAGAAAAAGCCTTTTTGATTTTGAAATATTTTGAATGCTTGTGTAACCTGTTGGAAATTAATTTTTAAATATGTCTCGGATTGAATCTGTTCAAAGATCTAGAATTATTTGTGAGGATTTTGACTTAGTTCAAAATCATATTTCTTCTAATTTAGACTTTAGTAATTTGATTGTTAATTTAAAATCACTTTTAATTTATAAGCAGAGTGTTTCTTTTAATTTTGTTTTATTAAATATTTTTTTAGATTTATTAAGAAAAATTTTTGAGTTTAATGAAAATCAATATTATGAAGATCAAGTTTCTATGGCATCTTTTAGAATTTACGATGCAATAAATAATCTATTGTTTGATTATGATGTAGAGATTGATCCGAAAAAAAACCCTAACCTTTCTGCATTTAAAGAGGTTTATTCCTCTTGTGATGTTTCTTCTAGTTTAGATATTTCTGGTTTTCCTCCTGGGGATACCATTCCAGTTAATCCTGGGAATATGTTAGACTTCACAGAATTTGAAGATAGAGAGTTTTCAAGGGATGATTTTGAATTTAATCAAGCTGTTGATGAGGTTTCTGAACTTTTAAGAGGTTTGTCTGAAAGTCTACCTGTTTTAAGTGTAGAGATAGTTTCGAGTCAAATTCAGCTCACTGAATTTTTTGAATCTTATAAATATAGATTGTTAATATGCATGTTTAGATCTTCTTTAAATGTTAATCGTAATCGGGTTGATTTATATACATTTATTTTTGATTTGATATTTAAAAACTTATTGATTGAACATAAACGATATTTAGAGTTTGATAAGATTAAAAGAAAGATTAGTTATAATTTAAGAACTTATAAAATTACTAAACTTCAGTCAGATATTTATAATTTATACTTTGATCACTTTTTAGGAATTTTAAATTTTAATGAACGAGGTTTTTTAGGTAAATTAGGTGAGTCAAGAAACTTTATACATAATTCTTTTCAAGTTTTTACAGACTTTATAGATGCTTTTAATAGTTTTTTTGATGGTATTTTTAATATTAGATTTCAAAATAAATCCGGTAAATTTCAATTTTCGTTAGCCGCATCTTCTTGTTTTAAAGATTTTGAATTTAATGGTTTATGTATAAATCAAATATCTGAATCGGATGATTTAATTAGTTTCTTGGAGACTTTATCTGCTATTTCTAATGAAAAAATAAAAGAGATTATTTATAGATCATTTAGAGGAGGGGAAATTACAAATCATGAATTTGATTTTTTTAATTTAGTAATAGGTTCTTTTGACTTCAAAACCTTTCCTGAAATTATTTCTCTTGATAATGGTAATTTTAAGTTGGTATGGAACTTTGGCGATTAGATTTTATTAAGAATATTATAATATTTTTCTATTTGAGTTTCTAGATCACCAAAATATCCAAGTGAAATTCTTACCAACCCTTCTGAAAGTTGATTTTCTTCCATTGTGCTCTCGTCTATTTCTGATGAGGTAGAGCTTCTAGAAATACTCATAAGTGTTTCATAATATCCAAGACTAACTGCGTTTAATGCCAGCCCTTGGCTTTGACATTCTTTTACAAAATATTCGGCATTTGATTGAGTTTCTAAGTCTATAGCTAAAATTCCACCATATCCAAATGTAGGATTGAATTGTTCGTTTATACTTTCAAAATCTGGATGAGAGCTTAGTCCTGGATAGATTATTTTAAATTTGTGCAGACCTTCTATGCTATAGGCAAGTTCTTCTGCTCTTTGGGAGTGCTCACGGATTCTGATTGGAAGAGTATGAAGGTTTTGGTATAGTTTCCAGCTTGATATTGGATCTAAGGCTGGTCCTGAAAGCATCAGTTCTCCGTGGTTAAGGTCCATTAGTTCATTTAAAAATTCGTGTGAACAACAAATCATTCCGGAGACAAAATCACTCATACCATTTAAAAATTTTGTACCTGAGTGAATGATAATATCAGCTCCTAAGTTCTTTGGCGTATATGTCAGTGGAGTGAACGTGTTATCGATTATTATTTTGGGTGAATGTTCTTTTTCTTCTAAACATTCTTTAAGGGTTAACAAATCTGGTGCTTTTAGATTTGGGTTGGAATGCATTTCGAGGTAAATTGCTTTAGTTTGATCGTTAGTCATTTCTAAGATTTGATCAATATCATTTGGTGCACAAAAAGATATATCTATATTTTGCTTTGCTAAAATATTTTTAAAGAATGCATAGCTGCCACCATAAATTTCGCTTGATGATACTAAATGGCCACCGTCTTTGAAAATTTGTCTAATGGTTGTACTTATTGCAGCCATTCCTGAGCTAACAGGGTAGGCTATTTCAGTGTTTTCGATTGCTGCCATTAGCATTCCAGTTTGTAATGAGTTTGGGTGAAAATGTCTTCCGTATAAATAGCATCCTGCTTCTTCTAGTTCTCCATTGAACATTTTTTGCATTGTTTCTGGCTTAAGTGTCGTAAAAGTTGTAGAGGGGTGTATTGAAGGGTTAACGCCTCCAAATTCTCCAAAAATTCTTTTACAAGCATCCATTCTTTGTTCAATATTCATTTTTTTAAATTAGTTTACAAGAAAATATTATAGTTTTTTTTGTTTTTTTTGTGAATTTTTTTGGCTTGTCTAAGCTATGTTTGGTTTTTTCATTGGCTTATGGCGATTATTTGTCTTGACATATTTACATAAATCGATATAATTAAATTAAATTTAATAAAATAAAATGACAAATTTACTTAGTCAGACAAATAGATCAAATGTAATAAATGGTTCGGTAGTGGAAGGTGGAAATTCAGGAATTGTAATTGATAATAGTAACGTTAGAGTTGCTTTTGTTGGTGATAATAATGTTGTTGGTGCTACTCGAGAGGAAATTTTGGACTTATTTTTTGAATGTACAGATCCGACTGAAATTTCAGAAATGAACTTCGATGATGAACCAACTATTGTTGATAATCGTCTTAGATTAAGTTTTAGAACTCAGTTTATGCTTAAGCTTGCTTTAATGTTAGGTGTTTCATTTGCAATAATTAGTGATTGTACCCAAGAATTTAATTTTTCTAAGCCTCAAATTGTTTATGCTGAAAGTGAAACTTTTCCTTTAAGCGATGCTTTTGACTGTGATTATGTTGGGTCTAAATATAAATCATTATCTTATTTGACAAATCAAAAAACTAGAGCTATAAATGCTGCTAATCAAAGAGGTGTTACTGATCAGATATTAAGACTTGTGATTAGAGAGAATGGTACTGTTTACGCTAAAGTAAGAAATACAGTTGGAGATGATGTTTTTGTCGATGGATCAACTACTGAATTAGTTACTCATTATAATACTTGCCCAATTACAAAAAATCCTTTGTCGAATCAAGGTTCTACAAGCTTATGTAGATAATTTAAAGCCCTCACTTGAGGGCTTTTTTTATATAGTTAAATTATTTTTGTCAAAGTGGATTTCTTGCTATGAGGAATTCATTTTTTTAATATTTAAATGTATTTAAATTAAGTTTATGTCTGACATTTATACTGTGTTAAATTTCAAAAATAGAGAATCTGATAGAAACTTAGTTGAAGAGGCTGATTTAAGCCCCCAAGAGTTGTTAGAGCTTGAAGCTAATATAGTTTTTTTAAGTAATCAAATTGTTGACTTGTTTGAAAATGCAATGCTTTTAAAAGGGAAAACCCCTGATGCTTATCAAGTTGATCTTTCGTTAAATCTTTCAAGTTTAGATTTTACTCGTTTATTTGGTGTGCATTGTGCTGATCAATTTTTTCCAGGTTTTTTAACTGTAGCTGCCCAAAATGGTTTAAAGGTTGCTTTAGATAATTTTGATAATGTTCGAGATCTTAGAGTTTTGGAATTTATAAAGGGATTACTTTCTGTTAAATCGGAATCCTTTGTGTTTTATGATGATGTTGAAATTAAGGTTCATTCAGGTTTTCACTGTGAACTTAATTAATTTTTATAAAAAAACCCTATTTGTTAATAGGGTTTTTGATTAATATTGTTTTAATCTTTAGTAATGTATCTTTCCCATTTGCTATCAGTTAAAATTAGGTAAAATGAATAAATCTTACTTAGTGCTGATCTTTCTAAGTGGTTGATATCGTAAAGTTGATTTTCAATCCATTGATAACTATTTTTAGCGTTTGCCGCAGTTCTTAAATCGTGTTTGTGTACTTCAGTAAGATCTTCCTCTAGATTATATTCTTTCAACAGTTGATCAATTTGTTCTGGATCATTTATTTCTAAATCTTTAATTGCATCTAATAAATCAAATGAATTTGTTAGTCTTTGTAAACTTTCTACAGTATTTGAAAAATTTTCGTTAAAAGTGTTTTTGATATATGTTTCATAATTCTCTTGAGATAGTACTAAGGAAACTTCATCATTGATTAGCATACTTATTTCACCAGATTCAGGATATATTTCAGTTTGTGTTTTTAAAATGGGTGTTTCATTTTCAAGTTTTTTTTCTTTTGATGAATTTGCAAGTATTTCATCTAGAATTACTTTTTGATTGATTTGATATTTACTGTCTGTGATAGCAAGTAATATGTTGTATAGATATTTTAAAAATTTAGGTTTTACTCCGTTGATTTGGTTTAATGTTTTTTCTAACCATTGTGTTTTGTTTTTTGCTTCTGCTGTAGTAGCAATATCATATTTTTCAGAGTCTGTTAATTTACTAAGTGATTCATATTCCATTGTTATATTGTAAAGTTGCATTGGGCTTGTGTGAGTTTCTTTATTTTGTATTTCTTTAAATTTTTCTAAAAGTTCAATTGAATCAAAAAATCTTTGTAAACTCTCTGTTGTCTCGAGATTTTCTTGATGATTTAAATATTGCTCGAGAGTCTCTTCTGTTAGAAAATATTTAATTTCTTGATTTATTGTAATGCTTATTTCGTCTTGTGTATTTTTTATGAGTGTTTCATTTATTTTTATTTCATTTTCTTCTCTGTTTTCAATAGTTTTTTGATCTAATTCTCTTAAGTTAAAAAGTTTAACTCGTGTTTCAACTGATGGATATTTAGTGTTTTTTTCAGTCATTTTTAAGATAAGTTAAATTAATTTTTAATTTAACATTTGCAATTTTTAATGTCAATTTACTTTCTTTTTAATTTTATTTTAGATTAAGAGTGATTATAAACTCTCCAACTTCAACTACGTGTCCGTCTAAACTGTCTACAAATGTTATAGATTGGCTTAGGGTTTCGTTTTGAATAGTTTGTAAATGTTCTTGAAGAGCTGATTGAACTTCTTTAGAAGAGCAGTGGATTTCAAGATCGATTCTTTGGTCTACAATTAGGTCTTTGAATTTTCGATAGTCTTGAATAACTCTAATTGTGTCTCGAACGTATCCTTCGTTGATTAATTCTTGATTAAGTTCAGTGTCTAATTGAACTACAATTTGAGAATTAGCTTCTACATCGTCCTTGTCTAGGCCTTGGTAACTAAATGAATAGTCATCTTGCTTAAGTGTAAGTCCGCAGATTTCAACCGAGTCTGCATTCAATTTGTAATCTCCGGTTTTGGAAGCTTTAATTAAATCTTTCATTTGGCTTGGGTATTCTTTACCAAGTTTTCGGTTGTTTAAATCTAATTTTAATTCGGCAAATTCTGAGTAATCTGTTTTGAAAACTATATCTTTTACATTCAGTTCTTCTTTTAGAGTTTGAATATCATTTGAGTCAAAATTGTGTTCAAGATTGATAACTAAATTTATTTTATTTAAAGGCTGTCTAACCTTGATTTTATGTCGACTTCTAATGGACAGTCCAAGTGAGATAACGTCTTGGATTAGCTGTGTTTTTGCGTTTAGTTCTTTGTTAAGTAGGTTGTTGTCTGCTTTTGGATAGTCGGCTAAGTGAACAGATTCTTCTTTAGTAAGATTTTTATAGATAGCTTCCGTGGTAAATGGTGCAAAAGGAGCCATTACTTTACATAAAGTTGTAAGAACTTTGTAAAGAGTGCTCATAGCTTCGAATTTGTCTGAATCATTTTCGGATTTCCAGAATCTTCTTCGAGATCTTCGAATGTACCAATTATTTAAGTTGTCTATGAAATCAATAAAGCTTTGAGCAGCTGGTTCTAAATTATAGGTGTCACAATTCTCTTGGACTTCTAAGATTAGTTCTTGCAGTTTAGATAAAATCCACTGATCTAATTCGTTTGATTGGTTAGAAGTTAAATTTTGAGGTGTGAAACCATCAATGTTTGCATATGTTACAAAGAAGCTATAAGAGTTCCAAAGTGCAAGAATTACTTTTTTAAGTTGGTTTTCAACACTTGAATCTTTAAAGGCTAAATCTTGGCCTTTAGTACATGCTGAATTCATAAGTGCGAGCCTTAATGAATCACTTCCGTACTTATTTAATAAATCCATTGGATCAGTATAGTTTTTTAACCTTTTTGACATTTTTCTTCCATCTGATGCTTGAATTACTCCATGAGCTATTACATTTTTGAAAGGTGGTTTGTTGAAAAGGGCAGTTGATAAAACTATAAGCGTGTAGAACCAGCCTCTGGTTTGTCCAATGTATTCAACAATAAAATCAGCAGGGAAGTTTTTTTCAAACAATTCTTTGTTTTCAAAGGGGTAGTGTAGTTGACCATATGGCATGCTTCCGGATTCGAACCAGCAGTCTAAAACTTCTGGTATTCTTTTCATTGTACCTTTTGAACAACATTTGCACTTATAAGTGTACTTATCCACAATGTGTTTGTGTAAATCTGTGATTTCGTGTCCAATTAGTTTTTCTAAATCCTTTTTATTTCCAAATACTTCAATGTTTTTACAGTCTTCTTGGTCACATTTCCAAACTGGTAACACTGACCCCCAATACCTACTTCTGGATATACACCAATCGTGAGCGTTTTCTAGCCATTTACCCATTACATTGTCTTTGATGTATTCAGGTTCCCAGTTTATTTGTTGGTTATTGGCCATCATTTGATTTTTGATTTGCTCAACAGATAGAAACCAAGCTCCAATGGCTTTATAAATTAGAGGGTTGTCACATCGCCAACAGTGTGGATAGGAGTGAACATAAGTTGAATCGCTAAATACTAAGTTTTTTTCTTTTAAATCTTTAATAATTTGAGAATTTGTTTCAAAAATGTGTTGGCCTTTGTATTCTTGAACGTGTTCTTCGTATTTACCGTCTTTGTCTACATTTATATAAAATGCTATATCGTTTTCTTTACATGCCTCATAATCGTCTTCACCAAATGCTGGAGCTAAGTGTACAAGTCCAGTACCATCTGAGTCAGTTACAAAATCAGCTGCAATAATTTCATGCATTTTTTTATTTTCTTCTCGAGGCTCTAGGTTTTCTTTAGCGTAAGAGAACAAGGGTTGATATTTTTTACCTACTAGACTGGAACCTTGGAAAGTTTCTAAAACTTTGTAGTTTTTAGGGTCTTTAAATAGTTTTTCTAATAAATTACTAGCTGCAATTAAGATTTCACCATCTTTATTTTCGACTTTTGAGTATTCAATTTCTGGATTTACAGCAACTGCCATGTTTGCTGGAAGTGTCCATGGGGTTGTGGTCCAAATTAAAAGACTTGCATCGCTATTATCGAGTTTTAATTTAGCGATTACAGTACGGTCTTGTTTGTCTCGGTAGGCATCATCCATTTTAATTTCAAAGTTTGAAAGGGGAGTTACACACCTTGTGCAGTAGGGAAGAATTTTTGATCCTTCGTAAATTAAACCTTTATCGTAAAGAGTTTTGAATACCCACCATACGGACTCCATAAAAGTTGTATCCTGAGTTTTATATTGTCTATCAAAATCTACCCATCTTCCTATTCTGTGAATCATAACTTCCCATTCGTCAGCGTAGGTAAAAATGTTGTCTCGGCATTCCTCACAGAATTTTTCTACTCCGTGTTTATGAATTTCCTCGTGATTTTTTAATTCGAGTTTTTTTTCAACTATGTGCTCAATTGGTATTCCATGACAATCCCAACCCCAGGTTCTATCTACATGGAATCCTTGCATGGTTTTGTATCTTGGGATTAAGTCTTTTACGTAACTGGTAAATAGATGGCCTGTGTGTGGAAGTCCTGTTGCAAATGGGGGACCATCATAAAAAACGTAATCTTGTTTACCTTTGTTTTTATCTAGAGATTTTTGAAAGATTTTATTTTCGGTCCAAAATTTTTGGATGTTTTCCTCTAGCTTTGGAAAGCTTTGTTTTGGATCTACTTTGTCGAAGTATGGCATAAAAATAACATTAAAAACTAGTTTAATGCGGACGACTTATCGTGGAAAGCCGCGGTACCACCACAGTTCCTGCTTTTATTGATTTTGTTAGCAGGCGCTTATTTACAATTTTTTACAAAGTTTTCTTCTTTGAGCAGGTCTAATCTTGCAATTTGCAATTTCTTCTGCCGACTCTCTTGGTGATTGCCAAGATCAAATGTCTTTATTTAAAATTACTAGCTTTGTTTGTGTTTGTCAATTTTCTTTTTAACTGATTTTTTTTATATTTATCTTTACAATTTGACATTTTATAAAAAATTAGTATAATTAAAATATAATATAAAAAATATAATATGAAAAACGTAAATAATTTAAGTAATAAATTTAGTAATTTATTAAGAATATCTGCTTTATATTCTTCTTTAATTTTAAGTGTAGCTTGTACTCAGAAAGATAAACTTCCAGTAAATATTTCTGAAACCGACCAACTGGTTTCTTCCTTAGATCTTGGCTTAACTAAGGTTCAAGATGGTATTAAATTAAATTCTTTAAAAGGTTATACTGTTTCTTTATTAAATAATAAATTGCAAATAAATGGTCAAGCAATTTTAATTAATCAAGCTGGTAGTGTTACTCATTTTGAAGCAGATAATAATACTTCTGAAATATCTTTGGTTTTTAAGGATGATAGAAGAATTGAAATTCAAATTTTCGATAAAAATAAAGATGTCTGGACTGTATATCTTTTAAAAGAAGATAGCGATAGTAATGTTTATTTACCTAATGTTATTATAGACAAAACTGCTAAGAATTTTTCTTTTGATTCAATAGGAAATATTATGTTAGATAATAAATATCTACTTAGGGATAATTATGAATATATTAGAACTGATAGAAATACTTTTATTTTAACAATTACTGAATCAACTGTTGGATTTATTCTTGATTTTAAAAATCATGATTCAAGCACTGAGAGATATTTACTTAAATTAAAAGATAATGGAACTTATAAGTTAGTTTCTATTTAATAAAAAAAGCCTTTAAAGGCTTTTTTTTGTTATTGCTTCCTGTGTGTTTACTAATGTTTTCAATTTAAAATTATAAATTTTGATACTTTAGGTTTTTCTGGCATAATAAACTTATGAAGAATTGTAAATTTCACTTAATTGGTTTAAAGACTCTAGAGGGAAAAAAGTCTATTTATAGAGCTTTTTTAGAGGATGAAAATGTATTAAGGGTAAAAGTTTCAGATGATTTTAGAATTTTGGAAATTAAAAGTAAAAATTCAATTGTTTTTTCTGATTTAAAAAAGTTTCTAGAGGATCGATTTAAAGGTAAATATCATGTGAGTAGATTGACTGCAGAATCGAATGATTATTTATTTTTATTATCAATTTTTGGATTAATTTTTATGGCTAGTTTTTTTATTGCCAGAATTTATAATTTTGCAATTATGCAAACTTATATGGGTGCTTATTTAATAGTTTTCTCTTTATTTAAATTGATTGATATCAAAGGATTTGTAAATAGTTTTATTGAGTATGATTTATTAGCTAAGAAATTTAGTAGTTTTGCTATTTCCTTTCCTTTTTTAGAGTTTTTACTTGGTTTTTTATATTTTTATTTAGAGGATTTATTTGTTTTAAATCTTGTTGTTTTCATTGTGTTTTTTGAAAATACTTTGGGAGTGTTAAAAGTCTTGAGATCTAAAGAAAAGATGAAGTGTGCATGCTCCGGAACATTTTTTAGGTTAAACATTTCAAAGTTAACAGTTTTTGAAAATCTTTTAATGATTTTTATGAGTTTGTATATGATATTGTTTTAAAAAAAGGACCATATTGGTCCTTTTTATATTAAGTTTTTGCTTTTTTTAATTAGTTTGAGATTTTATCTATAAGTGTTTGGTTCACTTCTACTGTAGAATCATCTTCTAAGTAATCAATGTTTGCTCCTTCTTTATTTGTAATTGTAATATAATTTTTATCAGCAAGATATTTAATACCTTCAAGGATTGCTCCTCCTTGGCTCATAAATACTTGAGAAGCCTGCATTTTTAATGATTGGATTTCAGGAGTTAACTCTGGATTAGGTGTATTTTGAATAATTGTATCTGAAAAATCTAGCGTTAAAGCAGATAAAATTCTTTCTTTTGTAGTTTTTTGAATTTTTTCTGTTAATTGGAAGGGTGTTTTGCTAGCTTTTTCTAAATCTGATAGGTAATCTTCCGCAAGAAAATTTTTTAAAGTTTCCGATGGAAAAGTTAGTTTTTCTTTATTTAGATCTAAGTTACTTAGATCCATTTTTTTGCTTAGAAATCTAACAAGTACGTCTACTGTTATTTCGTTTTCGAATCTTTCGAAATTGAAATATCTTGAAGGATGTCCTGTGTATGGTCTATTTATTTGCATATGTTTTTGGGTTATTTTACATATTCAGTTTATTTTAGCATTTTGGGTTGTTTTTGTCAAGTTTAGTTTATATAATTTAATATTTCTTGCATGTCTTCGATTTTTTTTACTTCAGGGAAGGCATCCTTCATATGATCGTTGTCTCCGTTTAGAATGATAATTGGTGTTGACTCTGTTTGAAGGGCAGCTTTAATTCCTGAAAAACTATCCTCTATTATTAATAATTTGTTTTCAGGTATCATAAGTTTTTTTGAAGCATGTTTAAATATATATGGATCTGGTTTAAATTTATTGTAGTCATATGCAGATATTATAAGTTCATCACTAAGATTTATGTCTTGAATGGATTTAATACTTTCTTTGATCACATCATGTGGGGAATTAGATGCAATTGCGTAATCAATTTCTAATTCAGTTATCGTTTTAATTGCTTCAATTGTGCCTTTCGTTGTTTCTAATCCATTAATTTTTTTATGTTTGCTTATTTCACGAAATTTCTCAAAAAAGTTAGGTATAATTAGTTTGTACTCCTCCTGAATTTGTTTAATTGTTGTAAGGATTGATTGTCCTGAGTATTTTTTTCTGATTTCTAATGTATCTAAATTTATATTATTCATTGCAAGAATTTCTTGTATGCTTTCAGCGTTAATATGTTCAGTTAAAACTAGTGTTCCATCACAGTCAAATATAATTCCATTGTATTTCATTTTTTTTGGTTATTAATAAAAATGTGTTTTGTTTTATAAATTTAAATTAAAAAACTTTCTATTTCTTGCATGTCTTCAATTTTTTTAATTTGAGGGAAGGCATCTTTCATATGCTCGTTGTTTCCATTTAAGAATATAATCGGAGTTGATTGAGTTTTGATTGCTGCTTTAACTCCTGAGCTACTATCTTCTACTATTATTAAATCTCTTGGATGAATGTTTAATTTTGATGTTGCAAGATCGAATATAAATTGATCTGGCTTAAATCTATTGTGATCGCATGCCGATACAATTAGTTCTTGAGATAGTTGAATATGAGGAAGAATTACTAGATTTTCTTTAATTACATCTTGAGGAGCATTTGATGCTATAGCAAATGCAATTTGTTTATCAATAAGATTTTGAGTAGCTGTAATGGTTCCTATCGTTGGAATTAATCCTTTTTTCTTTTCTTGAAAACATATTTTATCAAACTTCTCAATGAAATCTGGATCTGTAATCTTAAATTCCTCTTCAATTTTTTCAATGGATGTAAAAAGAGATTGTCCCGAGTATCTTTCTTTGATTTCTTTTTCCTCTAGGCTTATTCCATGTTCTTTTAATATAATTTGATAAGCTTTGGTGTAAATATGTTCTGTTAGAACTAGTGTTCCATCGCAATCAAAGATTACTCCTTGATGTTTTTTTAATTGTTGCATAATTATGATTTAAAAGATTTAATTTTACTTATAGGTTTTATTTTGTCAAATCTAATTAATATTAAAAAAACCAGCGGTAAGCTGGTTTGCATTTTATATCTTTCCAATTATGTCTACTCCTGGTTTTAAAGTTCCTTTTCCTGGCTTCCAACTTGCTGGGCAAACCAGACCTGGATTTTCGGCTGTGAACTTTGCAGCTTGAAGTTTTCTTAGTAATTCTACGGCACTTCTTCCGATTGAGTTATCGTGAAGTTCGTAGCATTTTAAGTTTCCTTCTGGGTCAAATATAAAACTTCCTCTGAGTGATAATCCTTCTTCTTCGATTAATGTTCCCATTGCTCTACAAAGTTTTCCTGTTGGATCTGCTAGCATTGGATAAGTAATTTTTTTAATTGAATCTGAGTTATCAGCCCAGGCTTTATGAACAAATGCAGTATCTGTTGATACACTCATAACTTCGGCACCTTCTTTTTTAAAGTCTTCATACATATCTGCAGCTTCTGAAAGTTCAGTCGGGCAAATAAATGTAAAATCAGCAGGGTAGAAGATTAATACTAAGTATTTACCTCTGGTGTCATCTAAATTAATTTTAGAAATGTCATTCTTGTGATAAGCGTCTAGGCTCATTGATGGAAGTTGTTCACCAATTTTTATCATTTTTTTATTGTTAAATCTGTTTAGATTCTATTCTTTTTTATTATGGAATGCAATATGACAAGTTACTTGACAAAATAAATAAGTGTGATATTATATATAAAGTAATTTATATTATGAATACTTTTAAATCAGAATTAAATTCACAAACAGAAAAGTTTTCGCTCGAATTTCCTGTAGATATTATTAAAGATTTATCACGAAGATTGTTGAAATCAGTTGTAAGAAATTGTTATTCTACTGTTCGTAAAAAAGATACATTGATTCATAAAGACTATAATGTTGATTCTTTAGCTTTAATAAGATATATAGCTGCTGAATTTGAATTTGATTTGTCTACAGCTGAAATACATTTTAAAGATGGATCTTCAGTTGTTTTAGATTCTATTGATAAGATTACTAACTTTTATCTTGTTTTAGAAAATGCTTACTGGAGTATCAGAAATATTAAAATGGTTGCTACTAAGGATGGGGTGAATTACGAAAGAGCTATTTTTATACCTAAAAAACAATATTTTCTTTGTATTAAAAGTCAACCGATTAATTTTATTAATGAAAGAGGTTCTACCGGTATTGTTCCGGCTGATGGGAATGAAAGTGTTTTGACAAGTGGTGGTAATGGAGGTTCTTTACGAAGATAGTTGACAAAAACCATTAATTAAACTAAAAAGTGTTAAAATCTTAACGCTTTTTTTATAATGGAATACCAAAATTTTAAATCTGAAGTCATTAGAGCTTCGTATGCTGGTGAGGTTAGAAAGAATATTTATGTGCCAAGGTTAAATACTCCTTATGAAATTGATTATATTAAAAAAGTTTTATTTGCAGAACATTTTGATGAAAAGATGCAGTCGGCTAGGCTTGATGATATGGAATTTAATAATCTTTCTAAGGAAGAGAATATTATGCATCTACTTAATTTTGCTGATTTTAATTCACTTAATTGGAATTTTTTAAAGCTTTATAATAATTCTTCTTTTAAAAACATAAGAATGATAGTTATTAATAATTCAGTTTTTTGTACTGTTGAAGTAATTCATTCTTATTATGTTATAAACAACAGGTTGATTTGTTGTGATCCATCTGAGCCGGCTTTTGGGTTTGGATCAATAGCAACAGCTGGAAATGGAGCTTTTGTTAAATAGAACTATATGTTAGAGTTTTTATAGTAAATATAATTTAATTTATTATGAAAATTGCTGTAATTTCAGGAAGTCATAGAGAGTCTGAAACAAATAGAATATCATTGTTTGTTAAGGACGAACTTGAAAAAAAGGGTATTGAAGTTTTTCATTACTCGTTAAGTAATAATCCGCTTCCTTTGTGGTCTGAGGATGCTTGGGATTCAGATTCAGATTTAGTGAAAAATACTTTATCTGGGTTAAAATCACAGATTGCTAGCTGTGATGCTTATGTGATAATGTCTCCAGAGTGGGGAGGTATGGTATCTCCCGGATTGAAAAACTTTATGTTGTTGAGTGGTAGTTTTAGGTTTAAGCCGGCTTATTTGATTGGTGTTTCTGCTTCAAGAGGTGGTGCTTATCCGATTGCGGAACTACGAATGTCTTCTTATAAAAACAATCAAATTATGTATTTGCCAGAACATTTAATTGTTAGAGATTGTGGAAATATGTTCAATGATAAAGCTGACGATAGTTATTTAAGAAAGCGGCTTGATTATGGTTTGAATTTATTAATTAAACATGCTGAGTTATTGGCTCCTATTCAGGATTCTGGTTTGATTGATTTAGAAAATTATCCTTACGGAATGTAGGAGGGAATAGTTTTTAGGAATTTAAAGAGTTTGCTATACTTTGTGTAGTAAGCTTTTTTTACAAAATTTTAACTTTCTTAAATGTTTTTAAAAAATTATAAATTTGATTTGATTTTGATTGCTTTATTTGGTGTGTTTACGATTTTTTTTAAATTTTTTATCTCAAATCTATCGGATGCATTTTTTATGTATTTTGTATTTATAATTACGTTTAAATATATATTATTTTCTTTTGGTTTCACTAAAAATACAATTTTAAATCGTGTTAATCTTTTTAGTTTGTTAGTTTGGACTTTGATTTTTGCAGGTTTAAGTTATCCGTATTTTATTTTGGATGGATCGTTAAGGTTTTTGTACTTAAATTTGTATTTTGTTTTTATGTCAATTGTAGGCTTGAATGGTTTTACGATTTTGATTTTTGATTTGAACTTAAAAGATTCACTTTCAAAAACTTATTCGAAAACAAAATCTCAATTTTTTAGTTTAAATTTCTTACTTGGTTTATTAATTTTTAATTTTTTAGTTTTCGTTGATTATTCTATTGATTTTTTAATTTTCTTGCCTTTTTTGCTGTATTTAGTTACGAAAAAGTATTTTAAATTGTTTGATTTATAAAGTCTTTTATAAGCCGCTTGACATCTCGCTTTAAACATATATATTTAAATCTTTATATGTTTAATTATTAAAAAATGTCAAATTATTTAGATGATTTTCGGGATCCAAGTTTTATCGAAAATTTAAAGGATAATCACTCAGAATATGTTCGTGAAATTCAAAATATGGGAAGCTCTTCTCATAAATCTATTGAAACTTTACTTGAAGGTAGATTTGATTTTGAGTTGTATGATGAACTTGAAAGTCCCAGGTTTAAAAAATTACAGGATCATTTATCTGAAAAGTTAATTACAATGGTTGAAGCTTTTATTGATAGTGCCACTCATAATCTTTATGCTACTCAAGAAATTAAAGATGTGCTACGCTCAGTTTTACCTGAATTGAAACTTTTTATAATTGATTATGATAAAGTTAATGCTTGTACTTTTCGAAACACGACTAAGATATTTGTTTTTTCTGCTTTGATTGACAAGTATTTTTCTAATCCTAAGGGTAAAGATCCTAGGGTTCTTCTATTGAGGGAACTAGGTTTTATTGAAAAAGATGGAAAAGTATCAGTTGAAACTTTACTTTTTGATATTTGTCACGAATTGGGACACATTGTTTATGGAAGATTGAATCACTCTCAAAAGATTGTAATGACCGATCGTTTTTATGAAGAACATTTTTGTGATGCATTTAGTTTTACATTGTTGGATGCCTGTGGTTTTAATTTAAGTTGTGTAGATTTAGATTCGCTTCAAACTAAAACTTATATTAGTAATATGTTTGATTTTTCATCGTCACACCCTTCTGATTGTGATAGAGCCGGCTTTTTGAGAAAACTTGTAAAAAGTGATCTTAGGTCATATGACGATTCCCAAGATTCTTCTGAATATATTTATGAAAAAGATTATGATCAAGTATATAATCATGCTGATAAGGTGACTAATCATTCACAGCTTTTACATTTTACTTTGATAGATATATTTTCTAAGTTGAAGCTTTCTCCTTATTACGATTATAATTATCAAAAAGCAAAAAAATTTTTTGATGATGTAATATTTAAAATTGATAAATTAAAATTCATAACTAGTTCAATTGACTATGATAGTTTAAGTCAAGATGTAATAGATTTTTTCGATAGATTCTATGCTGAGTCTAAAAAAGATAATTTATTATTTTTTCGTATTGTACGTGACTCAAGTAAAAAATCATTTACACTTAATTTACTTGCTTTATTGCTTGTTCATGGGAATGATTGGGATGAATTGGATTCTGAAGTGAGCTTTCCTTTTGTTGTTGATACTGCCGGTTTATCTGAAAGTCAGAATTTACTATTTGAAGCATATTTTGGTTTTCTTGATCCTATCTCTAAGAAGAAATCTTGGGCTTTTGATAACAGAAGGAAACCTTCTGCTTCGCAGACTGTTTCTATGGTTAGATATTTTAACTCTTTGAGTCTAAGTGAGTATCTTGGGTTAAATGGATATCATCCAGGTAGACCGGCAGTCTTAATTCCAAGTTTTCCACCAGAACTTGACTTTACAGAATTGCCTCTTGATGAATATCTTAAATTTTTTTATAGATTGATTTTAACTCAGAGTGATCGTTTGGATACTATCTTATTTAATAAAGACTATTTAGATGTCTTCGATGAGTCGACATTAGATGCTTTGTTTACAATTGTTTTTTCACAAGATACTATTCGACTTTTAGGTCTCAATGACGATATTTTAGTTAACTTATTTCAAAAATTTCATTCTCAGCAGGAGATCGATAATCAATTTTTATATAATTTTCTTTTGAAAGATGCTAATTTATCTCAAGGACAATCTATGTTATTTGATTTCTATGAGGTTGTTTGCGAATTGGGTTATTATCAAAAATTTGAAAAAATGGGTTATAATCCTGAAAATAGCGTTGTAATGGAAAAAATGGAAATGTTTCTAGGAATGCTAGATGATGAAGATTTTAGCTCTTTTGATATTGAAGATGAATCAGGTGAGGAAGATGAGTTAGAGGATTTTGAAATTAGTTCTAAAGAAGATTTGTTTTCTGCTCTTATTAAAAATCAATATTCATTTGAAATTTGTGACGAGGGTATACTTGATTACTTCTCCATTGAATCTAGTAAGTCTGATTTTAACTTTGTTTTTGAAATTGTTGATGAATTACCAAATTCAAGTTACATTGAATTATATTGCATGCTTTTAGACGTTTGTTCACAAGAAGAATTCCGTGTACTTCGTAAATTAGTGCTTGACTTAAGACAGAAAGAAGGTTTTTGTTTTGATGATTACTGTGTTTTGAAAGATTTAAATCAAATATTTTTAGCTTTAGAGCTTAAGAAGACAGAATTTATACAGGATGAAAATATTAATAGGGTTGGATCTTTACCTAGTTTATTTAAGAGTTCAAGCTTGGAATTATATAAGTTTATAATGGAGAATATTACAGTTTTTGTAAATGATTTTGATTTAGAGCAACAGGACAAAGAGCTTTTAGCTTCCTGTTTAGAATCACTTGCATCTTCACAGTGTAGAGATATAACTACGAAGGATAGTGCTTCTTTAAATGGATTTGAAAAAGGTTATGCGTTTCCAGCTTTTACAATAAACAAGCAAAAGAATGCATTAGAAAATAATGAACTTGCTTCTGAAATTATTTCTAAGTTAGATCAAATTTTTCTTAATAATATTACTGCGGAGAATTTTCAAAATCTATTTTTACTAACCTTATTGTTTTCTAAGGTTGTTTCAGAAAGTAGTTTAATTTATAGTTTTTCATTTAAAGTATTAGCACTCTTTATTGAGAAGCAATTCTGCTTACATTTAGATACTTTTGTAGACAATAAAAGTATATCTACTGTATTTAATTGTATTAACTTAACTGATGTAGCATATTATATGTGTAATTTATCTCCTAGTCGTCGTGCTATGAATAAATATGCTACTCCAGTAAATGAATTGTTTAAATCAAAGGAATATTTTTCAAGGCAAGATCATGTTGATTATTTAATGTATATTTTGCCAGTTCAAAGATTTTTAAAAGAAAATCATGAATTAACAGTAGATACTATTTGGTCTACTGATTTTCCAAATTGGATTAAGGAAACTTTAATTTATAAGCATTGTAGCGTTTCTTCTCCTGAAGATTTAAATTGTGTTCCAAGAGAAGATATGTCTTCAAAATTAAAGGCTTTTATAAAAGCCGCTGAATATGAAG
>PBFJ01000017.1 GCA_002718715.1 bacterium
ACAACTCTACTTTAAGAGATCAATTTGAATCTAACGGTTCTACATTAACATTCTCTAACAACTCCACTGTTGAAGGAATTGCAGTTTTCGGTGGAACCAATCCAACAATAACAACAAATACATTTGACTTAGGAGTAACAATATCAGGTTCAAACGAAGAAAACGAAGAAAATATTATAAACAATAATTTCTCGAATATTGTAACTTTAAATGCCAACGGTCACCAATTTAAAGGAGGTGCTAATACATTCAAAAAACAAGTAACTGTTAATGGTACAAATAATTTATTTGATGGAAACACTCACTCAATTAATGAAGCAAATAGTTATGCAATTACTACTCCAAATGATGCTACTAACGTAGAAGGTTTAAGCATTACAAACTCTATCTTTCAAAGTGATGGAGTAAACTTTAAAGGAATCTTAATCCAAGAAGGTACTACAAATGCAATTACAATTACTGGAAATACATTACAAGGTAACCTTAACCAAGGTATTGAAATCAAATCCGGAAATGTAAATACTAGTAACAATACAGTTACATCGTCTTTAGAAGAAAAAGGGACAGATGACGACAAAGCAAATTTTGCACTTAAATACACAATTGATCCAACTAACAATATCAACCAAAATGTAATTTCTAATTTCAAAAACGGTATTGTATTTGAAACTCAAGCCCGAAACATTTCAGAAGGATCATTTACAAATCTTGAAACTGCAATTTTAATTCCTGAAACTAACACAAGTACTGTTTTAATTAATAACCTAAGTGCAACTAACAATGAAAATTTCTTAGAAAACAACGGGTCAGGTAATATAACGGTTCAAAGAAATAAAATCACACATAACAATCCAGCTAACAATTTCTTAGCTAAAAACAATAAAGAAAATTTAGTATTAAACTTCTCATACAACTGTATAACTAAAACATTACAAAAAACTGGCTTAATCAAAATTACAAACGAACTAAGCTGTGATAAAACCTTAAACCAAATTATTGCCAGCCAAACTTCAGAAAAATACAGAGCAGTAGAAAATGAAACAGCTGGTCTCCTTGAATTAGCAGATCCAAAAATCTATACCGATTCAACAGAAGATAACGTTCTTGAAATTAAAAACGCAAGCTTAAAATCAACAAACAACATTACACTTCAAAACGGAACAGCCTTAACAAACAAAATCACCATCGGGGACGAAAACAATACAAGGCCAATCAATCTAGATGCTGTAACAATCAACGATCAAACTGTTAAATTTAACCATTACTTTGAAATAGATTCGCAAACAGATAAACAAAAAACTGAAATTATCAACACAGAAAATCTTCACATTAAAGCCGAAATAGAAGATAACACAGTAATTTATAGTGAAAATGAAAATCAAGATTTTAAACTGAAAACTTTAAACTCTGTATCAGGAAAAGGATCAGAATTAGTTATCACAGATAGTATTATTCAATTAGGAGCAACAAATTCTTCATTCTTATTCTCAAAACCAGTTAAACTAATCATTGAAAACGAAAACAGAACCACATGGTTAGTGCAAAGAACGCTTGGAGAAAACTTCTACGAAGTTAAATCATGTAAACAGCAATCAATACCTGTAATCTACATGGAATGTTACTACCTAGACGGTGAAGACTTAGTTATACTTACAAATCATGCCACAGTATTTGCACCAGCAACAGGAGTTCCAATTTATAAATCAGGTGGTGGAAATCGATTAGTTTATGACGTTGCAGGTGTTAAATACGTAAAACTTAGCAAAATCACAAGCCCAGTGTATAAAACAGATCAAAAAGTATCACTTTTAAAATTAAGAGGTAAAACAAACACTAATCTAACATTAGAAAATACAAACAAAAATATTAGTCTTAAAATACCAAGACAAACTACTTTAAGAAAACAAAATAAAGCTAAGTTCACTTCCCTACTTCAATTAAATGAAATTAATGTAAACTCACTTCCAAACATAAAAGGATTTAAACAAAAAATTAACGCCTTTCAAGTTTCAAATAGCAATGAATTAGTATATTTGGATAAAGATGCCACAATTCAAATTGAAAAATCAGCAAAAATTAAAAACACAGAAAATCTTAGAGCTTATGTGTACTCATATAAAACGAATCAATATTACTTAATTGATAAAACAATTGAAATAAAAGACAACAAATATGAATTCACAACTCAAATTCTAGGTAAAATTATCTTAGTTGAAAGTCCAATTAAAAATAGAATAATAAACGTTGTAAATCATAATGCTAAATTCAAAACTCTTTACACTGGTAAAGACTGGTATATAGACTATATGAATAGAGCTTTAAATAAAAACTTAATTCAAGAAGAAGATAACCCAGGTCGTAACGTAAACAGAAGTGAAGTTAGTTATATGCTAGGAACATTAAGTAATATAGCAATTCAAACAAACTTAAAAAACAACTTCAAAGATATCACAAAAAACACACCAAACAAGGATGCAATTCTTACATTAAATAAACTTGGAATCCTAAAAGGTTATGAAGGTGGAATGTTTAAACCATACAAAGACATTAATAGAGCAGAAGCCTTAAAAATCATTTTAGAAAGTACAAAACTAATCGATAAGAAAACTAAAAATAGCAAAATAGAATTTACGGATGTAAATGAAAAAGATTGGTACTACAAATATGTTAAAAAAGCTTACGAATTAGAAATTGTTAAAGGTTACAAAGATGGAACATTTAAACCAGGTCAAACCATTAACCTAGCTGAAATGAGTAAAATCTTAGATATAACCGGAGAAAAACTTAAATAACAAAAAAGCCCTCATAAGAGGGCTTTTTCTTTACACGAAAAAGAATATATGCTATAAAAATCGCATATAATTTACAATATGTTTCGTTGGAAAGACTACGCAGCCAAAAATAAACCTATCATTTGTTTAGCTCCTATGGAGGGTTATACAGATTCAGCCTACAGACAATTAATTAAAGAAATTACACCAGAAGTAGTAGTTTACACAGAGTTTACATCTTCAGATGGTCTTAAATACGGATCAAGAAAAAGTTTCCAAAAAGTTGACTACCAAGAAATTGAACGTCCAATGATTGCGCAAATTTTTGGTAAAAACCCAGAGCACTTTGCAGAATGTGCAAAAATGCTTGAAGATATGGGAGTAGATGGAATCGATATCAATATGGGATGCCCATCATCTAAAGTAGTAAACTCATGCCACGGATCTGCGCTTTTTAATCATCCAACCTTAGCTGCAGAAATCGTTGAAGCAACGGCCAAAGCAACTAAATTAGATGTATCAGTTAAAATGAGACTTGGATTTGCAAGATATGAACTTGAACCATTGAAAATATTTACAAAAAATTTAGAAAACGCAGGAGCAAAACACATCGCTATTCACGGAAGAACAACCAAACAAAAATACACAGGAAGCGCTAACTTTGAACCTATCTACGAGGTTAAAAAACATCTTAATGTTCCAGTAACTGGAAATGGTGATATTAAAACCTTAGATGACGCAATCAACAAACTAAAAAACTTAGATGGTCTAATGATTGGAAGAGCAACTTACGGAAATCCTTGGATCTTAAAAGAAATTGTTGAACATTTTAAAGGCAACAAATTCAAAGGACCTCAAACTCTAATCGAGAAAATCCCAACTATCAAACATCAAATCAAACTAGCTTGTGAATTTAAAGGTGAAAAAGTAGGAATGCTAGAAATGCGAAAACATTTAGCAAACTACATTAAAGACATTCCAAATGCAGCTCACTATAGATTTGACCTAGTTAGGGTATCAACAATTCAAGATGCCCTAGATAAACTAGATGAAATTGCGAGTAAACTCTAAATAGTTAAACTAATTCAAATGGCTATCGCAAGGTTCTAAAATCAACTTGTGATTTCCATCAATACAGAATTTAAAAACAGTTAAAGATACATTCGGAACAATTAAGTTACTTCTCGGGAAAAACTTATTTAAAACCGCTCTAATTACTCCAGAATGAGTTACAACTAAAACTTTTGAGTTTTTATTTTTATCATAATATTTTTCGAGCGTAGAAAAAACTCTTTTTTCAAAATCTTCAATTTTTTCAGTATCATCTGCCAAATTTTCAAAATCAACATTTTTATGAAATTCACCAGAAAGACTCCCCCAATCTCTCTCCATAAGACCATCGTCAAATTGCAAATTGTTTTCAATTTGATTTTCTAAAATAATTTTTAAAGTTTGTCTTGTACGAGTCAAAGGACTACATAAAATCAAATCAAAGTTTTCATCTTTTAAACGCTCAGAAATCTTTTCAGTCTGATCAATACCTTTTTGAGTTAAAAGAGTATCAATTTGTGAACCAGCAATTCTTTTTTCCAAGTTCAATTCTGTTTGAGCATGTCTTACTAAATAAAGTTCCATAATATCAAATTAATATAAAGAAATATTAACAAATTAACACACTCCGTCAACCCGATTGCAAACTCAATGCTAAAATGGTATAATAATATGAATAAAACAAATTATGAATTTTAAAGAAATCATCCAATTTGCAGTAGAAAATGACTTTCAAGAGCTTTTTTTTACAGTTGGATCTAAACCATCGCTTAGAATTCACAAAGAAATAATAGAAATAGAAAACCTACCTATTTTAAACCTAGTAATGTTAGAAAATCTACTTACGGAAATAATTTCACAAAATCAACTAAACAGCATTAAAGAAAAGGAACATGTTAACTTTCACTACAACATTAGTGATTTATGCAATTTAAATATATTTATCTCATACACAAACCATCACTGCTTTATAAAAATAAAAAACCTTAATCCTTCTAAATTAACTTTAGAAGAATTAAATTTACCATCTCAAATTATAAAAGCTATTCAAGATAATTCAGGACTTTATATATTTTCAGGTGAAAATTTTGATGGAAAAACTTCAACATTAAATGCTTTAATACAAAAAATAAATCAAGAAGAAAAGAAGCTAATTTGCATACTTCAAGATGAAGAACAAATTAAAATTCAAAATCAAAAGTCTATAATACTCAACACAGAAATCGAAGAAATTGAAGACATTTCGCCAGATGTACTTGTTATAGATAATCTATCAAACGAAAAACAATTACATGAAATAGATAAACTTCTTGAAAACGGTAAAAAAATATTATTATCAATCAATGCAAATTCTAGCGTACAAACAATACAAAATATAGCTGCAATTAACGAAGAACTAGCAAAGAAAATCTTAAGCCAACACTTAAAATTAATTTGCAACATGGAACTTTTAAAATCCAAAGCAGATAGCAATTTGTATCCAGTATCAGAAGTTTTTATAGCTAATTCCGAAAACTTTAAAATCTTAGAAAATCTAGATTATAGTCAAATTCAAAATCTAATCGAAACAGGAAAAAATCAAGGAATGCATACAAAAAAACAGGACATAAATGCCCTGCAAAATTTAGGTTTAGCGTAATTTTAAACTAACTCATAAAGTCCTTCTTTGTTCTTTCTAAACTTATGTTTTTTAGAAGATAAGTTAATTTGAATAGTAATTGGTTTTACTTTTCTAAGCTTTAATACTTCAGACGTTAAATCCTTAAGATTTAAAGGTCCCATTTTAGCCAATACTGATTCTAATACGTCACTAACTGTTCCATCTTTATATCCCCAAGCTTTAAGTGCATAAATTCCTCTTCCTATCAAAACAAAAGCTGGGTTAGATATAAGTTCATTATGAACAGCTTGTAAACTTACCTTTTTAGCATCAAAAGAATTATCTTCAATATTATTTACAATATCCAAGAAGTGTAATGGTTGTTTACTATCAGTTAAAACATATACTATTTTATCATATAAGGTCTTTGGATTAATATGTCTCCAAGATAATAAACTATACTTTTCAGATTTATTCACTAATCTTCTATCTAGTAACAATGATGCTTCAATAGTACCAGGTGAGAAATGTAAATAATTTTCTTTAGTATACTTTTTAACCTCTTGATACAATAAATCGTTATCGGTTTGCGAATTGAACTTTTTTAATAATTTTATAGCAAGCTCACAAGTTTTCTTCACTTGAGCAATTTTTATAGAAGCTAATCTAAAATGAGGTTGAAAATTCACTTTATTATGCTCTTGAATAATTCTGTCATCAAAAATAACAGCTAATTTTAATTCTTGAACTGAATCTTTCAATTCTGGGTATTGAGATTTAAGAAAGTTTTCTAATTCAACTTCTGTTACAACTCCACCATAGTGCATCATTAATTTCATAATTTCTACATGCAATTGTGCAATATTGGTTTGAACAGCATTTCTTTGTAATTTTTTCAAAGCATATGCTTGTATTTGTCTTACTCTTTCACGAGTAATACCATATTCTTGACCTAATGCAGCCAAAGTCTTAATTTGACTACCTCTTAATCCATATCTAGAAACAATAACATCTGCTTCTTTATCCGTTAGTAATGAAATTAAATCATTAACAATTTCGACAGGTTTACACTGTGTTGCCAACTCTGCAATTTGAAAATTTGATAAATTTCTTACTTTTACGCTTGCTAAACTCATAAACGTTTTTAAATTTACAGCAAAATTCTATCAGATATACCTATTAATGTCAAACTATTACTCGATATTGTCAATAGCGGCAATATCACCTTCAGCAAGGCTGAAAGTACTACTGTTGACAATTTGTAACAACACGAATATTAATTTTCAGGGTCTGATTTAATATTAAAATCACATAATAAAAAGTTTATGTGTAACAAAAAAATGGTAAAATTAATAAAAAAATGATAAAATATAATTGAAATAACAAAATAAAATGCTCTGGCAAATATTAAACAATATAGGATTTAATGAAAAAGAATCAAAAATATATTTAGCGCTTCTTGAAACATCAGCTCAGCCAGCAAGCGTTGTAGCAAGACAATCTGGAATCAACAGAACTACAACCTATCTAACCTTAGAAGATCTTTTGAAAAAAGGGATAGTAAACAGATTTGAAAGGAAAGGAATTCAATACTTTGAAGCCGTTGATCCAAAGCAAATCATGAATATTTTAGAAAACCAAAAAATAGACCTCGAAGAAAAGAAAAATTACCTTAAAAAACAAATACCAAGATTGGAAAGTATTGCACAAACTGACTCTACAAAGCCCAGAGTAAGTTATTTTGAAGGATTTGAAGCTATAATGAATTTATATGCAGATTCATTAAATGGAGACCATAAAGAGATAGTTAGTTTTCTTAGATTTGACAAAATTCCACCTAAAATTGAGGAATATCTTAAAAAAAACTATTTACCAAAAAGATTAGAAAAAGAAATTTTTGTTAAAATAATATCCTCTAAACCGAAAGAAGATGCTATATGGATGGACAAAGAACATCAAGCAAAACATTTAAGAGAAATAAAATGTTATGACTTAGATCTTCCAATTCAAATTGAAATGTTCATATATGGCGACAAAATGTCTTTTATATGCCTAGATGAAAACCAACCATTTGGAATCCAAATCAAAAACAAAACTATTATAGAATCAATAAAAGGCATACAAGAACTCCTTTGGAAAACACTTTAATTAATACGCCTTTTTAATTAAAGTAATCAAAGAATCATGTTCACCTTTAAATTGTCTTGTTAAAACCATTTCAAAAGAGTTTGACTCAAGGTAGTCGATTAAAGCACCAGCTTTTCTACGGTAAGACTCCATTAAGATTAACCTTTCAGGTAAATTAACGTTAAATTTTTCACTTACTACATCGATTATATCCCTGTGTAATGTAGTTGAAGATTGAACAGACACAAAATCAGATACAACTGGATCAGAAACAAGATCAACAGAAAAACTATCATACATAGAAGATATCAAAGCCTCACTAACTCCGGACTTTCGCAAACATAATGCAAAATTATTTAATAAAAACTGCTTATTACCTTCCCCATCATAGGATTTAATAATTGGATCTAAATAAGATCTTTCTCTATATAAACTTGTATCAACAACTACTTGAGACCCATTAAGAGTTAGATTATCCAAAATTCCTAATAAATTCTGACAATTAAAATTTCCAGATGTGAATCCAACAAACATATTAATCATTGTACCTAAATATGAGCTATTAATAGGTTTAATTTTTATTGATTCAAAATCTCCAATTAAAGCTTTATATTCTAGATTAAAATCTTGAAGCGAAAATTGTCTTTCAATAGTCTGAAATGTAGCATCAAGCACTGACTTAGACAAATCAATTAAAACTAAAGATCCTAAAGTCTCAAAAAAGTTTTCATCATATGCGCTACATACATCAAATAAAACAGAAATTTCATGTCCTGTTCCTGGTCCTAAAAACACATAGTGATCGTGAATATCAACCGCATTTGACGCCAAAGCTCCTTGAAAAAATACTTTAAATCTATCTGCAGCAACTCTTGAAACCTTATAAGAAGAGGAAGAAACTAAACTTTCATAAAATTGATATCCCTCACCTAAATAAGGAAAACCTGTCGGCATTGCTTTATTTTCTTGAATATGCTTTAAAACCTTAAAAAAATTAAAAGAAAAAACTTTCCTCAAGAATTCTATATTAAATTCAAATAAATGCTTTACATCCAAATCAGAATATTCCACATCAATTAAAGAGTATATTTCATCCAAACCTAAAGATTTATCATATTTGTCGCCCAAAATGCATTTTAAATCTTTTCTCAACAAAGATAAATTTTTATCGATCACTTCGACATCACTTAAAAATCTATCCAAAATCAAATAACCTCTTTGTAAATACTTATATTCAATCCTACTCGAGGATGTCTGCATGTATTGTGGCGATAATTTATGAGCAGTGTTCATCATAGTAATAGTATTTTCATAAAAATAATATCAGAAAATGCGTAAAATGCAACTTCATTTATAATTATCTGAATTACAAGTTTACTGACCTAAAAAAGTTAATAACAACTGAGTTCTTAATAGAGTTTAATAAATTTTGAAAGTCAACATACGACTGGTTCTTATAAACTATCAAAGGGTCTCTTTGCCCATAGGCTTGAAGAGAAACATTTTGTCTTAATGCCGTCATATTATCAATATGTCCCATCCATAATAAGTCTAAAGTCCCTAAATAGACTCTTTTTATATAAGCATCTACGTCAAAATCATCACTACTAGACTCCTGAACTTTCAAAAAATAAGAAATTAAATAATCTTCAATAAAATTTACTAAAGCCTCTCTGTTTACTTTCGATGATAAATTTTCTATTTGTAAGTTATTGTGCTCGTTAGAAGTAAGCACTATCAATGTTTCATAAATCTCTTTGTAATCAAATTTTACATCCAACTTATGAGAATCAACTAAATATTCAACATACTCCTTAATTAACTCAACAAACTCCATTGAAAAACTATCAGATGTTAAAATAGACTTTCTTTTTTTATAAATAATAGTTCTATGGAAATTCATAATATCGTCATATTCAACAACATGTTTACGAATATCAAAATTTCTTCCTTCAACACGTTTTTGGGCCTTCTCAATCGAAGATGTTAAAAATGAATTCTTAATAGGTTCTTCTTCTGGAAATTTCAAAGCTGCCATTAAAGATTGAACTTTTTGTCCACCATTAACACGCATTAAATCATCATCCATAGAAATATAAAATTCTGAAGCACCAACATCACCTTGCCTTCCAGATCTACCTCTTAACTGATTATCAATTCTTCGAGACTCATGTCTTTCAGTACCAATGATAAATAAACCACCTAGATCTTTTACACCTTCTCCCAATTTTATATCTGTACCCCGTCCTGCCATATTAGTTGCTATTGTTACAGAACCTTTTTGTCCTGCATTAGCCACAATTTCAGCTTCACGTTGATGGTGCTTAGCATTTAAAACTTCATGTTTAATTCCATGAAGAGTCAAAACTTTTGATAAAACTTCAGATTTCTCAACAGAAACTGTACCAATCAAAACAGGCTGTCCATTCGAATTAAGTTCTTTTACTCTTTTAGCTATACTTAACAACTTACCTTTTTGATTTGCAAAAAGTAAATCATTTCGATCAATTCTAGCGATTGGCCTATGAGTAGGTACAACACATACATTTAAACCATAAATCTTAAAAAATTCTTCTTCTTCAGTTTCTGCAGTACCACTCATACCAGCTAATTTATCAAATAATCTAAAATAATTTTGGAATGTAATACTCGCTAAAGTTGAAGACTCTTGCTTAACTTCCACACTTTCTTTAGCCTCAATTGCTTGATGTAATCCTGATGAATACCTTCGCCCTTTCATAAGTCTTCCAGTAAATTCATCAACAATCATAACTTCACCTTCAACAACCATATAGTCACGATCTTTTTTAAATAAAACTTCTGCCTTTAGAGCTTGTTCTACATGATGTACTATTTTAAATCCATTCTCTGCATATAAATCTTTTAATCCTAAAAATTTTTCAACGAAATCAATACCATCTTCACTCAAAGTTACAGATCTTTGTTTTTCATCAACGTTATAATGAACGTTCTCTTTTAACTGAGGAGGTATTTTAGAATACAAAGTATAAACATCTAATGACTCATTTTTAGGAGCTGAAATAATCAAAGGAGTCCTAGCTTCATCAATTAAAATCGAATCCGTTTCATCGATAATTGCAAAATACAAGTCATCTTGAACTATTTGGTCCTGGCTAGCTGCCATATTATCTCTCAAATAATCAAAGCCAAACTCATTGTTAGTACCATAAATAATATCAGAATTATAAACTTCTTTTTTCTCAGAAATTTCTAATCCAGATTTATTAACACCAACTTTAAGATCAAAGAAATTATATAAATGAGACATCCAAGTAGCATCTCTTTCAGCCAAATAATCATTTACAGTAACAACCATAACAGGTCTTTCAGTCAAAGAGTTTAATATACACGGAAGAGTACACACTAAAGTCTTCCCCTCCCCTGTTCGCATCTCAGCAATATTTCCATTGTGAATGGTTATACCACCAATCAATTGAACATCAAAATGAACCATGTTCCAAACATTTGTAGTACCCATTAAGTCATACTCAGAATCTAAAAGAAATTTTGACGCAGCTTTTACAAGACCAAAAGTTTCAGGAAGCAATTCATCTAAAGTTTTACCTTCTTTTAAATGCTGTTCTTTTAAATAATTAAAATGTTTTACAAAATCTTCTTTGGAATTTAACTCAGAAGCAAATTTATCGAAATATTCATTAATTTTAGGAATCAATGCTTTTGCAGCTTTTAACATTTTTTTATTATTGTCACCAGATATCAAAGCGGCTAATTTCTGAAATACCATTTTTAAAATAATTAATTATTAGAATAAGAATAAAGAATCTTTATTTTTTTGCAACATCAGCTTGTTCCCCATGACTAACGAATACAACAAATGGAGTTTTTAACAATATCTTTAAATCTAAGTAAAAAGTCCAATTTTGAATATAATTTGAATCTAATACAATTTCACTCTCAAAATCTAAATCACTTCTACCACTAATTTGAGGCAAACCAGTAATTCCAGGCTTAATTGTAAAAACAAAATTATGATGATTCTGATAGCGCTCAACTTCCTCCTTCAAATGAGGTCGCGGACCAACTAAAGACATATCGCCTAGTAGAACATTCAAAAGCTGTGGCAATTCATCTATATCGAATCTTCTCAAAAACTTTCCTAAACGTGTAACTCTAGGGTCATTTTTAATTTTTACCATTGGAGAACCTTTTCTTAAGTCTTGATCTTTCAAAGAAGTATAACGCATTGAATGAGAATTGTTTTGCATAGTTCGAAACTTATACATCACAAAAGGTTTTTTATTAACACCTATCCTATAAATCGGATTCCCCGAATCATCTTTAATGAAAAAAACAGGACCTTTAGATTCCAACTTAATCAAAACAGAAACTAACAAAAATAAAGGAGAAAAAACCAGAATTAAAAAAGAGGACCCCAGAATATCAAAAATTCTTTTTAAAATTAAATGCCATCCTTTTAATTTAGAAGGAACTAATGTTAATTCTGAAAAATTATGTTCAAAATCATATTCAAAATTAAACTTTCTAAACTCATCTATACCTGGAACAAAAGAATACTCCACTTGGTTGAAACGAGCGTAAGATAAAATTTCAGATTTCATAAAATATTCCCTAGAGTCAAGATCAATAATAACATCTACTTTTAAAGAATTATTAACAAATTCCTTAAATTCCTTAAAAGAGGGATAATCAGCTTTGAAATTAAAATTAGCTACTAATGAGACCACTTTATATCTTGAATCTTTTGAAAACTCTAAAATATAATTTTCAAATTGTTCTTTATTAGATGCAATAACTAAAACTTTTGTTATGTTTTCAGGTAAAGAGGCAGATTTATTTTTATATTTTAAAAGTAATTTTCTAAAAAAGACAATAGTTAAAAAACTAAGAAAGAAAGAGAAAATAACAATAGACCTTGAAAAAGGTACAGACCGCATCAAAAGAAAGTATAAAAAAGTTAAAGAAGACCACAACAAACAAGCTCTCGAAATACAAACAAAGTGATATTTCAACCTATCTTTTAAGGAAAAACTATAACCTCCTACTAAAAACATAACTAAATAAAACAAAAAAGCAGCCTTTAAAACAAAGAAAGAAAATTCTGAATAAGGCATAAAATTAGATGTCTCGGTAATCATACCTAACCAATTTTGAGCAAAAGAAGTCTGTCGAAATAAATATAAAAAGTTAAAAGATAAAAAAATCGCTAGAAAATCTAGAAATATTGAATAAAATAAGTAAGAAATTTGAAACTTTTTCATAATATAAATTAAAGCCCTTTGAAATGTATAAGCCGGGTTCTGTTTTAATGGTTTATTTATCTAGATTAATAATCACTTATTAATTCAAAGCGTATAGCAAAATTTAAGTCAACAAAGGAAGAAAATAAACATAAACTTTCCCATTCTATACTTGCTTCTAGGTAGGGTTTACCAAATTTTATAGTTACCTATAAACTCTAATCTAAGATTAGCTTTTCACCTTTTATTTAATTCAAAGAATTAAACTAGTATAGTCTCTGTGGCACTTTCCCTAAAGTCACCTTTGGCAGATATTATCTGCTACCTATTCCTTTTGCGAAGCCCGGACTTTCCTCGTATATAACGCAAACCAAAAATTCAAAGAGCATATTTATTGTAATAAATATCCAAGTAAAGTCAAAAAAAAAGCCCTTAAGGCTTTAATTATTTTCAAGAATCTAAATCAGATTTAATTTTATGAAACTGACATGCCTTCAAACAGTCGAAAGCCTGTTGATTATTAGGTTCTAATTCTAATATATGATTAAAAATTTCTTCAGCTTTTTCAAAATTCTTACTATTTAAATAACAAACACCTAAATCAGAAAGAATTAAAGCATCATTAGGCGACATAAATCGAGCTCTCTCTAAAACAATAATACCTGTGGTTCTATCGTGAGCATTAAAATAAGACCAACCTAAACATCTTAAAATTTCAGGATGATTTGGCTCAATTTTATCAGCAAGTTCTAATTCTTGTATTGAAGTATCAAAATCCCCTTTAACACTTAAAGCAAAACCTAGTAAATAATGAGCATTTGCAGATATAGGATCTAATTTAATTGCTTGCTCTAAGGCCAAAATAGCTTTATCAAATTCTTTTAAAGATAAAAAATTATCAGCTATCTCTTCATAAGCCTTAGAAACATTCAAATCATTTATTAAAATATCTTCTAAATATTTAATAGCTTGTTCATGATCACCTGTTAATTTTAACTCCTCAGCTTTTTTTAAAACCTCCTTAGGCATTTCTGATCTCATTATTTTATTGTTAAATCCTTTAATTGTATCACAAACTAAAAGACATAACAAGATTCTAAAGCTTTGGAATCACTAACTTAAGGACTCCGTTTTCAAAAGTTGATTCTGGTTTTTGCAAATTTAACCCCTTAGGTAAAATTACTTCTTTATAAAATTCACCCATCAAACGCTCAGACAGCAAAGCTGATTCTAAAGAGGAAAAGTCAACTTCTCTTGAGGCACTAATTTTTAAAATACCATCACTTGAAACCAACATTTTAATATCAGAAAT
>PBFJ01000018.1 GCA_002718715.1 bacterium
TAAAAATTTTTTAATATAAGATATAATATCGTTTGGTAAATAAGATATATCCATTTGTTGTTAATATATGATGACAAAATTTATGATGCAGAGAGCATTTTTTTGTAATCTGCGTAATTAAATACTTGTTTTTGTAATTCATTTTCACTATTTAACTTTTTATTCCAGTCAGTTTGAAAGTTATTATTTTTATTAACAACTGGAGGACAATTTAAAAAAGAAAAATTTGCAACTCTTCCCATGTTAATAAATTTATTACGAAAAATTTCTTTTGGTTTTTCTTCTATTTCTTTTTTATCTTCTTTTTCTTTTTTATCTTCTTTTTTATTATTTTGTTTTGGTTTTTTTTTAATGAAAACATCTCTGTTTTCAAGAAAGACACTATTTTTTTTCTTTTCTTTTTCTTTTTCTGTTTTGTCTTCTTTACAGTATAATTCCACAAACTTACTTTTATTATCTTTATAATATTCATTGTCTATAAAAAAATCTAAACAGGAAAAATGAGTAACATAATAAGATGCAAGTGAATTTAAAATATCATGTGTAACGTTATTATCACAATAATACATAAATCCCATTTTAAACGAATCATAACACATAATAATATTTCCTCTGGGAGTATTTTGAATTAATATAGAAGATTTCCATTTTTTTTCCAATTCATTATGTTGTTCTTTCATAACTTTATTGTATTTTTCTTTATCATAAAAAGTATCGGTTATGTTTTCATTAAACGATTTGTTACTATTAATTGCATTAAAAAAAGCATTTTTATACTTTTCATTGAAAAGTTCTAATTCGGTTTTTGGAATCGTAATTTTAGGTTTAAAATGAGGAAAATAGAAATAAAAATTATTCTTTAATAGGAAATAAATACGATAAGAATACATGTATCCCAAAAATAAAAAAGATGATTGAAAAGTATTATTATATATTTTGTCTATAAATGGTAAAATCATAAATATGTTATATAATTAATTTTATGTTGTTTTTTCTAATTCCTTTTTTCTCTCTTCAAATAATGTATCCATTTCTTTATCTAAAAGGGGAACTTTAATTCTATCATAAGTTTTATAAGGATTATCTGGATGAAAACGCACAAGATAAAGTCCTGTAACTTTCTTATCATATTTTGATTCAATAATTTTTCTATATGTATTTAACTGAAGACTATAATGCCAGAAATTAGTATCAGGAAGATGAGAAATACTTGGTGTAATAGCGAATTTGTTATAATTACTATCATAAACAATTTCTTTACTTCTTTTCCAATCATAAATTTCCAATTCTCCATCTTCGTTTTCAAAGATCATATCAATGGAACCAACCAGTTTTAATTCTTCATGATACACCATCCATTCAGTGCGAAAAGGAATTAAGTGTTTATAATCTTCTTTAAACTTTAAAAAGAATTGATATTCAATAGAATCGTTCTCAATTTCCATTCCGTTGTAAAATTTTTCAATATCATTATGTAATTTTGTTCCTGAACTAGTAGAATTATCCGTATTTTTCTTCCAACTAGCTAAAATTGTTTCTTTTGTCATTTTGTAATATTTATATTCAGGGTCACTGCTCCACTTAGGTGATTTTAAAATACGATTTACAATACCTTCAGAATCAAAATGAGGAAAATGTTGATGAACCCATGTAGTGACAGAAGTGCTTTCTCCTCTTTTTCCATGAATGGTATAAATATGGGGACCTTCTTCAAAAGAAACAAACTTGTCTCTGGGATGAAGATTCTTCCAATATAAATACTCTAGTGTTCCTAGAACAGGCTCTTGCATTTGAAATTCACTCATACTTATTAATTTATGAATAAAAAAATGTTTTCCTACCAAATCAATTTTTTAATATAATCAAGATTTTAACAACTTTGCAAGAAATGGTTTTAATTGAGATATAATTTTTTCTTGATGATTAGAATTATTTCCTACAAATTTTTCCATATATTTTAAGTATTTTTCTTGATAACTTTCATCAACTAATAATTTTTCTTGATTTACTTGAATCCATTCTGCATTAAAGACAAACATAAATTCTTCTATAATTTGTTCAATATATTTATTTAATCTTTCAGTAGATAACTTTGTCCAAGTATCATTTTCAAATATATGAAAGGATGTAATTCTACCGTTAGAGTTATATATAGGCATGTTTTCAAACATATTATTTTCAAATAAATATTTAATTCCAGTAAATAAATCATTTTCAAAAACTATTTCCAAATAATGTTTTATTTTTGGATAAAGATAATTTTTATTAAATTCATAAAAATTCATTTTAGGATTTTGAGGACACACTTCTGTATTGGTTTCAACCTTTTTACTTTGTATAGTTTTTTTATTTTTTAATAGTTCTATTTCATACTTTAAATCAACAATATAATTAAGTAAAACTTCATGTGTTAATTCTTGTTGAAGAAAAGATGATTTTATTTCATCTTTAGATAACATTTTGAATACGAAATCTAAATATAATCTATATCAATTTTCCATGAATATGCAATTTACAGTAGTTGCAAAAAATGAGATGCCTATAAGACCTAAACAGATAACAAAAGTTATTTCTCAAGAAGAAACATATTTAAATGCAGTTAGTTTAAAAGTAAATATGTTAGATAGATTAAAAAATTCAAAACCGTGTAATTGTGGAAAATAATGTGGTCAATGTATATATGGATAAATTAACCAAATCTCTCTTATTTGTTCTATTGTTATTTTTCTTAGGTTTGATTGTAACAAGCGGAAGTAAAAATTTAGGACTTTATGAAAACATGGAAAACCAAGACTCTAATCCAGCAATTCTAGATACTAAAACAAATGAAGAAAAAACATATAATTTTTAATCGTATAATATAATACCATAGTTATATATAATATTATATATGAGTCATTTTTCAAAAAATCAAATATTTAATGAGCCAAAAACGACACAATACGGAAGTCACATGGTTATGTCAAATGTTCAAAAAGAAATAAAAAAAAAATATATTAGTATTGACACAGCAAATAGTGAAGAGTATAATTCATTGAAAACTTCTGTGTATAACATATCTTTACCTGAAAGAACAAACGAAGTCAAACAAATATGTTTAAAGAACATTGAAATACCATTAACCTATTATAATATATCTGAAAATTTAGGTAATAATTATTTTAGAATTACAATAAGTGGAACAGCAGAAATTATTAAAATAAATGATGCAAATTATACAAGTGCCACTTTAAAAACAGCAATAGATACTGCTTTGGCTGGAAAGAATTTAACATGCACATTAACAGACAATGATAAATCTAGTTTTACTGCAAGCAGTGGAACAATTACAATTGATTTTGATGTTGATCAATATGGCAATAAAGATAAATATAATTTAAAGCATAAATTAGGATGGTTACTTGGTTTCCGTTCTACTTCATATGATGTTTCAGCTACTACAACATCAGAAGCTTTTTTATATTTACATGGTCCTAATTACTTATATTTAGCATTAGATGAATATAGTAAAAGCGGTGCTAATCAATCCTTTTTATCACCTCTTTTTTCTTCAATGGTAAATAAAAATATACTTGCTAGAATCCTAGTTGACCACAATGAATATAGTTTTGGAGAAGTAATTATAGCATCAGATAGTAATGGTCGTCTATTGTCAGATGAAAGACAATACGATGGAAAAATAGATTTACAAAAAATAAATGTTCAACTATTAAATGGACAATGAGTTCCTATGAATTTAAATGGACTTGATTTTTCATTTTGTTTGGAAGTAACTTATGAATAATTTAGTTAAATTTTTTCGCTTTTATAATAAGAATAATACATAATAATTATATATAAATAAATATTATGTCTGGAAATAACGAAGAATGGAAAAAATTTGGTGGTATTTCAAAAATAAATAGTTTTAATGTTATTAATACGGGAACACTAATTGCAGACCAATTTGTTTCACGAAGTAGTAGACCTACAAGTCAAACATTCGCTGGTACTTTGGAAGTTACTGTTGATGTAGAAGCAGGAAACGATGTAAAAGCAGGAAGAGATATTCATGCTGGAAATAGTATTACTGCGGTTTCTGATATATTTATAAATCAAAACGCCTATATTAATCATAAAATATTTTTCTTTTCCACTGATGCATCATCATCAGTAGATTTGAGTTCAGTATTAGTAACTGATACTAGTCACGCATTTATCGCAGGTGACATATCTAATATTGGTATTAATATTGTCGACCCTAAAACTATTTTTCATATTTCATGTGATGTTTCTAATGTAACTGATATTTTAACAGTTGAATCCAGTAATGGATTAATAAGAAGTATTATGAGTCAAACAAAAGATAAAAAAGGTATTGTATTTGATGCAAGTAATGGAACAAGTAATATTGCATTTTTTAACGGTGGTGAGGATGTTAGCACTAATAAATTAAATACACCAACAGCATTTATTAGACATGTATCAGGCGGATTTTTATCCATAAATACTGGTAATACAATAGATGTAAGTAGTGCAACATTTTTTGTTGATACTTCTGGTGTAAATTTTAAGTTAGACGGAAGTGGCGTTGTTTTGGAATCCAGTGGTTCTATATTAATAGATACATCTTCTAATTTTCAGATTGACTCTTCCAGAGGATATTTCTTAATGGATGCATCAACAGGTGCAATCTCTATGGGTGCTTCAGGAGAACTTAGAATACTTACATCAGTATCTGACGATAACATTGGCTCACTTTTTGTATTAAATAAAGACCAAGCTATGTTATCAACTTCAGGTGGTGTTTTAATTAATTCATCTGGTGGTATTATTGAATTAAATGCAACAAATAAAGGAGAAGTTGTTTTTAACTCTGGTTCTTTTAATCTAAATACTACTTTGAATTTTGCTCCTCCTGATATTGATATTTCAACAAATAAATTATATGATGAAACCATAACTATTTATGATAACTCATTACAAGATTTTTTCCCTAATATTTATAATCATGATCCATCTGGAATATTTACAGGAAACGGAATGGTTATAAGAACACAAGATCCTTCTAATAATACAAATATGAGATTGGTATCTGCAAAATCAGGAAAAGGAGCCCAAATTACTGGTGGTATTTATCCTGATAAAAATAATGATAAAAAAATGGCTATGTTTGGTCTTACTGATTTATCAAATAATTTTACTCCCAATCATATGATTTTATCTGGTTCTGAAAAACACAATAAATTAACTACATTAGGAATAAATACATATAAACCACTTGTTGATGAATACGTTTTAGATATTAATGGTCCTATGCATATTAATAATACTGAAATTAATACGGTAGTTAAATCTGACTTTGAGTATCAATCTATGAGTTTTTCTAAAATTAATCCATTATTTGGTATTGCATGTGGTTCGCCAAGTAGTATAATTGATGGTGCATTTACACAAATATTACTTCATACAAATGATGGTGGTAAGAATTGGATTCAATCAAATATTTATGAAAAAGAGGCTAATGAAAGTGCAGAAGAGGATACTGAAGATACAAATAAGATTGATTATAAACAATCCTTTTTATTTGATCTTAATTATGGAATAATAGCAGGACAAGATGGTAAAATATATTATACTAAAAATGGAGGTATTGATTGGAAAAGATTACAATTTTCGGGGTTAAATTCTCCTGTTATGACAGCATTAGGAGGAACTATTTCTACTATAGATGCTGTTCAAGTTTATCGCTATTTTTGTATATATGCTGATGGTGGTAATAGTCAAATACGAACCATTGATATTTCTGCATCAGATATAGCGACTACGTTAGATTTTATTACTGCTACCACACATACCGTATCAGATGCTGATGGTCAAACTATACTATCCAGAACATTAGATTCTACAACAAGAATTGAAGCTATTACTAGTATAGATATTAGTGGAAGATATTTGTATTTAGCTGGAGAAACCGGTATTGATAGAATAGATACAAACACAAACATTATTGCATTTCCAACAATCACCACTTATTATCCTCGTACTACAAGTTCAGGTAGTGCTGTAAGTCTTGGTATAGAAGCATTGAACTATAAAGATATTTGTGTTTATGATGATACACATGCTATAGCTGTTGGTGATAATTTAATTTCAGTTACAACTGATGGTTTAACATGGACAGATGGTTCTCTTAATTTAATTAATAATATTGGAGATGTTAGTTTAAATAAATGTCTTATTGTTGATAAAAATAATGCTCTTATTGTTGGAAACCGTGGAACTATTTTACATTCAAATAATTGGTCAGATGTTAATTCATGGTATCGTATTCCAGATAAATTGATTTCTCCAGCTGGAACTGAAAACTTATTATTAGATCCTTCTAATGATTTAATTAGCATAGCAATGCCTGAAAATGGAATTTATCTTATTGAAAATAATATTGAAAAGTTTAGACTGGATGAAACCGACCTTCCTGGAACACCTGGTTTCAGTAGAATGGAATATTTCACTGCTCCAGGAATGTTTCATAATTCTGTTAATAATGTATTAGATGTTTCTGGAAATATTACTGTTACTGGTGGTATTACTACAGAAAATTTATCTGTAACGAGTGGAATACAAGTAGATGGAGATTTATTATGTAATAATAAAGTAGTTATTGAAAATGATGTTCAAATTAATGGAAATCTTGCTGTCCAGCAATATAGTGAAGAGAATATTATTCAAACTACTATTTCTAATTACTCTTTCTTATCTGTTAATGAAGATATGTCATTAAATGGGCGTTTATTTGTTCGTGATAATATTTCAATTAAACCTCCATCAGTCATCAGTCAGAATCAGCATGAACCAATTGTTTCTATTGATTGTAGGGACTGTAGTGATGCTATTCATATTCCAGCTGGAACAACTGCAGAAAGACCAAACGTTCAAATAGGTGGTGTAAATAGTGCTGATTACAAAGGATATATTCGTTATAACACTGACCAAGATACATTTGAAGGATTTGGAGCTGGACCTGCATGGGGTTCTCTTGGAGGTGTTATTGATGTAGACCAAGATACATTTATTAAAGCTGAAGGAGCTGCAGGATTCGATGAAGACCAACTTCGTTTTTTCACGGCAAGTGGAGATGAATTTACAACACCCACTCCACAATTAAGAATGATTATTGATGGAAGTGGTATGGCGATTGGTGGAACTTTTTCTACGGATATAAGTAATAATCGTTTAACAACTCTTCCAACAAATGATCACGCTCCACCTGATGGTTTAGTTGTTCAGGGACGAGTTGGAATTGGTAGTATGCGTCCTGCAGTTTCTCTTGATTTAAGTATGTGCACAGATGCTGTCCATTTACCAAGGGGAACAACAGGAGAAAGACCGAACGTTCAAGTGAGTGGTGTAGATCATGAATCCTATAAAGGATATATTCGTTATAACACACAACTTGATACATTTGAAGGTTTTGGTGCAGGAAATGCTTGGGGTTCTCTTGGTGGAGTAATAGATACAGATGGTGATACATATATTAAAGCAGAAACTGCACCTCTTGACGATAACGACCAACTGCAATTTTTTACAGATGGTTCTTTAAATATGATTATTGACACATCAGGATGTGTTGGTATCGGAGTTACTTCAGCGAGTGCCTTACTTGATGTTTCAGGTATATTAATCCATAGAGGACCCAGGTCAGAAGATCTTACTGGTGAACTTACTGAAAATGTCAGTAGACCTCTTATTATCGGTAGTCCAATTAGTAATTATAAATGGGGCACCGATAATACATTTATTGGTATGGATTCTTTAACAAATTTTCAATATGGAAGTAACTTCACAATTGTTGGTAATGAAACTCTTCAAGATTATATTGGACTCCCTCTGGTTATTGGAAATGAGACATGGAGCTCTCAACATTCAAGTTCTAATACTGTAATAGGTGATAATGCAGGAAGTGGTTTAACTTATGGAGGTTATAATACTTTCTTAGGTGCAAATACACAAATTGAAAGTTCAGTTGTAAACAGTAATTTCGGTACAACAAACGAAATTACAAACAGTACAGCTATTGGGTATAATGCTGAAATTACTGGGTCTAATCAGATTGTATTAGGTGGAAAAAGTGGTGTTGATAGTACTACATATCCTGACGTAATTATGCACGGTAATGTAGGTATTGGAACTGCAAACCCTACGAAAAAATTACATATACACGATAGCGGGACATGCTACTTACAATTGACTTCTGGTTCCTTATCAAATGGTATGCACCTTGCAACAACTACAGGAGGAGATGCATTTATAATTCAAAATGAGGATGCTAATATAAGAGTGAATGTAAATGGTTCTGAAGCAATGCGTATAACTAATGACCATAAGGTAGGTATTGGAACAACAAGTCCTGCATCAACATTAGATGTAAATGGTTCAATCCGCAGTGGATATGACAGCGATACACTTTCTTACTTTGGACGCGCTGCAGTAGGTTCAAAATCGTCCTATGGCGACCAAGCATATTTCGGACATTTGGACCACATATCAACTGGAACTTATGGTAACTATGCTATAGTGCAAAATAGCGATGGTGAAACATTCATCAATTCGGCAAGTAGTAAAAGTATATACTTTCGTATTGATAATTCTACTAAAGCCTATATGACATCTGCTGGACAATGGAATTCTGTTAGTTTTAATGCCACTTCAGATTTACGTTTGAAAGAAAATATTACACCATTAACTAATTCTTTAACAAAAATAAATAATTTATATGGTGCCAACTTTACATGGAAAAACGATAAAAATAAAAAAATGAATGCTGGTTTAATTGCCCAAGATGTTGAAAAAGTCATTCCAGAAGTTGTTGACACTGCTGAACATGAAAATGAAGAAGGGTTTCATCAAAAATCAATAAATTATGATGGTTTAATCCCCTATTTGATAGAATCTATTAAAACACTATCCAATGACAAGGAAATTATGCAACAAGAAATAGACAGCTTGAAAAATGAGAATGAAGCATTAAAAGAAAGCATCACTCAAATTAAAACTCATTTGAATCTTTAAATCATAATGTAATCTTTACAATATGATTAATTAAATAATTCTAAATACTTTACCTTTGCAGTCCATGCAGTTACCTTTGATTGCCTTTCTCTTGTTTTTCATGGTAATTTGCTTTCCACCATTAATACCTACTTTACCTTTACATTTCATGCAGTAAGCTTTTACATCAGCTTTCACACTTTTTCCGCCCTTTTTCATACTTTTCTTAAGAGTTTTCTTCTTAAGAGTTTTTCTTTTTTTACCTCCATTCATATCTTGAGACAACTTAGGAACGTCCATTATATATAATCAATAGATATTATTAAAGTTCAGTATTATAATCACAATCAACTCTACGAGCAACAATACGACTATTACGTGCTAAACATATATCTTCTTTTGTTACCATATTCTTTTTATCAGCCCAAGACAATGGATGAAAAGTTCTATTAACACAACCGTCTAAATTTCCGGCAGAATTCAACTCTCTATTAGGTCGTAAATGAGTATTGGAGCAATCAATAAAAGAAGGGCAATCAGATACAGATAATTCTAATCCAAATATCATTTGTTTTCCAGTAGGTGTAATTCTGTTTTCTATTGTTTTTGTGTTTATACTTTCATTGTTCAAAGCATAAGAACGATAATCTATATAATCTTGTGAATCCAATACCGCAGGGTCGTTACTTGAATGATCAATACTCAATTTATTAGATATTTTTTTATGTTTTAAATAATCGCTCTGAGACATTATATATATAATAGACATTTTCTAAAACATAAAAGACTAAATTATTCATTTGGATTTTTATTTAATTGTTCAGCAATTAATGAAAATGACCAATTGGCATTATTTAAATCTACCAAATCACCTCTATCTGTTCTTAAACTAACAGACATTCTACGAATATTAACAGGACCAAAGTAGTTTCTTTCTTGATTTTGCAATGTTCCGCCAAATTCAGTATAAGCTGAACCAGAAACTAAATTAGATACCTTAAGAGGAACAAGACCAAATACATCTTTTACGAATGGTCCAGAACCATAACTTTTTGAACTAACAGATGTTCCAATAGAAGTGGAAACATTTTTTGAATTATATATTTCTAATGCAGCATACATTTGTTTTTCTGTTAATCCTGATGAAGTATTATATACAATTTCACCAGAGACTGGATCGCATTGAAAATCCGAACGATTTGCATAAGAAGGGAGGGGAACACTAGTATCTTGATTTGTAATAGTAACTAATCCATCATTTAAATGGTTCTGGTTAAAATCATCCAAACACAATAAAAAGTAATTATACAATTGTGTACTTACTCCAGTATCACCTACTACCTTCATTGCATTTGTGTCTGTTGTTAATCCTATTGCTTTTAAATCATAAACTGTATATTCACGAAAACCAAGAACCCAACCTAATGTAGAATCCCAAGTTGTATTTTTTACACTTGAAAATCCTGCTGAACATTTTGCAAAACTAAATTCATCATAAAAAACTATTTTAAAATCATTAGGTAAATATTTTCTTAATAGAGTGAGATTTATATTTAAATAATTCATATTATTACGTCTTACAAAGTCAAATTGACCGGTTAATTGTGTTGTTGTGCTTGTATTATTTGCAATGGCTGCATTCAATGCAATTAACAATGACGCTCGTGTATATGCTCCAGATGGAATAGTTAAAGTTATATTATTTTCTCCACCAGAAGAATAAACACCATCATCTTGAGCAATAATATTCATAGTATCATTTTTACCAGTAGTAATAGTAATTATATTTGAGATAGGAAGAATCTCGTTAGCACTCAGCACAATTATTCCACTTGCATCTATTGAACCTATAATTTCATTTCCACTATTGAAATAATTATCTATTGTTCCTTCAGCTGGTATCGTCTTAAATAAATCATATTTTGTATCTGTGAAAGAAGTATAGCATAATTCAGCATCCATAACTAATGTATCACGCCATGTATTATCTGCATTAAAATCCGTATCTACTGAAACCAAACTTGAAGATACATCCATTAATTGAATATTATAATTAACACCTATTAGTTTCTTATTTATCATTATATTAAAACTAATATCACCTGTTTGTGGATGAGCATTGTCTTGTGGATCATAAAATCTAGGACCAAAAAATGCTGGATTTCCACTTCCATCCACACCTAATGATGATGTAAATAAGGGTAAATTATTACTTGGGTCTTTAAAACTTGCTATTTGATTATTTATTAACTCCTGCCACTCTGTATAACTTGTTGCTACAACATCTGTATCTTCATAATTAACATTATAACTGTCGGATAAATCACCTATTATTTTAATTTCAAACGCATCTGTTCTTGTTTTTACAGTAAATATTGGTTTATTAATATCAATATCTCTACTATTGGCATTTGTATTAAATGTATAAACCTTACTTAAATCTTGTATTGTATGCAAAGGTGTATTTTCAGCACCACCATATAACTCTCCTAATTTTTCATTTCCATCTTGACCAACAGTAGAAGAAGTAAAATGACCTTTTCCTATATCATCTTCTATAATAGAACCACTTAAATCTATTTCATAATTACCACTTGATATATCATTTACAATCTCAAATTTAAAATTAAATCTATCATTTGTATCAATATAAGCATATGTTCCAGATGGGTCTTGTGTTATTTCATTAAAATTATGACTTTCATTTTCAATATCATAGTTAAATGTGCTACTATTTGGAAGATTTTTAATACTATTGTTTATTGCAGATATAAATTCTGTTGTTGAATAACCATTATCTGTATATAACGTTGAAAAACTTAAATCATTTACACTGGGATCTACTTGAAATACTGATTGATTAGGTGTAAAATTAACCATAAGAACATCATTTCTTTCAGTTGCTTTTTGAATAAATACATCATTTTGAACAATCGCAGGTTTTTCACCTATTATATCATTTATTTCATTTATTTGATTATCAAAACCAAAACAGGAATCTGTTCCATACCACATATTTGTCTTACTTGAATTACTTGGAAAAACAATTGCTACTTTTGAATTATTAACATTACTTGTTCTAAGTCTATTTGGTTTTATTTTTAATTCATAAAAAGAATCTGTACTATTATTGTAGGCAGAAACATTTGTTCTTTTCAAATATGAATCTGTTAAATAATAATTATTTAATATTTGACTGCTGATATCTGCAACAATTTGTTGTCTTGTATAAGAGGCATCTGCTACTAATGTCATACTAATATCAAAACTTACATCAATAGTTGAAGTGTTTATATCAAAATCACTTGTGCTAATGTATTTATACACAGTAAAAAAATTATTTTGTAAAACATCTGAAAGATTAGTAACTCCACTAGAAACCCAAAATTCGTCAGTTGCACTAGGTTCGCTGGATGGTAAAGTTTTAATTACATTTGGGTAATAAGTTTGTGTTTGAAGACCTAAGTATGCAGGAATAGTAATATTTCTTGAGGCATCTTTTAAATATGGACTTAAACTTAAATCATCAATCCCGGTTACTGGGAATTCTATATAATAACTATTTTCGTTATATGTCTTATCTATATCACAGGTAACTGTTGTTAAAGATGTAAATTTATTATAACTAACATCTGTGCTATTAAAATTAGTATCACTATAAATAGCTGCTTGTCTAGCAATGGCACTATTTAAATTATTTGCTAATTCTGTTGGAGTATAATTTCCTGCAGAAAGATCTATTTGAATATCATGATTAGGATTGTCTTGAATTCCAGGAGCGTTACCTTTAATATAAAAAAAATTACTTCCATATGTTTTTGCAATAGTGTACCATGTAAAAGGAATTTGCACGGAATATAATTTTAAAGAAACTACATCTTTTAAAGGCTCAGATAAATCAAAAGTGAATTCAGTAGGAAAAGTTCTTTTATCAGCACGATACTGACTATCAATACTAATTACTCTTTTTTTTGTTTGTTTTAATATTGGATTTAATGTTCCACCAGCATAAGGAACCTCTTTTGTATAAACTTCATTACTCTCTGTATCTGTTGTTGTATTTTGTTCAACAGTATTAGTTTGTGGTATATATTTTTTTGTTGGATTATATGCATTAGCGTCAGCATCTATTTCTGCATCCATTAATTTTTTTGTTTCAATTACTTCATTAAAAGAAGCATCCGAAAGTTCATTAAGTGTTACATCATAACTTATTAATCCTTTTTCTTTTAATTCATCTAGAGTTGTATTTAATGCATTATTTTCTTCTTTTTGTTCATCGGTTAATTTTCTATCTGTAAAATCCTCGTATAATTCTTCGTCACTATCATCAAAAAAATGTTCGTATATATCTTCAAAAAACCTAACTAACTTTTTACTTGATTTTGCTTTTGAATTTTCATATTTATGCACCATCATGAGTATTTTTGCTTCTAATTCTCTATCAGATGGATTATTCAGATCTAAAATTTCATATAATTCTTCATCAGTATAATCTTTAATTTTATACAGGTCGTTGGACATTAAAAAACTTACTTATAATAAGTGTACAAATCATTTAAATTATTTTTCAGGTATTGGTTTTTATTCTTTTTTTAAACATATTTGAAATAAATTCCACTAAATCTATTCTTTGATTTATTTTGAATAACATTTCCTGCGGAAAGCATTTTAATCCCTGACCTCTTTTCATATGTTTATTTCCCTTAAAACATAAAATATCAAAAGCTTTCATAATTGTTTCTTCATTTTTATCCATCTCTGTTCTATCAATACGATATTCACCCATAAAAACATATCGGTTATAATTCTTTTCATCATATACTTGAAAACTATTTATCTTCGGGTTGTTTCTTATTAATCCTATTCCCATAATAGAATTGATTTCATTATTCATTTCCAATACAAACACGATACTATTTTTATTTATATTTAATGATAACGGATCAGGAGCACAATATAAACAACCGTTATGATATTGTTCAATACGATAATTTTTATTTTCTTCCCAAGTATCATTTGTAAATCTTGTTGTAACAATAAACTTTTTCATCAAAAATTTGAAATTTTTTAATTTATTTTTATATTCTGCGTAAGACATATCTTTTAAGTTCTCCATTACAGTTGTCATCCTTTCATTTACTATTTACTTAAATAATATATCAATTTTTCTAGACTCTACTATTTTCCAATACCATGGTTCATCATAAACAAGTTTAAGAGAACCCTTTTCGTATAATTTATTTTTTAAAAA
>PBFJ01000019.1 GCA_002718715.1 bacterium
GTACTAGGATGTTCAGTCGGTAGAACCGATGAAAACTGGGTAGATCTTGATATGTATGGACATCAGTTTGTTTTACATTACAAACCCAATCATAAAGATACTGAAAATCACTTTAATCCAGTTGATGGGCAAGATGTTCCAATCCCGCATTATGGGGTCGTTTTGGAATACAATGAATGGCATAAATTAGCGGATAACTTAAAATCTAAAAACGTAGAATTTGTAATAGAACCCTACATTAGATTTCAGGGAATGCCGGGAGAACAATGTACAATGTTTTTTCTAGACCCATCAGGAAATGCACTGGAATTTAAGGCTTTTAAAAATCCTGATCAACTGTTTGCTAGTTGATAATTATTCATGTTTGTTAAGTGCGTTGATTAAACCATTGAAAACAAGACCATGCAATGGTAAAACAGAATACCAATACAACCGACCCAAAATTCCTTTTGGTTGAAATGTAGCAGTTTGTATAAGTTCGTTGTTCATAATCTTAAATTCAAGCCAAGCATCACCAGGAACCTTCATCTCAGCAAAAAGTAACAACCTCTTTTCTTCTTTGTTGGCATACAATACCCTCCAGAAGTCGAGGGAGTCTCCAGGATGTATTTCATAAGGATTTGTCCTACCTCTTCTGAGTCCTACTCCTCCAACCAATTTGTCTAAAAATCCTCTTATTTTCCATAAGGTATTGGCATAATACCATCCATTATCTCCTCCAATTGCCCATATTTTTTTTATTGTTTTGTCAATACTGTTTAAATGAACTGATCTTTGGTCTAATAGGCATCCATAAACAGGTACTTCAAGGTATTCAGAAATGTTTTCTTTAAAACGGCCACTTGCAAGAGAGTCTTTCCAACTTGATATGACTTGTTTCTTACCTATGGTTGTCAGAGCATTATTTAATGATTCATCGTATTTCTTTGGTTTTATATTCAGCAATAAATTCAAATCATCATTTCTGCAAATTACTTCTACTTTCATGCTACTAACAAGTGCAGTTGCTAATTTATATGAAGTTGATGTAACAAAATTAAAGCTTTCAGAAATTCGTAAAAATTTTAGTGTCGTTTCACAAGATACACAGCTTTTTAACGCTTCGATTAAAGATAATCTTACACTTTACTCGAAATATGCTAAAAAAGCTCTTACAGCTGCTTTAAAGAAGGCTCATTTGTATAAATTTATACAAAGTCTTCCTGATAAAGACGAAACAATGGTTGGAGAAAGAGGAGTAAAGCTTTCAGGTGGTCAAAAGCAAAGACTTGGGATTGCTCGAAGCATATTATATAATGCGCCGATTTTAATATTAGATGAAGCAACTTCTGCCCTTGATTCTAAAACGGAAAAGGATATTCAAGACTCTTTAGAGCTTGCTATGCAAAATAAAACCGTAATTGCAGTTGCGCATAGACTTTCTACTCTTTCAATCATGGATAGAATTATAGTTTTAGAAAAAGGTAAAATTATAGAAGAGGGAACTCACAAAGAACTTTTAAGAATGAAAGGCAAATACTATGATTTATGGCAGCATCAATCTAAGGGCTTAATATAAAAAAACAGCTTGGGCAGCTGTTTTATATTTTATGAGGAACTAATTCATTTATTAGAGCTGCTAATAATTTGATTCCTTTATCTATATTTTCTAATTTTGGATTTGAAAAATTTAATCTTATATGATTTTTAGGTTTATCTTCACCTGTGAAAAATAAGTATCCGGGGAATATTCCTAATTTTTTCTGGATAGATTTTTTAAATAATTCTTCAGAATCTATCTCTTTAGGTAGAGTTAACCATAAAAATAAACCTCCTTGGGGTACTTCATAACTAACATTTTCACCTAAATGTTTTTCAATTGATTTTATCATTGTATCTCTTTTTTCTTTATACTTTCTGATATTATCATTTAAAACATGTTGAAATTTTTCAAGTTCAAATACGCCAATTACCTGTAATTGAGTAAAAGGATTAGTACATATATTTGCACACATCTTTAATCGGCTTAGATTGTTAATTGTACTTTGATTACTTACAACATACCCCATTCTTAAACTTGGAGTAAGAATTTTTGATGTACTTCCAATGTAGATTGTATTTCCATAAACTTGATGCATAAGAGTAGTTTGTCTTTCCGTAAATGAAATTTTACTATAAGGATCATCTTCAATGATGTATATACCTGAATCACTCAAAACTTCTGAAATTTGATCCATTTGTACTCTAGTATAAGATATTCCTAATGGATTATGATTGTTTGGAATTAAGTAAACAAATTTAGCATCTGATTTTAATATACTTTCTTTAAAGTTATCTATTTTAAATTCAGGTAGCACTTCAAAGGTATGAATAGGGAACCCGTATATCGAAAATGTAAACAAAGCTCCAGGATAGCTTGGGTTTTCAACTAGAACTCCATTTTGATTTTTAGAAATTAGTTTTCCACATAAGTCTAATCCTTCTTGTCCTCCATTTGTAATAATACATCCAGGTTCTTTAATTTTTGTATCTTTAAAGTTTCCTAAAAAATAGTTTTGTGCTTGAGGGATACCGCTAGCTCCATTGTAATTACTTAACATAGGTAGATTTTCATCTGAAAAGATTGATTTCGATACTTCTTGAATTATAGAAAATGGTATTGTATCTGGATCCGGAATACCTGCTCCAAAAGAAATGCTTCCTTTTTCTAAATTAGTTAATAGAGAAGCTACCTGACCAAAGTTTAGATTTGACATAAATTGAAATATTTTATATTGTTTATAACTTAATACATTAATTTGATTAATTTGTCAAATTTTTTACAATATGATGATTTTACATAAAAAAAATCCAGTACATAAGTATTGGATTTTTGATATTTTTTGTATAAGTATTTCTTAACGTTTCGAGAATTGAGATGCTCTTCTTGCTCTTTTTAAACCTGGTTTCTTTCTTTCTTTAATTCTTGAATCTCTTGATAGGAATCCAACTTTTTTAAGTGAACCTCTATTTGTTTCATCAAGTACAGTTAAAGCTTTTGCAATACCAAGTCTCATAGCTTCTGCTTGAGCATTGTGACCACCACCGATTACTTTAATAGTAATTGTATAATCTTTAACGTTTAGAAGACTAAGTGGAGATTTGATTTTTTGGATTTGTTCTGAATAATCAGACCATTCTTTAATATCTACTCCATTTACAGTGATTTTATTTTCTCCTTTTGGATAAAATCTTACTTTAGCAATTGCAGTTTTTCTTTTACCACAAGCATAGAAATAATTTCCTTTTGGAGTTTCGATTTTTTTATTTTCTGTAGCTGCCATTAGATTTCTAGGTTAGTAGGTTGTTGTGCTTCATGATTGTGTTCTGCTGAAGCGAAAATTTTAAGTTTAGATAAAATTGGTTTTCTTAGTTTGTTTCTTGGAATCATTCCTTTGATTGCTTCAAAAACAATTTTTTCTGGATTTTGAATTCTTAGAGTTTCAGCTGATTCAGATTTTAAACCTCCTGGATATCTAGAGTGACGATAATACATTTTATCTTGCTCTTTAGTACCAGTTAATTTTAAATCTTTGGCGTTGATTATGATAACAAAGTCACCATTATCGTGGTTTGGGCTAAAACTTGGTTTATTTTTACCTCTTAAGATATCGGCAATTTTGGTAGCAAATCTACCTAGTACTTGATCTTTAGCGTCAAATACATACCATTTTCTTTCTATCTTTTGAGTATCTACAAATACTGTTTTCATGGTTTTAATAATTTAATTGAATTTGAACATATTTAGCTCCGTCTCCAACTCTGTGTCCTAGCTTATGAATTTTAGTATAACCAGAATTATTTTGGAATTTAGCTTTCATTTCTAAAATGATTTTTTTAGAAACATCTTTTTTTGTAATGTATTTACCAAGTAGTCTAATAGCTTCTCTATCATTTTTATTTCTGATTGAAGTTACTAGTTGGTTTACAATAGGACTAATTGTCTTAGCTCTAGACTCAGTTGTTTTAATAGTTTCGTGTTCGAAAAGTGCTGTAATTAAGTTTCTGTATAAAGCTTTTAAGTGACTTTTTGAACTTCTTAAACCGGTCTTATTCTTTTGGTGTCTCATTTTTTAAGAATTATTTGATTTACTTTTAGCATAAATTTTACTCGTCTGCAAGTGAAAGTCCTCGACCTGCTAAAGCATCTTTAACTTCATTTAGAGCTTTCTTACCAAAACCTCTTAAGTTAGATAGTTTTGCTTCTGAACATTTAACTAATTGTTCAATTGATCCAATATCACCGTTAATACATGCGTTTAATGTTCTTGGTGATAATCCTAAGATTTCAATTGGAGTGTAAGTTTCTTTAGCTGGTGCTTCAACTATTTGTGATTGTTGTTTTGATGAAATACTATCAACGTTGCTTAGGAAGTCTGATTCCACTGCAATTTTTTCTTCATTAAATAATGAAAAATAAGATGTTAATAGATTTGATGCAAAACGCATACTTTCTGTTGGAGTGATTGATCCGTTTGTTTGGATTTCAAGTGTAAGTTTATCAAGATTAGTCATTTGACCAACACGAGTGTTTTCTTGATGGAATCTTACTTTTTTAACTGGAGAATAAAACGCATCTGTCCAAATCCAGTCAACTAAGGTTTCTTGGGCCTGTCTTTCTTTTGATGTAATATAACCTACGTTTTTTTCTACTCTGATTGTAATTTCTAGATTAGTTTTGTCTTCTAATGTAGTAACTACTAATTCAGGGTTTAAAATTTCAACATTAGCATCTTTTTCAATCATGCTAGCTGTTACATCTCCTTTTTTATCAGCTTTAAGCGTTAAGTCTGCTTGAGTAACATTGTTTAACTTAACGTTTAATTGTTTAAGGTTAAGTAACATTTGAAGAACGCTGTCTGAAGCCCCTTCAATTGTCGAATATTCGTAGTTTTTACCCTTTACTTTGATTCCAGTAACTGCTGTTCCAGGAACTGAAGAAAGTAAAACTCTTCGCATGGCATTTCCAAGTGTAGTACCGTATCCAGATGGAAGGGGACTAATTGTAAAAATTGTTGTGTTTTGGTCTGTTTCTTCAATTTTTATTGAAGGCAAACCAATTTCTTCTTGAATTAAATGCATAGCAATTAAAATTATGTTTTATTTAGAGTAGAATTCAACGATGGCTTGAGAGTTAATCATAACTTCAACATCGTCTTTGTCAGGTAATGCAATTACCTTTATAGTTAGTTTACCATAATCAACCTCTAACCATTTAGGATGGTTAGCTTTTTTGGTTGCCTTAACTTCTTCAAAGAGTTTTGATTTAGTTAATTTTTCTCTAACTTGAATAGTATCACCAACTTTTACTTCAATTGATGGTACATCAACTCTTCTTCCGTTAAATAGCATGTGACCATGGCTCGACATTTGTCTAGCTTGTCTTCTTGTTTCAGCTAATCCTGCTCTAAAAATAACATTATCTAATCTTCTTTCTAGTAATTTTAGAAGTTCTTGACCAGTGATACCAGCAGTTTTTTCAGCTTTATTATAATATTTTCTGAATTTTTTTTCTGTTAATCCAAACATAAATCTTGCTTTTTGTTTTTCTTGCAATTGTTTGGCATATTCAGACATAGATCTAAATGAAGATCTACCATGTTGTCCTGGTGCATATTTTCTTTTGTTAAAAGCGTTTTGTTTACTTTTACCGTTAGAGAAAATCATTGCTCCATAACGTCGGGCTTTTCTTACGATTGGTCCTCTATATGTTGACATATGATTATTTTATTAATTTCTTCTTGGTTTTTTGGCTCTTGCACCGTTATGTGCAATTGGAGTAATATCAGTTATACTTAATACTTGCACTCCAGCGGCTTGTAGACCTCTAATAGATTGTTCTCTTGACGGTCCAACACCTTTAACAAATACATCTACTTTTTCAAGTCCATGTATTTTTGCTTTTTCAGCTGCATTTTCAGCAGCTACTTGTCCTGCATAAGGAGTCGATTTTCTTGACCCTTTGAATCCGTTAGATCCAGCAGAACTCCAGGCTACAGTGTTTCCTTCTAAATCGGTAATCGTTACTAAAGTATTATTGAATGAACTTTGAACGTAAACTTTCCCGTGAGGTACACTTTTTTTAACCTTTTTGGTAGATTTTTGACTGTATTTTACCATATTAAAAAAAATTATTATTTAGTTACTTTCTTTTTGTTTGCAACTGTTCTTCTCTTACCTTTTCTTGTTCTTGCATTTGTTTTGGTGAGTTGACCTCTTACAGGAAGACCTTTAGAGTGTCTCATTCCAACGTAACAGTTAATTTCTTGTTTACGTTTAATGTTCATTGCAACTTCACGTCTCAGATCACCTTCTAAAACGTAGCTTTTCATTTCAGCACGAATCGCATTTAACTCGTCTTCAGTGATATCTTTAAGCTTTTTAGCTGTATCGATTTTCAACTTTAAGCAGATAGCTTCAGCTGATGCTCGACCAATACCAGTGATATAGGTTAAAGCAATAGGTACTCTTTTTTCTTTAGGGAGATTAATCCCAGCAATTCTTGCCATATTTTTATAATATTAAATTTTTATCCTTGTCTTTGTTTGTGTCTTTTAGAAACTTTGCAGATAATTCTAACTACACCTTTTCTTCTAATGACTTTACAGTCTTTACACATTTTTTTTACGGAAGATCGTACTTTCATGTTTATTTTTATTTATATCTATAGGTGATTCGACCTTTGTTAAGGTCATATGGAGATAATTCAACTTTGACTTTGTCGCCTTGTAAAATACGAATATTATTGATTCTAATTTTACCAGAAATTGAGGCTCTTATCTCATGATCATTAGTTTCAAGTTTAACTCTAAATTCACTGTTCGGCAGTGCTTCCAGTACTAATCCATCAACTTCGATTTTTTGTTCTTTGACCATAAATTAAATTAAGCGTCATGATACTACATTATCAAATAAAATATTGCAAGATTTTTTTCAATTTTTACTTGATTTTTTATTAATTTTAATTTTTCAAATGTACTTCAATGTTTTCATTAGATCTTTTTGTAAGAATTTCACATCCATCTTTTTTGATTAAGATCATATGTTCCCATTGACAACCTAAGCTTCCATCAATAGATGCAATTGTCCAATCATCATCTAGAGTTACCATTTGGCCGGTTTTAATTCCAATTATTGGCTCTACACAGATTATCATACCTTCTTTTAAGGTTGGACCCGTGTTTGGTTTTCCAAAATTTAAAATTTGTGGTGGTTCCCAAAGAGCGTTTCCAACACCATGACCTGTTAGGTCTTTAAAAATTTTGTATCCTTTTTCTCGAGTAATACTTTGAATATAGTGTCCTAAATCGCCAACTCTAATTCCATCTTTTATAAACCTAAGAGCTTTATATAAAATTTGTTGGCAGTCATCTATAAATTCTTGAGCTTCTGGGTTTTCACCTACTATTTTAGAGAAAGCTGAGTCACTATAAAATCCATTTAAAACTACGCCGCAGTCAACAGTGATTTTATCACCTTCTTGAAGGGGAGTGTCGTCAGGTATACCGTGAACAATTTCATCATTTACAGCTTTGCAGATTGTGTTTGGAAATCCATGGTGTCCTTTGAAGGCTGGTTTACCACCTTTAGAAATAATATAATCATAGGCAATTTTATCTAACTGATTAGTTGTTACTCCTACTTTGATATTTTTTTCTACTAATTCTAATGTTTCAACTAAGACTTTAGCCGAAGCTTTAATTCCATTAATTTCTTTTTGTGTTTTAATCATTATATTTTCTTTATTAATTCTTCGTGAATATTTTCTATACTTTGGTCTGCATCAATTTCGATTACTTCGTAGTTTTCTTTTATTTTTTCAATAACAGGCAAAGTATCATTATAGAAAATTGAAATTCTTTTTTCTATAATATCTTGAGTGTCATCTTCTCTATTTTCGATTTGAGCTCTTTTAAGTAATCTTTCGATTGATTTTTCTTTACTTAGTTCAAAAATTATAGCTTTAAATTCTAATTGAGACTTTTCAATTATTTCTTGAAATGTTTTTAATTGTTCTTGATTTCTAGGAAATCCATCAAAGATAATTTTTTGGTCTTTGTTTTTTTCTATAAAGCTTTCAATTAATCTTTTAATATGATTACTTGAAACTAGGTTTCCGGCGTTAATTGTTTCTTTGATTTCAATTCCAAGAGATGATTCTTCTTTTGCAATTTTTCGTAGTTCAGCTCCTGTTTCAAAAATTTGATAGTTAAATTTCTCTGCTAATAATTTGGCCTGTGTTCCTTTCCCAGAACCTTGGACTCCAAATAGTACTAATAAATTCATGATTTTCTTTATTATATTTTAATATCTAAATTCTATATAATTTTTTATATTAAGCAACAAAAAAAGCCAGACTGTAATAGTCTGGCTTGGGTATATAAATTATCTTATATAAGATTATTATAATTATCTGAGATTAAGTTGGCTTCAACTTGACGTTTTAAGTCTAATATCACACCCACGATAATCAATATTCCGGCCCCTGAAATCAGAAGAGGTAATTGATTTCCTGTTGTCCCAATAATATTTTGGAAAATAATTGGAAGTACAGCGATAAGTGCAATAAATAGTCCACCAAATAAGTTTAATCTATCTGAAACTTGTCTTAAATATTCTGCAGTATTTTTTCCTGGTCTAATTCCTGGGATATATCCACCTCTTTTTTGTATGTTTTCTGAAACTTTATCTGTATCGAAGGTAATATTTACATAGAAGTATGTAAATCCAAGGATAAGTAAGAATAAAGTTAAGATATAAAGTGGTTGATTCATTCCAAAGTTAGCAAGAATAAATTCTGAGATTGCAACTAAAGTACTAGAGGCTGATCCTGACATTAACTGTGCAACAATTGTAGGTAAAGTTACTACAGATACTGCAAAGATAATTGGGATCATTCCAGCTTGATTAACTTTGATTGGAAGTGAGCTTACTGAAGCTTTTTTAGTTTTAGAACCGTAGGCTACAGGTATTTCACGACTTGCGTCAGTAACTATTACAGTTGCTACGATTAGAGCTAGTGTAAATAGAATTACTGATACAACTGGTATTAATTGATTAATGTCTGAGCTAGCCACAATTAAGTTTTGAGCTAAGGCAGTTGGTACAGTTGAAATGATTGATACGAGAATTAAAAGGGAAATTCCGTTTCCAATTCCGTTTTCTGTCATTATTTCACCTAACCACATTAATAATATAGAACCAGTAGATACGGTTAGCATTATTGGAAGAATTACTGATGGATCACTAATGTTTGAAATAATTGGCATTTGTGAATTCAAAAGTAAGATTGTTCCATATGATTGTAGGAATGCTAACGGTAGCGTTAACCATCTAGTGATTGCATTTAGTTTTTTACGACCAGTTTCACCTTCTTTAGACATTTCTTCTAATTTTGGCCATATTACTGTAAGTAATTGAACAATAATCGAAGCATTAATGTATGGACCAAGTCCCATTAGTACAATTGAGAAGTTTTCAGCAGATCCACCAGTTAATAGTGAGAATAAGCTTAGGTACTCATTTTGTTCAAAGATACTTTTTAGAGCGACTAAATCAATTCCCGGAATCGAGATTTGAGCTAGAAATCTGTAAGCTACAATAATTGCTATTGTAAACAGTATCTTCTTTCTTAGACCTTGGTTTTTGAAGATTTGAACTAGTTTTTGCATTTTTAAATCGTTTTATTAGTTTACTAAAAGTTTAACAGTTCCACCGGCTTTCTCAATGGCTTTTACTGCGGATTTAGAAGCTTTGTCAACTTCAACAGTTAATTTTTTAGATAATTCACCACTACCTAAAACTTTAATTGCTTGTTTTTTTGGTAAGATACCTTTTGTTGATAAATATTCAGCGTTTACAGTATCACCATTTTCACAAATATTTTCTAAATCAGTTAAGTTTAGTATAAAATAATCGATTCTATTAATGCTTTTAAAACCTCTTAATTTTGGAAGTTTTTTCCATAGGGGAGTTTGACCTCCTTCGAACCCAGGTCTTACACCTCCAGATTTACGAGAGTTTTGACCATTCATCCCACGAGTTGAGAATGTTCCGTGTCCAGATCCGTTTCCTCGTCCAACACGTTTTCTTCTTTTTAGAGATGATGATTTTAAGTTATGTAATTTACTCATCTTAATTCATTAATTTATGATTGAATTACTCAGCTTTTTTAGCAGGAGCCTTTTTGGCAGGTGCTTTTTTAGCTGGAGCTTTTTTAGCAGCTTCTGTTTTTTTTGGTGCAGCTTTTTTAGCTGGTCCTTTTTTAGCAGGAGCTTTTTGTTTGTTTTCTTGTTTAGCTTTTTCAGCTTTTTCCATTGCAGGAGTTTTTCTAAGTTCGCTTAGAGCTAAAATTGTAGCTTTTGATGTAGATAATTTGTTAGTAGTTCCTAATGATTTAGTTAAGATGTTTTTAACACCTGCTAACTCTAACACAGTTCTAACAGCTCCACCGGCAATTATACCCGTACCAGCTTGAGCTGGTTTGAAAAGTACCATTGCACTTTTGAATTTAACTTGGTGGTCATGAGGGATAGTTCCTTTGAATAGAGGAACTTTGATCATAGTTTTTTTAGCAGAGTTTACTGCTTTTTGAATTGCTCCAGTAACCTCATTAGATTTACCGATACCAACTCCAACTCGACCTTTTTTATCTCCAACACAAACTGTTGCTCTGAATCTTAATCTTCGTCCACCTTTTACTACACGAGTAACTCTGTCAATTTGAATCACTGATTCTTCGAACTCTTTTTTGGCTTTGAAATTTTTTCTGTGAGATTTCATTGTTTTTTAATTAGAATTTTAGTCCGTTTTCTCTTGCAGCTTCAGCTAGTGCTTTAACTCTTCCGTGGAATTTATATCCAGCTCTGTCAAATACACATTCGCTAATTTTCTTTTCGCTAGCTTTTTTAGCTAGTTCTTCACCAACTTTTTGGGCTGATTGAGTTTTGGTCACTTTATCTTTGCTTTTGATGCTTGATGCTTGCGCAAGAACAACACCATTTTCATCATCAATAAGTTGAGCGTAGATATTTGTTAACGACCGAAACACAGATAGTCTAGGTTTTGATTGAGAACCAATCACTCTAGATCTAATTTTTTTGTGTCTTTTTTTTCTTGCAACTTGATTAGTCATTTTTAGTTAATTATTTATTTAGCAGCTTGTTTACCAGCTTTTCTAATAATTCTTTCGCCAACATAGCGAATACCTTTACCTTTATATGGTTCAGGTTTTTTAAGAGATCTAATTTCTGCCGCAACTTGACCAACGTGTTGTTTGTCAATTCCGCTTACGATAATGATATTATTTTTCTCTTTATCAATTTCTGCAGAAACAGTTTCTTTAACAATATATTTTACTGGATGAGAGAACCCTAAAGAGAACTCTAAGTTTGTTCCAATTTTTTTAACTCTGTAACCAACCCCTTGGATTTCTAGACGTTTTTCATAGCCATCAGTTACTCCCGTAACCATGTTAGAAATCAATGAACGGTATAATCCATGCATCGATCGCGCCTCTTTTGTTTCATTCACAGGGTTTACTTGTACTTCGTTATTTTCTAAAGTGATTTTTACAAGTGGTTTGTATTCAATTTGTAATTCTCCTTTAGGTCCTTTAACTAATACAGTGTTTTCAGTAATAGAAACTTCCACGTTTGATGGGATGATTACTGGTAATTTACCTATTCTTGACATTTTTATATTGAATTAATAAATTTTGCAAATTACTTCTCCACCTAATTGTGATTTAAATGCTTTATATTGAGGCATTAATCCTTTAGATGTCGAGATAATTTCTATACCCAAGCCAGCTTTTACTGGTTTGAATTCTGTATGTTTTTTGTAGATTCTTTGACCAGGTGATGAAACTCTTTTCAAAGTTAGGTTTGGTCTAGCGTAGTTTAATGTTATTACTAACTCTTTTTTATGTTCGCCAACCACTTCAACTTTATTTAAGAAACCGTGTTTAACCATGATTTCACAAATTCCATGTTTAATTTTAGAATATCTACAATTTGTGTTTTCTTTTTTCGCTTTTTGAGCGTTTCTGATTCTGGTCAATAAATCAGCTATTGAGTCTGTTACCATATTTGTAAATTTTAATTTTTTACCATGAAGATTTTTTTACTCCAGTTAGTTTACCTGTTACAGCTAACTCTCTGAAGCAAATTCTACAGATGTCAAAGTATCTCATGTATCCATGTCTTCTTCCGCATAGAGAACATCTATTAACTAATCTTGTGGCTTGTTTGTGTTTTCGCCCTTCAGCTTTAGCTTTTAAGATTTTCTCTTTTCGTCTTGAGTCTTTAACAACTAGTGCTTTTCTTGCCATATTATTGTTTTTTAAATGGGAAATTATATAGTTTTAGAAGTTCTACACCTTCTTTGTTAGATTTAGCTGTAGTTTTGATGTTGATTTGTAAACCATGAATAGTTACTAAATCATCTGGGTTAATTTCTGGGAATACCAAATGTTCTTTGATACCAACAGAAATGTTTCCTTGACCATCCATACTTCTTTCAGAGAATCCTTGGAAATCTCTGATACGTGGACAAACTATATGGATAAAGTTATTTAAGAAATCATACATTCTTTGACCTCTTAACGTAACTGTTACACCAGTTGGCATTTCTTCTCTAAGTTTAAAGTTAGAGATTGAAAGTCTAGCTTTGGTAACTACTGGCTTTTGACCTGCAATTAGAGTTAGATTTTCTTCAACTTCTTTAACAACTTTTTTATCGCTGTTATAAAGTTTACCAATACCTGCAGAAACAGTTATTTTTGATATCCTTGGCAGAGCCATAGGGTTTTTAAGTCCTAAGTTTTCTGCTAGTTTGCCAGTAATGTCTTTGTGTGTAAGTACTTTGTTCATTTTACTACTTAATTACTTTATTAGATCTTACAGAAACTCTTTGTTTGTTTCCTTTAGAATCTTTTTCTACTCGAACACGAGTGGCTTTTTTTGATTCTGGATCAACTAATGCTACATTTGAAGCATCAATTTTTGCATTGATTTTAGTCATAGATCCAGGACCTTGTTGTGATTTTTTCTTAAATTTAGTTTTTTCGTTAATTCCTTCAACGATAACTTTGTTGGCATCTGCAAAAGTTTTTAATACTTTTCCAGTTTTACCCTTATCTTTTCCAGCTATTACGATTACTAAATCATCTTTTTTTATTTTCATACTACAATACGTCAGGTGCTAGAGAAATTATTTTTTGGTAACCTTTTTCTCTTAACTCTCTTCCGATTGGTCCAAATACACGTGAACCTTTAGGATTACCATCTTTGTTGACAATAACAACAGCATTCTCGTCAAATTTTATATAAGATCCGTCTTTTCTTCGAACTTCTTTAGTTACTCGAACCACAACCGCTCTTTCTACTGCCTTTCTCTTAACAGTACCGTTTGGTTTAGCTTCTCTTACCGTAACTACTATCAATTCTCCGATACGTGCGTATCTTTTTTTAGAGCTTCCAAGTACTTTAATACATTTTACTTTAGTAGCTCCACTGTTATCTGCAACATTTAGAATTGTTTCAGTTTGAATCATTTTTGTTCAGGTTTAATTACTGTCCATTTTTTAAGTTTTGAGATTGGTTTGCATTCATAGATTGTAACTTCTTCTCCAACTTTATATTGATTTTCTGGATCATGAGCTAGAAATCTTCTAGTTCGAAGATATCTTTTTTGATATTTTGGATGTAGCTTGTAGTAAGATACTTCTATTTTAATAGTTTTATCTGTGCTAGTAAGTACAATTCCAGTCTTAGTTCTCATCGATTAAGAATTTAAATTTTGTAATTTTGTTTGCATTCTTGCAATAGACTTTTTAGCTAGTCTGTAGCTTTTAAGATCTTTTGAGAATCCAGATCTTAGATCTGCTTTAAGCTTAGAAGCGAACTTCTTAACTTCAGCAGTTTTTTTAGTAATTTCAGATTCTCCAAGTTTTTGGATGTCTGATAGGCTTGGGATTTTCATAGTCCTATAATTAAATTTCTTTTGTTACCACCTTGCATCTTGATGGTAATTTGTATGCGGCAAGCTCTAACGCTCTTCTGATAAGTGCTTGATCTGATCCTGCAATTTCAAATACTACAGTTCCAGCTCTCAAGTCAGCTACGAAGAAGTCAGGGCTACCCTTACCGCTACCCATAGGTACGTCATGGGCTTTTCGAGTGATAGTTTTGTGTGGGAATACTTTAATCCATATCTTACCGCCTCTTTTTGTGTGTCTAGCCATTACTCTACGCGCAGCTTCAATTTGTCTTGAAGTCAATTCACATGGATCAAGGATCATAAGTCCCATATCTCCAAAGTGTAATTTGTTGTTTCGAGTAGCTAGGATATCCTTATTAACGTTTCTACGTCTGTGATATCTTCTAAATTTTGTTTTTCTCGGAGTTAACATTTTTTGTAAATTAGCTATCTGATTATAATAAATTTTTGAAATTTATCAAGTCATTTTTTAATTAAAAACTTCCCCTCGATAAATCCATACTTTTACACCGATTACTCCGTAGGTTGTATCTGCTCTTTCATCGGCGTAGCTAATATCAGCTCTTAAAGTTTGAAGAGGTACTCGTCCTTTAGTGAAGAATTCGCTTCTAGCGATATCTACACCATTAAGTCTTCCTCCAACTTTAACTTTGATACCTTTTGCACCACTATCCATTGCCTTTTCAATAGCTGCTTTGCAAGCTCTTCTGTAAGAAATTCTTCTTTCAATTTGTTGAGCAATTGATTCAGCTACAATTTTGGCGTCTAGTGCTGGCTTTGGAATTTCAACAACGTTGATTACAAAATTTGTTTTGAATTTTCTTTCAAGATTTGATTTCAATTCATCAATTTTTGAACCTTGTTGTCCAATGATTAGACCTGGTTTTGCCGCGTGGATATCGATTGTAAGTAGTCCACCATTGTTTTGGATGTATATGCTTGAAACAGATTTTCCTTTGAATTGAGATTCTAAGTATTTTCTGATTGCTAAATCTAATTTAAGATTTGCTGCATATTGACCTTTTTTAGGGAACCATGTCGATGACCATTTTTGGTTTATTCCGAGTCTAGTACTAATTGGATTTGCTTTTTGACCCATAGGTTAATAATTATTAAAGGTTATTTATTTTACAGCTTTTTTAGTAGTGGCTGCTTTTTTAGTAGGAGCTTTTTTAGTAGCTGTTTTTTTTGCTGTTGTAGCTTTTTTAGCAGCTGGTTTCTTAGCTTCTACTTTTTTAGTAATTTTTTCTTCCTTTACTTCTGCTTTTTTAGCAGTATTTGTAGGTTCTGCTACATCTTCTTTAAGAATTACATGTATGTGTGAACAAAACTTATTGATTGGATGAGCACGACCTCTTGAGATTGGATTGAATCTTTTGATCGTAAGTCCTTTAGAAACTTTGATTTCTGCGATTGATAATGTATCAACATTTTTTGAATTATTGTTTTTAGCATTAGCTGCTGCAGAAGCAATAAGTTTTCTAAGGATTCTTGCTGCCTTTTTTGGAGTATAGTCTAGTAGTGAAATAGCTTGATTAACTTGCATTTTTCTAACTAAGTCTGCTACTAAGTTTACTTTTTTAGGCGATATACGAACATTTTTTAAATGTGCTTTCATAATTTAATTAATTATTTTTGTTTACCACCGTGAGCTCTAAAGAATCTAGTTGGTGCGAATTCACCTAATTTGTGTCCCACCATTTCTTCAGAAACGTATACAGGTATAAATTTATTACCGTTGTGTACGGCGAATGTGTGTCCTACGAAGTCTGGGCAGATTACACATGCTCTAGACCAAGTTTTGATCACACCTTTTTTAGTTTCACCATTCTCCATTTTTTGAACCTTTTTAATTAGACGTGGGTCTATAAAAGGTCCTTTAATTGAACTTCTTGTCATAGTTTATAAATTATTATTTTTTGGAGTGTCTAGATTTTACAATTAATCTGTTGGTGTATTTTCTTCTTCTAGTTTTTACACCTAGTGCTGGTCTTCCCCATGGAGTTTTTGGATGTTTCATCCCAATAGGAGATGCACCTTCACCACCACCATGCGGGTGATCATTTGGATTCATGGCTTTACCTCTTACTTGAGGTCTTTTACCCATCCATCTTTTTCTACCAGCTTTACCGATTTTAACGTTTGAATGATCAATGTTTGAAACTATTCCAATTGTAGCCATGCAAGATTTTTCTACTAATCTTACTTCACCACTTGGAAGTTCAATTTGAGCTTTTGGACCATCTAAAGATACTACTTTTGATGAGTTCCCAGCTGATTTTACAATTTGACCACCTTTGTTTGGTTGCAATTCGATATTAAAGATTGGGTAACCTACTGGAATATTTCTTACTTCCATTCTGTTACCTGTTTTGATTTTAGCTTTTTTAGCACATACTATTTCGTCTCCAACTTGGATTTCGTGAGGTGCTAAATGGTATCTTTTCTCACCATCTTTGTATGCTACTAAGATGATATAAGCAGATCTATTTGGATCATACTCTACAGCTTTAACTGTAGCAGGGATACCAAGCTTATCAGTTCTTTTGAAGTCAACCAATCGGTATTTTCTTTTGTGACCTCCACCTCTGTGGCGTACAGTCAGTTTACCTTGATTGTTTCTACCCGCCATTGATTTTTTTGAAACCGTAAGGCTTTTTTCAGGTTTAGTTTTTGTAATGTGTTCGAAAGTATCTCGAGACATATTCCGCAAACTAGGCGTGGTAGGTTTATATGTTCTGATTGGCATATTAATTACGAATTAATTTTTACATCTTTACTTTTGAATGTAACATAAAGTTTTTTACTAGCATTTCTTCTCGTGATAGTTCTTTTACCAGCTTGTCTAGTTTTCATTGGAACGTTAACCGCTCTAATAGATTTAATTTTTTCTCCGTAGATTTTTTCTAAATCTTTTTGAGCTTCAATTTTGTTAACATTTTTATTTGTTAAGAAGACATGCTTACCATCGTTTGCTAATAAATTGCTTTTCTCTGTTACTAGATAAATGTATGAGTGCATAGCTTTTTATTAAATTAAATTTTAAAAGTATCAGCTACTAACTTAATTGAATCTTCACCAACAAAACAGATAGTTCTGTATTTTGTTAAATCGTGGATATTCAAGTAAGGAGTAGTAATTACTTTCACGTTTTTTAAATTAGATGCAACTCTATTTAGATTTTCATCTTTTTGACTTGTAACCAATAAAACATTTCTTTCGATTGGTAATTTAGCAATTGTTGCAGCTAAGTTTTTAGTTTTAAGCTCTTTGTCTTCATATTTGTCTAATGCAATAACAGATTTTTCTGTAGCTTTTTGACTTAATGCACAAAGTAATGCTTTTCTTCTTTGTTTTTTTGGCATTTGAATGTAGAAATTTTTATCATTTCTTGGTCCAAATGCAACTCCACCACCTACAAAGTGTGGATTTCTTGTAGAACCTTGTCTTGCTCGACCAGTTCCTTTTTGTCTGTAAGGCTTTCTACCACCCCCTCTTACTTCACCTTTTGTTTTAGTGTGAGCAATTGGATTTCTTGTATTTGAAAGTTGTCTAATTAATGCTCTGTGTACCAGAACTTCATTAAACTCAAGTCCAAAACATTCTTTGGGTAGTTTAATTTCTTTTAGAACTTCGCCTTTTTGATTATATATGTTTGTTTTCATAATTATGCGAATATATATACTAAATTATTTTTGGCTCCTGGTACAGAACCTTTAATACCAACTAAGTGGTTAGAGTGATCAAAATAAACAAGTTCAGCACTTTTTCGAGTAACTTTAACATTACCCATTTGTCCTGGAAGTTTTGTTCCTTTTAATACACGTCCTGGTGCGGCACAAGCTCCAACAGAACCTGGTTCTCTATGGTGTCTTGAACCATGAGTTTCTGGACCTCTTGAGAAATTGTGTCTTTTAATTACACCTTGGAAACCCTTACCTTTTGAGGTAGCTGAAATTTTTACGTGAGTTTTTTCACTTAAAGTTTCAGTTGTGATTTCTTGATCTACAGCAAAATCTTCTACCTTACTAACCGTAAATTGGCTAATATTTTGGTATTTAGAATTTTTTGTAGGTCTTTTCTTAGGTTCATGACCTAATACAATCGCATTAACACCGTCTTTTTCAACAGTTTTAATTTGAATGATTTTGTTTGGTTGACATTGAACTAAGGTTAATGGAATCATTTTTCCATTTTCATCTATGATTCTAGTCATTCCGATTTTACGTCCTATTATTCCAGACATACTATACAGAGGTTATATTATATTTCTCAACTTATATAGTCGAAGGCTTTTAAGCTTTCAATTATTTTGTTGTTTTTTTGTCCATCATCATTTTTATTTCGATGTCCACACCTGCAGGAACCTGCAAGTTTTGTAGAGATTCAATTGTTTGAGGAGTAGTTTCTCTAAAGTCGATTAATCTAGCGTGAGTTCGGATTTCAAACTGGTCTCTTGAGTCTTTGTACTTAAAAGTAGGTTTGATCACCGTAAACTTCTTGATTTTCGTCGGTAGAGGAATTGGTCCTGCTACAATTGCACCAGTATCAAGTGCTGTTTGGATGATGTTTTTTGATACTTCATCGATGATTTTGTGATCAAATGATTTTATTTTGATCCGTATCTTTTGGTTTGTTGCCATATTTAACGATTGTCATCAAATAACCGAGTTATTCACAACTCAGCTGAATTTTTCAAATATAAAGCGGGAAAACATATTTTCAAATAAAGTCGAGATGTCGGTAGCTCCTACCGACTTTGTATATAAAAACACATACAAAGCATGCATATTCTAAATAATTATAAAAAAAAGTCAAGAGCATTTCTTGACTTTAAACCTTAATTATAATGATTTATGTAGATATATTTAATATTAGTTACATTCTTTAAGTTTTAAGTAACAACTTATTTCATTGGAAAAGAATTTTTTAAATTCTACCACATTAGTTTTCATAAATTTTGGTCTGTTAATTATTCTATCTAGTATAGTTAAACTTTCGGCAATTGTAATTTGATTTCCTGGGGAAAATGTACTTGGGCTTGTTCCTTTTATAATTCCACTTTTAACCGCTCTTTTAAGACTTTCTGAATACCATGTGTCTTGATCTATGTCTTTAAATTTTAATTTAAAATTGTTAACATCAACGTTGTTAAAGTAGGGGAATGCTCTATTAAGAATAACTATGGCTTCGGCTCTTGAAAGATAATCGTTTGGTCTTACTGTATTATTTTTTGAGTCTCCTTTTATTATTCCTAAATTTTTAGCAGTATAAATGTAATTGTATCCAATATCTAAATAATATTTTAAATCATCAAATTTTTTAAAATTTTTTCCTAAAGTACGACTACTATAATCTTTATTTAATGTCTCGATTATTAATCCAATGAATTCCTTTCTCCTTATTTTATCGTTAAAATTAATTTTATTATCAACTTCCTCTATTTCTTTTTCAGTTACATTTAATTTACAACCTGTTAATTTGTTTAGTTCATCTGGGAATTTTATTCCGTCATAAGCTTTATTATTTATAATCCATGTCGGATATCTTTTAAAGTCTTTGTCTTTGCACTCACTTGATAAATTATCAAAATCTTTACAATCAACATGTGGCATATTTTTTGCATATCCTAATATATCTCTTTGAGTTGTTATTTTCCCGTTATCTTCATAAATTTGGGAATCATTTTTCATACCGTAGTAAATAGCATTTTTATCTGTTAAGCACTGTGAAAAATTCTGATATTCCTTTTCAAATTTAGTAAGGTGTTTATTCGAATAGTTAAATACGTATCTAAGGTTTATGTTATCGATTGCATATTTTGCTGAATTATAAAACCAGTCATTTTTGTTTAAATTTGTTTCAACCGTAGGAAGCCACTTTATTGGTCTCTTGTCAAACAGATTAAATATTAATTGGTATTTAAATTCTTCAGGTGTAATTAATATCTCAGTTTGATCTGTAATTTTATTTTCATCAATTGAAACATTGTTTTTGAACTTAATATTTTTGTTTATCAAAAGGCACATAAATCTAAATCGAAAAGGATCACATTTTTGTTTTCTTTTAAACTTAGAGAGAATATCTTGAAAACCTTCAAATGAAAAATAGCTGTAGGATAAACCACTTAAATTATGTGATATTTTCCTGTTTATAATTTCTTCATCAATATTCCTATCTATAAACGATTTGAACTTTTCTATTTCTGTAACATTTTCTTGATTGTCATCTGTGACTTGTCTAATAGTTACTTCAAGATTTTGAGGTGATCTTTCGTTGTAATATATGTTTATAGCCGTTTCTGGATTTTCGATGATATCACGTGTTAAAGATAAATTTCTATCTTTCATTCTGCTATATTCAATAGAATTAATAAATTTATTATCATCACCCTTTAAATTTTCAAATAGTTTATAAAGTATATTTAAATGTATGGTTAAAAAGTTTTCTTTTACAACAAAGGTTGTATCGTCTGGATTTTTTAGTATTTTACCATCTTCTTCATAATCATGATTGATTGTAGTATATTGAAAATTCTGGATGTAGCTTTCAAATAATTTTTTTAATTCACTTTTGGCCTCTTGGCTTAAATCATTAATTCGAATTCTTGTAATTAATTGGTTTTTAAAGGCTTGGGTTTCAATTGCAGAGCTTTTCGAATAGAATTTTTCTAAAAATAAATCATTTTCTAGGTTTTCTAAAATATTTATATTTAATATTTTACAATCATAATCAAATTTAATTTTTTTGCATATGTCTTGAATTAAATTTTGTTTTGTAGATTTTATAATTTTTTTTGCTTCTAAATAGTTTTCTGTGTTTTCATGAAAAAAGATTGTGTTTTTATTAATTAAATTTTTAAATTTATAACTTTTGTATTTTATTTCATCAAATTTTTTTTCATTCTTACTTGATAAACTCGTGTTTAATTTAATTGAATTTTTACCTTCTTTAATGTTCATATTGTAGATACTATCTTTGTTTTCAAAATCTAATTTTAAAAATTGGTTAAATAAAAATTCTGGTTTTTTATCAAATATATTATTTTCAATTTTTGATATTCCATAAAGATAATCATTGGTAAAATATATTTGATAACCATCAATTAATTTTTCTGACTTGTAAAAGCATTCCCCGTAAATACAAGGTTTTTCAATATTTATTTGATTGTCTTTTAAGAAGTATGCAGGCTTGTTTTTAGATTTAGTCTCAATTATATAATTATTATTTAATAGATCTAAATGAAGTTTGATTCCGTTTTTATCTTTGTATAGGAAGTTATCTAAAAGGTATTTTTTTTCAAATTCTTTTTTAAATAAATCGTATCCTGAAATAAGATTATCTTTATTATAATTAATTTGAATTTCTGCTTTTGAATCACTTTCATGATTTGTTGCATAAACATTGATTATGCTTACAGTTCCTATTAGTAGACTAATTAATATTTTTTTCATTTTTTAAAGTTTATTCTATTCTATTTTATTAGATTTTTAATACAAAAAAAAGCCAAGTATTTAACTTGGCATAAAATTTAGTAGAATTTTAAGATTTGTTTGTTTAATCGATTTATTAGTGTAACTGCTTGAGCTCTATTTAATTTATCGGTAGGGGAGAATGTAGTAGGACTAGTTCCTTTAACTACTTTGTTTTTTACTGCTTTTTTAAGGTTTTGCATATACCAAGCATCTTGAGGTACGTCTGTAAATTCGATTTCTAATTCATCTGCCTTGGTATTTTTTAGTGAATCAAAACTTCTAGCTAGTAAGGTTATAGCTTCCGCTCTTGAAAGGCTATCGTCTGGACGAAGTGTGTTTTTTCCTTCGTCACCTTTAACTAATCCTATTTGTTTAGCAACTTGAACATGGTAAAACCCTTTGTGTAAATAATTTTCAAAGTCTGAAAACATATCTTCTTTTGCTATAATCGATAAGGTTTCTATACCTTCTTCGTTATCTTTTAATTGTTGTTCATGTTTAGTCTTAAGTTCAGAAATCTCATCTTTAAATAGTAGTTCTGTAATTAGCATTATGAATTCTTTTCTTGATATTTCTTTATTTGGTTCAAAGTTTGCTTTAAAAGTTTCTTCGTTATATGGAGTTTCTAGAATTGAACTTATGAATATTTCCTCGTCCAATTCTTTAATTGGTTTTGAATACCAATCTTCTTCTTTGATGTCACCATAAATTTCGTTTTCTAATGTTTGAGTAGGGGATATAAATCCAAGAAGAAGGTCTAGTGTAGATTGTGGAATAATTAAATTGCTTTCTGAAACAATTTTGTTATCAATAAATTGAGCATCTCCACTTATTTTAATATCTTTTAGGAAACTTCCAAACATAATTGCAAGTGGATTAGCATTTTCTGTGTTTTCATCTAAAAGTTCAAAGTAAGGATTTGTGTTGATTTCAAAATAGCTTAAACCAGAATTTCTTTCTGTTATTTCTTGACTTTGAATTTTATAATCTTTATTCGAGCTTATGCTTATGTGAAGATTTCCATTTTCTTCATATAAGTTCATATATGAAACAGAAGCTTCTGCTTCTGAGTTTTTTTCATCAGCTGGAATTAAAGTTATAGCAGTTGATGTATTGGAAAGATCGATGTCGGTTTCGTTTTCTTCTTCATTAGAAAGAGCTTTTAATACATCTTGGGTGCTGCCTTGTATTTCATAGGTATCTGTTTTTAATTCAAGATCACTAGTTCTTTTAAATCCAAGTTTTTGTAATAGATCTTTTAATTCTGGTCTTATTTCTTCTCTAAAATTTGCTGAATCTTTAAATATAAAGTTATAGTTCATTGATAAATCATTGCTAATATCAATTATCATTGCAGAGTCTTTTTCAGTTATTAATTCAAGTAGCTTTGAATTATCAGCAAAGTTGTATAGGTTTTTGTTAAGTTGGATGTTATCTTTAATGTCTTTACAATCTTGTTCAATAATATAACAAAATTCAGTAATCATCTTAGTGATTTTTGACTCTAGTTTCTGACTTATTTCTTTTTCTAAACCTTTGTTCTCATAAAAAGCTATTGAGTTAGAATTTGAAAATTCTTCAAAGTTTAAATTTGAATTTTTGATTTTTATTGCATCAATTAATTCTTGGTTTTCAATTTGAATCGAGAATTCTAATCCAAAGTTAGAATCTTTATTTGTTAATTTAATTTCAAAAGGATTGTTTTCAAATGCAACATTAGCTTTTACAATTACATCTTCATTTAATGAAAAATCTGTATCTAAAATATTTTTATTAAGGGGTTTTTTATGAATATAAATAGCTTCATCTTCAATCGAAATTTGGTAGCCTTCAAAGTCTTGGTTTGAGGTAATTCTACAATTTACGTTGATTGTATCTGAACAAACATCATCGTAAAACGTAATATTTTTTTCTTTCAGAAAGTTAAATATTTTCCCGTAATTTTCTTGTGTAGATTTAATTTTTACTGTTTGATCTTCGTTTGAGTAAAATCCTTGAATTTGATTATTGTTAATACTTAAGAATTTACTTAAAAGTGTTTTTTCTTCTTTAGGTAATTTATTAAGTAATTTGTTTAAAAAGTGAGAATCATTGATTTGAAATTCAATTGTAGAGTCTATAATCATTTCAGAATCTATTTGTGTTTGTGTATCTACAACTTCATTTAGAATGTTTGCTTGTGAAATATCTGTCTCGAAACTATATTCAAAGTTTTGAGACATTGCTACTTGATTGAATAGCATTGTACATAGAACAAATGTACTTAAGAATAATTTTTTCATTTATAAATTTGGTTATTTATCTTAACCATAGTTTACTATTTAAAATGGTTTTGTAAATAAAAAAGTGCTTTATTTCTTTAGTAATTCTATGACTTTTTCATGTAGATCTTTTGAACTTGAGGCAATAACTTTTGGGTTAAATAAGTCTACAGCTTGATTATCCGGTGTACTAACTGTAGCACCAGCTTCTTTGGCTATTAGTATTCCGGCTGCTACATCCCATGGTTGATCACAGCATGAATAAACTAAATGAGTTTTACCAAGAGCAAAATGTGCAAATGAAGTTACTGCACTATTGATGCTATATACATACTTAAATTCTTTTCGGATTTTTTCTAGATTTTTAAAATCATATTCGTCTAAATATGATTCTAGGTTCATTAAACTATTACCTGTTGTATGAACATGATTAATGTTAAGTTTTGAGTTATTACAATAACTTCCTTCGTTTTCAATTGCATGAAGTACTTTATTTTCAAATGGTAAATAAATGCAAGCAAGTATAACATTGTTATTTTGAACAAGCGCAATTTGGTTTGCAAAATTTTTAATCCCACTTCTAAAATTAGTTGTCCCATCTAATGGATCTACGATCCAGTAGTATTCGTTTTCTTTTATTTCTTGATTGTGACTATTAATATCTTCTTCTGAAATAATTTTAAACTCATCGGAAATTTCTTTAAGTTCACTCAAGATAATGTCTTCACATTCTTTATCTATTTTTGTTACATCTTGAGTTTGGCTTTTTGATTCGTATTTGTATCCATCTTCGCAAAAATTATTCTTAGCATGATCACCTGCATTTTGTGAGATTTCGATTGCTTTTTTAATTATCTTATTTTTGTTCATGTATTGTGATTAATCTTTTAGAATTTTTTTTATCAAATTTATGTTTTTGATTGTATGAACCAAATGTATTTGTTCTTTCCCATTTTGTTCCAAGTAGTTTATCTATTTCTTCAGGTTCTATAAATTGTACTGTTTCTGGGTCGTAGATTTCATCTTCTTCATTTGTATTTAAATTTTTAAAATTAAAGGTATAGGAACCAGTTCTTAAATAATTTTCATTGATAGTATATTTCCTTGTGGTTGTTATTTCGTAGTTTTTAAAAATTTCAACACTTTTACTTAAATCACTTTTTGGGTAGTTATAAAAGTTACTTTGATCTATTATTATTGTTTTTTCTATATTTTCAGATAACCATTTATAAAGTTCTTTTCTTTTTTCTAAATCATTTACGTAAGTAATAGTTGTCCACATACTAATTGCGGCATCAAAACTTTGGTCTGCTAATACCTGTGGTATATTTTCAAAATATCCAACTTGAGTTTTTACATTCTTGATATTTTGCTCTGAAATCTTTTTGTTTGCGTTATCTAATAGATTAGCTGATCCATCGTAAATAGTAAATTTTACGTTTTTCATTTTTCTTGATAGGGGAATAGTGTGCACACCGTCAGCTCCACCTATATCAAGGAGACTCTTTATTTCTTTTTCTAAAATTGATTTTAGAAATTGCACTTCTTCGTTAGCTTTCTTTTCATGGCTTTCTCTCCACAAATTGAAAAGTTCTGGATTGTTATATATTTTCATTTTATTTTTGGTTAATAAATTTTTTAAATTCTTCAATTACAATTTGAGTTTCTTCTTGAGTTCCTATTGATATTCTGATTCTGTCCCTTAAGTTTTTATCATCGATAAATTTGATTGCAATTTTGTCTTTAAGATAATTTTTTAGTTCTTCTTTTCTTTGGTATGGGATTTTTATAAATATAAAGTTAGCGTCTGATTTATATGCATTCCAGTTTTTTTGTTCGTTGAAAAAATCATATAAAGCTTGCTTATCTGAATTTATTTTTTCTTTAATTTCATTATAGAAACGTTGGTGATTTAAGCAGTTAATAATTGTCTTTGATTCATAGCTACCATATCCAAGATATGGATTGTAAGAACGGAAATTAGAACTGAATTTAGTGTTTAAATTGATATTGCTTATAGCATAACCTATTCTTATTCCAGCTAGTCCAAATAGTTTAGAAAATGTTCTAACGCTAATTAAATTATCATGTTTTTCAACTAAATCTGATAGGAATTGATTGTTATAACTATCATCGAAACCATGATAGGCTTCATCTAAGAGTACTAAATCTACATCTTTACATAGGTCTAATGTTTTAGACAAGCTAGATTGTTGGATAGAATTTCCTGTAGGATTAAGTGGTGTAGTAATTACAACCATATTATAATTTTCTTTCTTAATTTTAGATTGTAAATCTTTTACATTGAAATTATAAGTGTCTTTATCTTCTTCGATTTCATAAGTATCTATATTTGTAGTATGGTCTTTTATTAACGTATAATAATAATTCCATGTAATATTAGAAATTAGTACTTTTGATTCTTCATTTAATGTGCTAAACATTTGTATTAAAATGTTCTCAGCACCACCGTCTAGATAAATGGAATTTTCACTTGAAACATTAAAGCTTTCTCTTATTTTATCGATAGCTTTTTTGTTTAGTTGTTTTGCTCCATCATAGGATGAACATTCTTCTTGAGATAACTTAATGTTAGTTATATTTTCTGGAAGTTTATATCTCAATTCATTTTGACTTAATTTAATCATTTTTTTTGTTATATTGTAAAGTCAAGCTATCAAACAAGTTTCAATGTGTCAAATTTATTTTTATTTATTACATTTTATTTTTATTTAAGTTTAAAAGAACAAAAAAAACTGCCATTTCTGGCAGTTAAAATTTTTGTAAAATTCAAGAATGAATTATCCTAAGATTTTAGTTACAACTCCGGCACCTACAGTTCTACCACCTTCACGGATAGCAAATCTAAGACCTTCGTTCATAGCGATTTCAACTCCTAGTTCAACATTCATTTTGATGTTATCACCAGGCATAACCATTTCAACTCCAGCTGGAAGCTCGATTGAACCAGTTACGTCAGTAGTTCTGAAGTAGAATTGAGGTTTGTAACCTTTAAAGAATGGAGTGTGTCTTCCACCTTCATCTTTAGAAAGGATATAAACTTCAGCTTCAAATTTAGTGTGTGGTTTGATAGATCCAGCGGCAGCTAATACTTGCCCTCTTTCAATATCAGTTCTTTCTACACCTCTAAGTAGTAATCCAGCGTTATCACCAGCTTGACCTTGGTCTAACATTTTTCTGAACATTTCTACACCAGTAACAACAACTTTTCTAGTTTCTTTGATACCAACGATTTCTACTTCTTCGTTAACTTTGATAATACCTTGTTCGATTTTACCAGTAGCTACAGTACCTCTACCTTTAATTGAGAATACATCTTCAACTGGCATAAGGAATGGTTTGTCTAGATCTCTTTGGGGATCTGGTACATAAGAATCAAGAGTTTTAAGTAACTCTTCAACAGCGTTACCAGCTTCTGAAGATGGATCTTCTAGAGCTTTAAGAGCTGAACCTTTGATGATTGGAGTATCATCTCCTGGGTATTCATATTTGTTTAATAGATCTCTGATTTCCATTTCTGATAGTTCAGCAATTTCTGGATCAGCGATATCCATTTTGTTCATGAATACTACGATGTATGGTACATTCACCTGTCTTGCAAGAAGGATATGTTCTCTTGTTTGAGGCATTGGTCCATCAGCAGCAGATACTACTAAGATTGCAGCATCCATTTGAGCGGCACCAGTAATCATGTTTTTTACGTAATCGGCATGACCTGGACAATCTACGTGAGCGTAGTGTCTGTTGTCTGTTTCATACTCTTGGTGAGAAGTTGAGATTGTAATACCTCTTTCTCTTTCTTCTGGAGCGTTGTCGATGTCAGCAAAGTTTACTGATTTGTTTTTACCACCAAATCTATTTGCTGCAACAGCTGTAAGAGCCGCAGATAAAGTAGTTTTACCATGGTCAACGTGACCGATAGTACCTACATTAACGTTGATCTTACTTCTATCAAAAACTTCATTCATTGTTTTGTAGTTAAAATATTGATAAGCGATACGATTCTAAATCAAATGTAAGATTAAATCAAGATAATTTTCTTTAAAATATATATACAAAAAAAGCCTTCAATTGTATGAAGGCTTTAATTTAATTAAGTTCTGTTTGCAATAATTTCTTCTTGTACGTTTGAAGGAACTTTTTCGTAATGATCGAATGTCATTGTGTAGTTTGCACGACCTTGAGTCATTCCTCTTAATTCAGTTGCGTATCCGAACATTTCTGATAGGGGAACGAAAGATTGAATAACTTTAGCAGTTCCTCTTTCAGCTGTTTCACGGATTTGTCCACGTTTAGATGAGACATTACCCATTACATCACCAAAGTAATCTTCTGGAGTAACGATTTCAACTGCCATGATTGGTTCTAAAATTACAGCACCAGCTTCAAGTGCAGCGTTTTTAAATGCCATAGATCCACAAGCTTCAAATGAGAATTGAGATGAATCCACGTCATGGTAAGATCCGTCGTTAAGAGTAACCTTAACATCAACAAGAGGGTAACCTGCTAATACACCTCTAGACATTGCAGCTTGAACCCCTTTATCAACTGAAGGGATATATTCTTTTGGAATTCTACCACCAACTACAGCGTTGTTAAATTCGTATCCACCGTCTTCTTTTGGTTCTACAGTCATTAGTACATGAGCAAATTGACCTCTACCACCAGATTGTTTAACATATTTTTCTTCCACATCAACTTTACGTTGGATTGTTTCTCTATATGCTACTTGTGGTTGACCAGTGTTGGCTTCAACTTTAAATTCTCTCATTAGACGATCAACAATAATTTCTAAGTGAAGTTCACCCATACCTGAAATAATTGTTTGAGCTGTTTCATCATCCGTATGTACTTTGAATGAAGGATCTTCTTCAGAAAGTTTTGAAAGTGCAAGACCCATTTTTTCTTGATCAGCTTTTGTTTTTGGTTCAATAGCAATCGAGATTACTGGTTCTGGGAATTCAATTGATTCTAAAAGAATTTGCGCTGATTCGTCACATAAAGTGTTACCAGTTTGAGTGTTTTTAAGACCAATAATTGCGGCAATATCACCAGCTTTTACTTCTTTGATTTCTTCTCTTGAGTTAGCGTGCATTTGTACAATACGTCCGATTCTTTCTTTAGAATCAGTTGCTGGATTATAAACATAACTTCCTGATTTTAATACACCTGAGTAAACTCTAATAAATGATAATTTACCTACAAATGGATCAGTTGCTACTTTAAATACTAGACCAGAGAATTTTTCATCTTCTGTAAGTTTTCTTTCAATTTCTTCACCTGAATCAACATCAGTACCTTTAACAACACCGATATCAACTGGAGAAGGTAAGTAATCAACTACTGCATTAAGTACAAGCTGTACCCCTTTGTTTTGAAGAGCTGTACCACAAAGTACTGGATAGATTTCATTGTTGATTGTTTGTTTTCTGATAGCAGCTTTAATTTCATCGTTAGTGATTTCTTCACCACCAATGAATTTTTCCATTAAAACCTCATCGTTTTCAGAAACTTTTTCAACTAAGATTTCTCTGTATTCTTCCATTTTATCAACTAAGTGACTTGGAACTTCCACTTCATTGATGATTTCACCCATTTTTCCTTCAAAATTGTAAGCTTTTCTTTCAATAAGATCGATTTGACCTTCAAATTCGTTTTCAGCTCCGATTGGAATTTGGATTGCAACAGCATTTTTAGATAATCTTGTATGAATAGATTCAAGTGACATAAAAAAGTCACCACCTGTTTTATCCATTTTATTTACAAATGCAATTCTTGGTACATTATACTTATCAGCTTGTCTCCAAACTGTTTCTGATTGAGGTTCTACACCTTGTGAACCGTCGAATACTGCAACACCACCATCTAGTACTCTAAGTGCACGCTCTACTTCAACAGTAAAATCCACATGCCCAGGTGTATCAATAATATTCATTTTAAATCCTTCACCTCTAAACTTCCAATTAGTCGTAGTGGCA
>PBFJ01000020.1 GCA_002718715.1 bacterium
AACCACAAGCGCCGATGCAACCACAAGCGCCGATGCAACCACAAGCGCCGATGCAACCACAAGCACCGATGCAGCCACAAGTAAGCCCTCAAGTTTTTCATCAGTCAGAGCCTCAACCTATTTCAGGACAAGATACACAAGAAAAGAAGGAGCAAAAGCCCGCAGCTAATTTTAGAATTGGGGATCATGTGAAAATTACTGATGCAGTTAAAATACCTGCTAATGAATTACAATTTAATGAAAAAGAGTTTTTAACTCTTTTGGCAGCTTCTGTGTCTTTAAAGAAACATGAAAAATTAGATATTATAAATAGAATACCTAAGTTAAAACAGTTTCAGATAAATGAGTTAATGAGGATATTCAAGAGTGAGTCTGATAAGTTTGCAGAGTTACCTAAAGAGCATACTCCTTATCTTCAAAAGCTTGTTAAAGAAAAACAGGCTGAATGGGAGTCTATTGAAGATCAGTTTATGATGGAAGGTGCTAAAGATTCTGAAAAAGATCAAGCTGATGAGATACGTAAACAACTTGGATTATGATTGATTTAAGAAAAACAAATTACTTGTTGATAATTATTAATGTAGTGCTGTTGTTAACTTTGTTGATTGTTTTTTTCTATTCGTTTTATAGTTCCAATAAAGGTCAGAAAGATCAGTTAGGGAATTTGAATCAAATTAATTCATCTTCGGTAATTCAAGGGACGGTTAATGCTGAGGAATATCAAATTAAGCACGACAAATTAACTCAGGCAATTAGTTCAGGCGATTTGAGTTCGTGTGAATCATTAAATGGAGGCCAGGTAAATAACTGTAAAGATGTTATTATTTTAAATGAAGCAATACAAAATTCTAATTCAGCAAAATGCGATCAAATACTTGATCGGGAGATCAAAAGAAGTTGTAATATCTTATTGGTGAATTAATTTAAGTCTAAGCACAAAGCATAAACTCCATTAAATGAAGTTCTGTTATCATCTGATCTTGTAAATGTACTAAGACATCCTTGGGTTGTTGATGTTGTCACGGGAAACGACATATAAAGATGTGCACCGGGTCCTATTATATTCGAGCAATTTAAAATAATATCATTGTCATCACAGTATGCAACTTTTGAATTTACTGTACTGTTGAAATCAGACGTTACAGTGTAGGTTGAACCTGATGTAGATAAACCAAGGTTCCTTAATTTGTTGCTTAGCCTGGTTATGTCAGCAATTGATGATCCAGGTAGGTTTGTTCCTCTTGCTTTGAGTGAGTCACCTATTATTTGGCCTCCAATTTCAAGTTTAAATGTAGAATCGATGGAGTCGGGTTGGCTGATGTTTAGAGTATCAGATCCAGCTGGAGGTTTTATTCCATCCTGAACTGTTAGGTTGTCCACACTTATGTCGCCATCAATATTTACATTTGAAATACTTGTGGCTTCTAGGTTCCCAGTGATAGAAACATCTGATGATATTCTTAGGTTTTCATTGTCTCCAAAAATTGCATCGTTAAATTGTACTTGACCATTAACTTGTATTTCGCTTGGACCTTCTTTATTTGTAATGAGGTTCAAAGTTTTGATAAAAAGACCACCATCAATTGTTGCATTATTTGAAATGTTTAAATTTGAAAAATTTGGACTGAAATTAGAATTATCAAAATCTATTGCTGCAAAAGATACAGCTGAGGTAGTTAAAGTTATTAGACAGATTGCGATAATTTGAATAGTTTTTTTATGCATAAAATTTAGTTATCATATTATTATAGCACATTTTGAAGATAAATAAAGTAAAAAGCAGCATATTTTCTATTTATGCATAATTTATTTTGTAACATTTTTTTATTATTATTTTATAATATATCTACTAATCAAAGAGATGATATATAAAAATACAACAAACAATCTACCTGTTAACTTAATAATAGATATTGGATCTAAAAATTTAAAGTTTTTTGTTTACCAAGTAAAAGAAGAAAAAGTTAAAGTAGAATATTACTACCAAGTAGAACATGGTATTAATTTTTCCTTTTTAAAAGGCTTTGATTCGAAAAAATTATTAAACTTAATAGTTGAAGTCTTAGAGGTATTTGTTCAAAAGTTCAGTTTTGAGCTTCGTCAAATGCATGTTTCTTTAGCTGACGAGCTAGTTATTGTAAAAAGAAATAAGACAAGTTTTTCTCTAGCTAGCGAACCCAAATTAATCGATCTTGGTGAGATTAAAAATCTTATTCATAAATCTCAGTGGAAAATTATAAATTCAACTAAATCCCATTTCTTAGAAGAAAATCCAGATTCTCAAATTAAACTTCTTACCTCTTATATTAATTCTATAAAAGTTGATGATCAGTATACCTTAAATCCAGTCGGAGTAATGGCAGAAAATATTCAATTTGATTACATTAGTGCTTTTGTTAACCCGCAAATCTACGATTTATTCTTAGAGGTGTTTAATTCCTTAGATATTAGTCTTTCATCAGTTCTTATTAATACTTTTGCTTATACGAATTTAAAAGACAATAATCAACTTTTATTCTTAGATTTAGGTGCAAAGGTAACTAACTTATGCCTAATTAAAGATAATAAATTTGAATATATTAAAACTTTAGATTTTGGAGTAGATATTATTTCCAATCAGATTTCAGAATCTTTAAAATTACCTTTGGATCAAACTGAAAATTTACTGATCGATTACTGTAGGAATAATTTTGAGAAAATTGATTTTTACACCTTTAGAAAAGCAGTTATGAAAGGCGCAAGACAGTTAGTTTCTAAATTGAATTTAAATAATTTAGAGTATTCCGAAATTAAATTATTTGGAGGAGGGAGTCATATCCCTGAATTTTCAGAAGTTCTAATAGAAAAAGATTCAAATTTAAAAATTTCTCAATTATCATTTCAAGATTTTTCATTAGAAAATCCTGATTATAATTTTCCAGATTTATCTGCGTTAAACTGTTTGAATTTAGCATTTTTCGTAAGTGATAAATCAAATTCTCCAAGCTTAAATCAAGTTTTAAGCCAAGTTATAAAGCTAATGCAAATTTAATGTTATCCAACTTTTTTTCAAAAAAGATTTTAGAGTCCCAAATTGTCAAAGTTCCACTCGAGCTAGATTCAATTAATGCAATTTCTGATTTTGCAATTGATTTTGAAAATAATTATCAGAATAGAAAAAAATTACCAATCTATATTTACTTTAAAAAAGACCATCCAATACTGAATCTTCCAATTCATTTTAATATTCTTTATCGAAGATTAATGGATGCAAATTGTTTTTTTAAATTTTACTTTGAAGCTTTGCCAGTAAATCTAAAGTTTGCTTATTTACCAAATAAATCATTTGAAATTAAAGATTATATAAAAGAGGAATCTGCTGTAGAAAAATCTGATCAAGATTTTCAAGTTAATAAAATCGGTGACAAACCCCTAAATAACGTTGAAATAGAGCTAGACGAATTAAGAGATAAATTCAAGAGGTTATTTATAAGTAAAGATATTGAATCAAATAGCTACTCTAAAATTATCAAGTATGTACTTAGTTCATTTTTAATAATATTTTCAATTGGAGTTTTATCATTAGCGGTTTTTCATATAAATCCAACTATAAATATTAATTTTAAACCTGCTTCTACAAGCATAGAGCAAGTTTTGAATATAGCTTTAGTTGATAAAAATATAGAAGATCAAGAAATTGATGATTATCTATTAAATAGATTAGAGTTATTTGATGTTAAGCTTGAAAAGGTTGTCCATAAAAGTAATTTTTCATCTACAGGGAAAAACTTCACTGGAGAAAATGCAAAAGGTGAAATTGAAGTAGTTAATACATCGGGTAAAACTTACAATTTTGTTCCTTATACAAGGTTTCAAACTCAATCAGGATTGATTTTTAGGAGTCAAGAATCAGTTGAGATTCTTCCTGGTAGTTTAAAGCAGCCATACAAAACAAAAGTTTTAGTTCAAGCAGATACTTTAGATTTACTTGGAAATCCAGTTGGAGATCTTGGTAATATTCCGGTAAATACACGATTAAATGTACCAGGATTAAATCAATCCTCGCAAAAATCTATTTACGCTACTACAGTTCAAGATTTTACAGGAGGAACAACTCAAGTTGAAAAGTTTGTGTTAGATTCTGATTTAAAATCTGCTGAAGTTTTTTTATTAAACGACTTAAAGTCTAAAATACCCGATCTATTTGAAAGTTACTTAGAAGAAAGCTTTGAAAAAAATAATATTCAACTAGAAATTTTAAATTTTGACGAAGCTATAGAATTAAAAAATATAGAATATATAATTGATCAAAATTTAATAGGTCAAAAAACAGATGGCTTTCAAGGCGAAATTAAGGCTGATATTTATGCAAAATCAATTAGTAAAAAGGATTTAGAAAATATTGCTAAGATGCAATTAGAGAAATCTGTTGCCCCTTATAACAACTTAGATTTTATAGATTTTCCTGATATGACCTATCGCCTAAGTCGACTTCCTTTAAACCCTAAGGTTCAAATTTTAACCTTAGTTGTAAAAGGTGTTCAGACTTTTGATTTAAACAAACATCCCGATTTTACTATTGACTCAGTAACAAAAGTTCTAGAGAATCAAAAAGGAGTATTGCCTAATACATTAGAAGAATTCTTTAGGAATCAAGAGGCAATAGCTCAATCTAAAATTGAAATTTCCCCATTTTGGAGAAAATCAATTCCTTCTAATATAAAGAATGTAGAGATAAATTATGAAAAATAAAACATTTAATTACGATAAAAAAAATATTTCTTATTACATCACTCCAAAAGCTAAAAAGACAATTTTATTATTGCACGGATGGAGTAGTAGTATAAAAAGTTACCCTAAATTAATTCAACAACTGGTTGATAAAAATTACCAAGTGATTTTCTTAGAGTTTCCATCTCATGGATCCTCAGATAAGCTTGATAAACCATATCAAGTTTCTGATTTCAACAAACTAATTTTAGACTTTATATCATACTTAAAGCTAAGTTATAATATTTCACTTGATGCAGTTTACGCACATTCTAATGGGTGTAGAGTTTTAATCGATATACTCCCAAAGCTTGCTTCAAATTTAGATGTTTTTATTGTTGCAGGTGCTGGAATAAAGTATCGAAAAAATATTTTTCAAAAAATTGTATATCAACTTTCAAAGTTTAAAAAATTTATAAGATTTATGCCATTTTTTAAGTCTATAAGAAAGTTTATTCTTAAACTTATTTCTGCTCATGACTATTTAAACCTAGAGTCAGATGAGGCTTTAAAAGAAACATTTATAAATCTAATTAATTACGATACAGAAAATTCTTTAAAAAAAATATACCAGCCCGTCCACTTAATATGGGGAGATAAAGATACATATACTCCATTATATATGGCGAAAATTATGAATGAAAAAATTAAAAATTCTAAGCTTACTATTATAAAGGATATGACTCATGGAATTCATTTAAAAGATCCTAACTTCATCGCAACCTATATTAATCAGCACACATCATGATAGCTTTAAATATAATTTTTTTAATATTTTTACTAGATATTTTTCTAAGCTCATTTAGAACTCTTTATTTTTTTCAGTTAAAGGAATACAGATTTGATAAAATAAAAACCGCTTTTTTATACGAAGGACAATTCTCAAAATATTTCACATTTTACCGTTCTTTATTATATATATGTGCAATGCTAACATTTCAAATTGGAAGTGAGTTTTTTATTTATCCATTACTACTTAGTTTTTTATTCAACCTATATCAAACCTATAATTTAGGCTTTTTAAGGCCTAAATTCACCTCGAAATCAATACTTGTTACTCTTTTTCACTTCATTATTCTAAGTCAATTTTTTCTTTTAAATATAAATAGCTTTGCAATGGAAACTGTTTACCTTTTACTTCCTATAAGTGCAACTCTAAGCATGACTTTATTTAAACCAATTACATTTTTCATTAAAATATTAAAAATAAAACAGGCAAAAAAACACTTAACAGAAAACTTTAAAGATTTAAAAGTTATAGCTGTAACAGGTAGTTTTGGTAAATCTTCAACCAAACAATTTATCGGAAAACTCACTCAAAGTCTAAACTCTGTAGTAATACCTGGGAATTTAAATACAGAAATAGCAGTCAGTAATTTTGTTTTAAAACGCCTTCCCAAACATACCAAAATCTTAATTGTAGAGATGGGAGCATATACTAAAAAAGAAATTTTGAGAATTACAAAAATCACCCAACCAGATATATCTATTGTTACAGCTGTAGATAAAATGCATTTAACCTTATTTAAAAGTCTCAAAAATATATTTAAGGCAAAATCTGAAATAATTGCAGGCCTAAAACCAAATGGTAAAGCATTTTTTTGTCTAGAAAATTCAAATATAAAAGATTTCTTGAAATTTCTACATGAAAATTACCCTCTAGATAATAGATTTCTAACAGTTTCAAATTCTAAAAAATCTGATTTTAAATATTCTTACGTCTCAAGCGGTTTTAAGCACAATTTAGCAATTTTAGATTCTAATTTTAAATTCCAACTTCCATTTGAATACTTAATCCCTAATCTTATCCTAGCTATTCTAGTAGCAAGTGAATTAAATGTTTCAAATAAAGATATCCAAAAAGCTTTAAATGAGATAAATCAATTAGAACTCAATATTGATTATTTTGAAAATTCCAAATACAAAGTTCTAAATGATTCATATAATTCTAATCTAAAGGGTTTTCAGTATGCGATAAACTTTTCAAAAAATATAAAATCTACAAAAAAAATACTTTTAAATTCAGGTATTAAGGAACTAGGAAAAGAATCAAAAGATATACACCGAGATCTTTATACCCAAGCTGCAAAAGTTTTTGATGAGATTATTCTAAATGCAAACTACCTAAAAAAGTATATTCCTAAAAAATACAAAGCTAAATTTAAAGTAATCAACTCAAGTAAAAAAATGCAAGAATACTTAAATGAAATTCCAAAAGACACCTATATTACAGTAGAGGGAAGAAATTTCTCTAATGTAATACCTTTTTTAAAACAAAAATAAATGAAAGTTCACTCAAGTTTCAATCAAAACATATCTGCAAAACATTTACTTAAAGGTTTATTTTCTTCCTTTAAATCTTACGAATCTCAAAACAAAGAAATGCTTTCAGAAATTTTAAACATACCAACAAGCCAATTTTCAGAGAATTATTATCAGTCTCAAAGAGCAGGTTTTTATGATTTTTTATTATTTTTAAAAGCTAAAGAGCCTCAAAAAGATATAGTTGTTCTACCATCATACACATGTTGTGTTCTGGTAAATGCTGTTTTAAAAGCTGGCCTAAACATTGAATTTGTTGATACAAAAAAAGATTCTTTAAATTATGATATTCAAAAAATGCAGCAAACAATGGACTCTAAAAATAATCAAATTTTAGCTGTTTTAATCCCAAGTAACTTTGGAGAATCTTTCGATCAAGATCTGGTTAATCAATACAAAAGTACGCATAATCTTATTTTAGATCTTGCAAACACTTTAACTACTTTTAATTTCAAAGATTTTAAAGCTGTATTGTTAAGTTTTGGTTCAAATAAACTTTTAGATGCTATTTACGGAGGGGCACTGATTGTTGATTCAAATATCAAATTCAAATCAACAATTAAAAAAGTCAACCTTTCATTTGAATTAAAAGCTTTATTTAAAGCTTTTAACTTTGTTCTATTAAGAAAGTTTTTGAATTCAATTTTAACAAAAGCATTATTTTACATTTTTAAAAATTTAAATCTATTCCCAAGAGTAATTTCAAGATATGAAAAAGACTTTGAAGTTCAAAATATTAACTATTTTAAACCAAGCAAAATATTTAATGGTTTGTTAAATCAAACTCTTAGAGATTTTAAGCATTCAGAAAATTCAACTAAATTAAAAAAATTACATGCTTCACTAGGGGAATATAGTTTAAAAGACATAGTTCTTGATAATTCTACATGTTTTTATCCAGTTTTAATAAAAAACCCTGATCTCTTATATAAAAAATTGAAAAAACAAAACTTTTTTATTTCTTTAGAATGGACTTTTAGTCAGATTGTACCAGTTTCTGCAAATACAAAAATAATTTCATTTAAGCCTTCTTCCTATCCAAATTCAAAAAATATATCTAAGAATTTAATTTTGATTCCAATAAATAATTCTCTTGATTATAAATCTATTTCTAATATTATTCATATAATTTTTGATCATATCCATGAAAATAAAGTCACAAATCATCAGCGATAAAAAACATATTCAATTTTTAAATTCCAACAATTTTGATATTTATGTACAGCATCCCAGCTTTGGTAAGTTTAATCAAATTTTAGGTGATGAGTACTTTTGTTTTGCATTATTTAAAAATTCCAAACCAATTATCTCAAGTCTATGTATTTTAATTAAAGCTAAAAGAGGACACTTTATATATCTTCCTTATGGACCTGTGTATAACGATGATTTCAAAGATCATTTAGACCAGTTTTTCAAAGGGCTTAAACAAGTTGCTAAAGAAAAAAATGCAAGCTTTATTCGAGTAAGTCCTTATAAAGAGCTTAACAACGAAAGTTTACAAACTTTTAAAAAATCAAATTTTTTCAAAGCTCCAATGCATATGATTGCACAAAACACAGCTTTACTTGATCTAAAAAATAAAGATGAAAAAGCAATTTTAAAGGCCATGAATAAAAACCATAGAAACTTAATTAGAAAATCTTTAAAAACGCAAGATTTAACTATCAAAGTTTCAACGGATGTAAATGACATAAAGTTAGTTGCAAATCTACTTGAAATTACGGCTAAAAGGCATAAATTCACTCCTTTTTCTTTAAAATATTTAGAAACAGAATTTTCAGCTTTTCAAGAAATTAACGCTGGAAGAATTTACCTTTGTTACTATCAAGAGGAATTGATTGCAGCTAGTATTACTTATCAAAATGGTAAAACTAAAGTTTATAAACATGGTGCCTCAAATATGAAATACAAGAATATTCCAGCTAGCTATTTGATTCAATGGCAATCTATATTAGATGCTTTAAAAGATGGATTACACACTTATAACTTTTGGGGAGTTGCACCATCTAAAGATCATAAAAAACACCCTTTTTATGGAATCACCCATTTCAAGCTTGGTTTTGGGGCAAAACAATTAGATCTTTTACCAGCTATGGACATGATGGTTAACTTCAGGTATATTTTCAATTGGTTGATCGAAACCCTAAGAAGATTAAAAAGAGGATTTTAAATTTAAATATGCATTATCAGTTGTCTATTGTTAGCCTTTTAAATGCCAAACTTGGTTATCATGTTGAGTTTGAAGTTAAAGTAAGTGAATTTAAGGATTTGTTAGATAGTCCTAACTTTAAAATTGAACCAGATCTAAAGCTACTAATTAATGCTTACAGAATCCAAGACGGAGTATGTGTTTCAATTCCAGAACAAACAATCAAAGGAAAAGCAGTGGATTCTTTTTCTCAAGAAGAATTTCAAACCGAGATCAAATCTTTTGCAACTGAAAAAAACTTTTATTTAAAAGTTCCTCAAGATGAAAACAAAGAAGAAGTTGGAAGAATCGATCCTAAAAGCCTTGACGTAGTCATAGACGATCTTCTAAACGAAGCTATACTTTTAAATATACCTCTTAAATTTTCAAAATCTGAAAGAAATAAAGGACCTCGAACCTACTCTTCAAGTAGTCAAAAGATTCAGAATCCTACTTTAAAAGATTTTTTTAATTAAAAAAACAATTTTAACTTGCAATTTACATTGTTTTAGGTTAAATTTTTATCACTTAATAAGTTTATAAAATGGCAGTTCCTAAGAAAAAGACTTCAAAATCAAGAACTAGAACAAGACATTCTGCTTACAGAAAAAAACAAACTACAAAAATTGTTAAAAAAATTCAATTAGTAGTATGTACAAATTGTGGTGCTCAAAAATTAAATCACCATGTTTGTAAAGCTTGTGGTTTTTACAACGGTAAACAAGTTGTAGATAAATCAAAAGAACTAGATTCTATTACAACAGTTAAAGCTTAAATTAATGAAAAGCTCACATAGACATCTTCAAAGACAATGTGTTTTGCAAGCTTTATTTGCAAAAGATCAACACCTTGAAGGTGTCTATTCTAATTTTCTAGAAAACACCTTAGAGGAGTACGCAGCTGAAGTTCCAAATGTTGAATTTGCTGAGCATTTATATAAAAGAGCTATTCTATTTGAAAATCAAGCTTATGAGCTAATTACTGAGTTTGCACCGGCCTGGCCAGTAGAAAAACTATCTCCAGTAGATAGGGTTATTTTAGTTTTAGGATTAACTGAGCTTTGTACTGATTCTGAAGTTCCTAAATTGGTAGTAATTAATGAAGCTGTTGAACTTGCAAAAGAGTTTGGTGACGATAATTCATCAAAATTTATAAACGGAGTTTTATCAAATGTTGCAGAGAAAAAACTTAACTTGGAATTAAAAAACAAAAATGATCAACCTAAAGTCTCTACAAAGTAAATTAAATTATCAGTTTGAGGATACTTCAATTTTAGAAACTGCACTTACTCACAAATCCTTTGCCAACGAAAATCAAAATATTCAATCTAATGAAAGGTTGGAATTTTTAGGTGATGCCGTTTTAGAGTTAGTTGTTACAAAGTTTCTATTTGAAAAATTTCCAGATAGGCAAGAGGGATACTTAACATCTTTAAGATCGGCCTTGGTTCGAGGAAAAAATATTGCAAAAGTTTTAGAGACTTTGGAGGTTTTAGAATATATAAAGTTATCTTTCGGAGAGCAAAGATCAAATGGATCTCAAAAGTCTTATATTCAGGCCAATGTCTACGAAGCAATTGTAGGAGCTATTTACATGGATGGGGGATACGAAAAAGCTTCCAAATTTATTTTTGAAACTGTTATCCCTACACTTGATGGAATAATTGAAGAACAAGCCCATATTGACTCTAAGTCACATTTGCAAGAAATAGCTCAGGAAAGATTTAACCTTACTCCAACTTATCACCTTCAAAAAGAAAGCGGTCCTGATCATAATAAACAATTTGAAATGGGAGTCTTCTTTTTTGATAAATTAATCGCAACAGGAAAAGGATCTTCAAAACAAAAAGCTGAAATTGAAGCTGCCTATAATGCTTTACAAGAAATTCAAAAAGAATCTTAATTAAATTTGTAATAGATTCCAATTAAAAGAAAAATCACAAAAAGTGCATCCAAAAAACTTGTGAGTATTAAAAGACCTAAGCTTACTTTTTTTTGAGTCCCAAAGAAGTTAACCGTAACCTCCTTGGGATTATCTTTATAAAACTTAAAGTAAACCGAAATAATAAAAAATAAAATTAAAAGTAAAATATATTTCATAGTTTTTTTTACATTCCGTATTCGTTGGCGATTTCTTTCATGGATTCCAGAGCTAAAGCAATCATCTCCTCAATTGGTGTATTTAACCAATCCTCACAAGTTAGAATTAGGTTTCTATCAACATTGGCTGCAAATCCTTTATCTTTAAATTTCTTTTTAACTGAAGAAACTTTAACATCTGCCATTTGTTTTGAAGGTCTTACTAAAGTCACAGCTACAATTAAGCCACAAAGTTCATCTACTGAATATAAAGCCTTTTTAAGAGTTGTATCGACAGGTAATCCATGTTCTTTGTAATGACTTCTTAAAACTTCAATAAACTCCTGGCTTGCATTTATTTCACCTAGAATCTCTTCTAGTTTTTCTCCGCAGTGTGCAAGGGGATTTGAATTCATAGTTTCTTCTTCGGTAACTGACCAATCAACATCATGCAGTAAACCAGCTAAGCCCCAAACATCTTTTTGATCAGTGAAACCATAGTGGTCAGCTAGTTTTCGCATTGCTGCTTCTACAAAAAATAAATGAGGTTGAAGTTTTGGATCTACATATTTTTTTACGACCTCTACTGCTTGATCTCTGGTAAATCCAGGATCTACAACTGGTTCTTGCGTTCCTGATTGTTGGCTTGCAGATTGACCGAGTTTTTGCATTGCATCGATTTCTTCCTGAGAAGATTTAGTCATTGGGAATAAAACAACATCTCTTAGATTCTCTTGATCTAATAGAAGACATAAAAGTCTTTCAATACCCATCCCAAATCCAGCCATTGGAGGAAAACCATGTTCCATAGCATCTAAAAAGCTAAAGTCAATCATCATTGCTTCGTCATCACCTTGAGTTTTGTATTCAGCTTGTTGCATAAATCTTTGCTTTTGATCCACTGGATCAGTCAACTCTGAATATGCATTTAGAATTTCCCAGGTATTACATACAAGTTGAAATCTATCTACTATTTCAGGATTTTCATCATTCATTCTAGCTAATGGAGAAAGCTCCACAGGGTGGTTTATTAAGAAAATCGGGTTAATGATTTTAGGACGGGAAACTTTTTTGTATAAATTATCAATTAAATTTCCATATCCAAGATTATCGAAATCTTTTACTTTGATTCCTTTGTCTAAAATAGCTTTTTTAAGACTCTCTATATCTTTTTCAACGTAAATATCAATTCCACAATCCTTGAAGATTAGGTCTCGCATTGAGACTCTTGGATATTCTCCAGAAAAATCTATAGTTTTTCCTTGGTGTTGAATTTTTAAAGTTCCACAGGTTTCTTGGATAACTTTTTTAATCATCTTTTCGGTAAAGTCCATTAAGTCTTCATAGTTCCAGTAAGATGCATAAAATTCAAGCATCATAAATTCAGGAAGGTGAGATGGATCTAATCCTTCATTTCTAAAATTAATTGCAAATTCATAAACTCTTTCAAATCCACAGGCTACCGCTTTTTTAAGAGCGGTTTCAGGAGCAATTCTTAAATAAAAGTCGCTTTTGGTGGCATTGTGAAAAGTCGTAAATGGTTTAGCTAAGGCCCCCGAAGCAGAGCTACTTAAAGTTGGAGTTGTAACCTCCATAAATCTATTTTCATTTAAAAAATCTCGAATCTTTTGCACTAAAATTGTTCTTTTTCTAAATCTTTCAAAAGCTTGTCTATCGGTAGATGTTTGTAAATAACGTTTTCTATATTGAATTTCAATATCCGAAACTCCATGAAATTTTTCAGGAAGTGGACGAATAGCTTTCGAAATTAATTTAAATTTTCTTACTAATAAAGTTGGTTCACCCTTATGGGTTAAAAACATATCACCTTGGGCTTCAATGTAATCTCCTAAGTCTAAATATTTTTTTGCAAACTTATAATCTTCATCTAGAAAATCTCTCATAAAACAAATTTGAATTTCTGCACTTTCATCTCTTAATTTTCCAAAAGATATTTTTCCGTGTTCTCGAAATAAAAGTAATCTTCCACATATTGAAATATTTTGATCTGTAGAAACATTATCAATATCAGGTAAATTTTCTATAGTTAATAGGTCTTTATTAAAATGGGTTTGCTTTCCTCTATCTTGATAAGGATTGATACCCATATCTCTTAATTCTTGAACTTTTTTGAGTCTATCTTGAACTTCTTTTGGTTGGCTCATTTTTTATAATTATAAACATAGCAATCATACCTAAAATGGGCCTTTTAAGTCAAATTACTTCAATTAATACTTTTGATAAAAATATAACTCTTTTGTAAGAAAGAAAAAAAAACTTGACATTATTCAAAATAAGTGTAGAGTCTTGTAAATTTAATTTTTCTACAATGAAAAAAACAATCAAAAATCCAGGTGCAGTACCACCTATTAAAGGTTTAAAACCTGAACAAACAAACATGGAAATAGAAGCAAGAAATGATGCAATACGTCATATGATTGATTCTGGAGAGCTTACAATTGAAGAAATTAAAGAGCTTAAAGATGAATTTACATCATTAGAAACATGTTCTAAAACATTGAAAACGATAACAGACCAAGTAAGACGTATTCAAGAACAAACACAAATTTCTGAAGAAATAATTCAATCAATAACAATGTTAATGCAACATCAATCAAAACCTTTGAAATTTTCAGATATTAAATATGCAGTTGAATTAACTGAGACACCATTATCGAACAATGACAAAATAGAATATCTTACTAAGGTTAGTAAGGAATACGAAAGTTTACTCAATCAACTCCATGATAGTTCAGAATCAGAATACAAATTAATGCGAGTTTTATGGGGTGGTGACAAAAAAATACATGAAATGGCAGAAATACGTGTAAAAAAAGGCATACAAAATGAAGAAGAGAAGTAAATTGAATAAAATTTTCACTCATAAAAACTTTACAATAAAAAATAAAACCCGATACAAAACCTCGGGTTTTTATTTATCCAAATTATTTAGATATCTATTAAACAAAAATCCTAAATTATTCACAAACACCTCAACTCACTCAAACACATATTCAAAGACCAATTCTCAATCAGAATAAGCTTTGCTCAATGAAAGATGCATTGATGCCTAAAATTGGCCTTTTAAGTCAAATTAGATAATAGTGTTGACATATAAAAAAGGGCAAGTAAAATTAGGTTGGTTGTAAAGTTTTTACTATGAACATACAAAGAATAAATCAAGCACCAAATTCAGATAATCAATCAGTTGAGTTGAGAGCTGATTCAGAACTTTTAAAAGAAATTTTTCCAGTTGTTTCACATGTTGCTGATGAAATTCAACGTATTATGCTTCTAAGTCTATTGGAATTTAATTCCTTTCCTTTTGTTCACATAAATGAACTAATACTTACTACAGACAATGTACCATTTAGCCAAAAGACTTATTATGGACAAAGACCAATGGAAGATGATTTAATTCTTACATCCTCAGATTTTCCAAATAAAGGTGAAATTTCAAATGGAATCCATGAGATTCAAAGAACTAATCTTTTTGCTTTAAAGTCAGATTTGCCTTACCCAGGGGATTTAATTCAAGATTTATTTTCATTAAAAACTGTTTATCCTAATAGTTTACTCTTAAAATCTTTACGAAATCATCAAGAATCTTTTTTCTATAAAGATGAACTTATAATTCCAGGAATTTATCGTTAAATTTGATAAATAAACAAGTTTGAGTTAGCATTATAAAAAATGCTTAAAAAATTTTTAAAATCGTTGATTGTTATCCTTCTTGCAATCATTTTAAATGATTTATTTATAAGTTATTCAACTCAGCTTCAAACTTTTACAACGGCTTCTAGCATCCCAGCCAAAAAAGTTGGATTGCTTTTAGGTACCAGCAAATACACTGTAAACGGAGAAGTGAATCTGTTTTATAAGTATCGACTTCAGGCTGCAAAAGATCTTTATGATAATAACAAGGTAGAATTTTTAATTTTAAGTGGAGATAATTCTACTCAAAATTACAATGAGCCCTATACAATGCAACAAGACTTATTAGAGCTTGGGTTACCCGAAGAGAAATTATTTTTAGATCATGCTGGATTTAGAACTTTAGATTCTGTGGTTAGAGCAAGTAAAGTTTTTGATGAAGATAATTTTATAATTATTTCTCAGAATTTCCACAACCAAAGGGCCTTATTTATTGCAAACAATAAAAATATACAAGCTATAGCATTTAACGCCAAAGATGTTCCCACACAAGTCAGCTTAAGGGTCTTTATCCGAGAAAAACTTGCTCGTGTAAAAACTGTGATAGATTTATTTTTCAAGGTTGAACCCAAGTTTCTTGGGGAAAAGATATTGATTAAATGATAAAATCTTGTATAGTTTGTTTAGTTTAATATTTTAAAAATGCTTAAATATATAAAATATCTTGGAGATATTGAATCACAAGTTCCATACGGTATTCAAAGATTAGAATACTTTTTTGATGAAAGCACTTCAAGTGGCATCCTAAGAGAATATAAAAGACATCCTTATTCTACTGACCTAGAAGCTCTTCAAATGATCACGTTGGACGTTGAAGGTGAAATAAAAGATGTTATTTCATATTGCGAGCTTGCTAGTGAGTCTTTAGTTGATTATATAGAGGATCATCAACAAAATATTTTCGGAGATAAAATTTCTAGTCACAATAATTATCATATTCATAATCAAACAGAGATTTTTATTACAGAATCTTACTTTTTTTATCCAAATTTCAAATTACTCCGAAGACAAGTTCTATCAGAATCTATTCTTAATCACGAGATTGTAGCCTCAACTTCAGATCAAAAAGTTGGACCTTGGAATGATTTTCAATTACCATACGAAGTGTATTTAGAGATTTCACGTAAAGTATAATTTATGAGTACTTATAAAGCAGTAGAATCAATAATAAATGGAAACTTTTATTTTGAATTTGGTCTTCAAAATAGAATTTTAAACTTAACTCAATTGGCTAGATTAATTAAGCCTTTAGTTTGTAAAAGACTGGATAAAAGCATCGAAATATCTTCAATTAAGATGGCGTTGAGTAGACTACAATCTCAAATTAAAGATAAAATAATTCCACATAAATTATTAGTAGAAGATGTCTCTATAAAAAAAAATCTTTGTAGTTTGACGCTTTATAAAACTCGAGAAAACCAAGAAAATGTAAGTAAATTTCAAAATTATTGTAGTCAAAAAGATAAGTTTTTCACTAGATCTGAATCCAATAAAGAAATTGCAATTTCCTTTACGCAAGATTTAATTTTAGAATTAAGTCGATATAACTTACAAAATTTTAAATTTATTCAAAAAGATTTAGGAGCAGTTTTAGTATCTATACCTGTAGAGTATATAAATATCAAAGGAGTGTTTCAGTATTTTATACAAAAAGTCACTATGCAGAATATTAATCTACTTGAAATAGGATCAACTTACACCGAGCTAATATTTTATATGCATGAAAAAGATCTATCATTAGCTGCCAATACTTTTTTAGACTTACAATCCTAAGCTTGCTAAAAAAGCAGTTTTATGTTATAATAAGCACAGTTAATCAAAAAATATGTTAAAGAAGTTTTTCACTTTTTTTATTACAGCCATTTTATCATTTTTTATAATCTACTTTTTGATTCCAAAACCACCGGTTACTAAGATTTATGATAAAAAAATAACTCAAGTAAAAAATATTGAGGAACAAAAAACCCAAGCTTTACTACCGAGTTACGTTTTAATTAACAACGTTCCCTTTACAGCACAAGCACCTTTTGCAGATTGGAAAGATGTTCGACAGCAAGAAGCATGTGAGGAAGCTAGTATATTGATGGCTGCTTATTGGAACTTTAATAAAGATTTATCAAAACAAACGGCTCTGGATGAAATACTTAAAATAGTAAAATTTGAGGAAGAAAAGTTTGGATTTCATATTCACACTGATCTTGAAATAGCTCAAGAGATTTTAGCTTCTTATTTCACTATTAAAAATACGGAATTAAAATTTAATATAACTTTAAATGATATTAAAAAGGCACTTGCAAATGACTCAGTTGTACTAGCATCGATGCATGGTAAAAAACTTAAAAATCCTAACTTTTTAAATGGTGGACCCGAAAATCACATGGTTTTAATAATTGGATATGACGATAAAAACCAAGTTTTTATAACTCATGATCCTGGTACCAGAAATGGAGAAAATTACGAATATAGCTACAAAACTATCGAAGATAGTCTATATAACTATCCAAGTTCAAATCAAAAATGGACAGAACAAAGACCAAAAACAGCCATGCTAAGCGTTGCAAAATCAGGCTAATTGACAAACGTGGTTATTTACAAATATAATAATATAAATTAACCACTTAGTTATGAGTGATTTAAATTATCAAAGGCAGGCACAGTCTTTGGATTCTTCAGCAAATTCTGAAATTTTTGTTGATAACGATCCATTGCAATCAATTTTAAAGGAGACCTCAAATCTAACAAAGGACATACTAGACATTGAGACAAACAAAATCCAACTGGAACAGTTTACTCTTCAGTCTAATTCAGGAACTATAAAAGTTACCTTTGAAGGGAATTATGATATTGATAATCCAATCTCGAGTGTAAATGTTGTAATGCAAGATGGAACAGTAATTAAAAGCACTTTTCAAGATATTAGTTTTTCAAAATCACATATTTCTAAGTTTTTAGATTTTATTATACAAGCTGCAAACAAATATCAAAATCTTGATAATCTTAAAGAGTTTCTATCTAAGGTAATGCAAGCATCTATCGATTTCATGTTTTAATTGTAAAGTTATTGACAAATATTCCGCATGTGGTATAAAGAGTTGGATAATAATTGAAAAAATATGAAAGATAGTTCAAATCAACCACCAAAAGATCAATATGGATTAAGTCCAGAAGAAATTATAAAGAGGAAAAAAAAGCTAAAAGAAATTTTGAAAGATTCGCATCGTAAAATGATGCAAAATTTAGCTAAAGGGAACAGAATCGATCACGATCGTATTGAGGAAGCTGTTAAAGCAGAGATTGAAAGAAGATTAGGAAGAGGAGAAAAATTAATCAACGAGCAAGCCATCTGGAAGGAAGTTATAGCAAAAAAAGATGCTCTAATAGATAATTTAACTCAAAGAGCTTTATTAATGAAAGAAGAAGAAAGTAATCAAATAAAAGAAGAAATAATCAGAGAAAAACTAGAAAGCATTTCAGGTATAGTGTCTTTAAATCAGATTGAACAAGAAGCTCAAAGAGAAATTAATATAAAAAATCAAAAAGTTAATGAAGGAATTAGATCAATGGTAGATTTTTTCGAACAAGAAGCTCAAAAAATTAGAGAAGAATCCAAAGACGAAGAACAAGATCAATGAATTTTCAAGGAGCATTGCTAATAAAAAAGTCCCATTGGGACTTTTTTATTTAATTTATTATTCACTCGTCAAAACTTCAAAAGCTTCTTTTAAATTATCTTTTGAGCCAAGTGTTTCATCTAATCGATTTAAACTAAATTGTTCTTTGCTATCTAATGGAAAAACATGGACATGAGCATGTGCAACTTCAAATCCCTGGATCATTACTCCTATTTTTTCAGATTTAAATTTTAATTTTAGCTCCTCACTTACACCTTTTACAACTCCAAAAAGATGCATGTAAGTTTGATCGTCTAAGTCATAAAAATTTTCCACATGTTTTTTCGGAATTACCAAACAATGACCTTTAGAAACAGGAGTAATATCTAAAAATACAAGTACTTTTTGATCTTCATAAATTTTATGAGCAGGAATCTCTCCTTTAACTATTTTACAGAATATACAGTCCATAATTTTATTTAAATTCATATTGATTTTAACAATACTATTCCATAAATTAAAGTTATACTTATATTTTAAGTAGGTAAAATAATTGAAAATTTCTTATATGAGTCAAAATAACAATCAAATTTCTATCAAAGAAGCTCAAAATAAAGTTGATAATTGGATCAAAGAATACGGAGTTCGTTATTTTGATAATCTTACAAATTTAGGAATATTAATGGAGGAAGTAGGGGAATTATCCAGAATTATGACTCGCTTGCATGGCGAACAAAGTTTTAAAAAATCCGATCAAAATTATAATTTAGCTGATGAAATGGCTGATATACTTTTTGTATTAATCTGCCTTGCTAATCAAAATAATATTAATTTAGAAGAAGCCTTTAAAGAAAACTTAAAGAAAAAAACTAATCGAGACAGTCAGCGACACAAAGAAAATAAAAAATTAAATTGATTGACAATCTAGCTTTTTGAGATAATATCAAGCAAGATTAAACAGTTTAAATGACTTTAAAGTACGATTTATTAGTTTACAATAAACCATTGGAAACCATAGATCCAAAAGTAGGAATCTTATATTATGAAAATCAAAAATTATACAGGGTCTTTGGTGCTCAATTTACTGTAATGTCAGATTTTGATAAACCTAAAAATTACTCTTATAAGAAAGCAAGAAAAATAGAATCTTTATCAAGTCTTCCCCAAAGCGTTCTTTCGCAAATTACTCATATCCAAAACCAAATTCAAGTATTTGTTAATCACAAAATCGACTCTCATTAAGTAATTCACATTATATTTGATTAAAATCATAATAAATGTTATAATTATGTGATTTAATTAATTATATGAAAGATTTAAATAAACTTGCTGCTGAAAATATTTATAAAAAAAGATTAGAAATGGTTGAAGATATGGAAAAATTATTTTCAGATATTCTTCAGGAAATTAAGGATGCTGCTTTTAAAAAAATATTAAAATTTAAAGATAAAACTCTGCTTGTTGATATTGGTAGGGAAAGAAAGAACACATCTACACCGTATACGACAAATGTAATTATAAGAATTTTTCATGAAGGATCTCCTATAGTTGCAAATGAAGAAGAAGAAAGAATTTATTTTAATGGTAAAGCTACTGATTATTTTAATTATGCAGAGCCTAATCGTATTCCACTTAAAGATTTCACACCTGATCAAATTGAAATTATGCAATTTGTAAAAGAAGATTTTGAAAAACAACTTGAAAGTCTTCAAGGCGAAGATGTAAATGAAATTTTTGAAGAAATTCAAGAGGATATTGCAGAAGAAATTTCAGAACAAGAACAAGACAGTACACAATTAATTACTAAGCCTTCAGATCTTTTACCTAAAGGAGTGCAACCTGCCAATGTCTCAACCCAAGAATTTTTAAGGCTTGCAGGCCAAGTAGCAAGAATACAAGGTATAATTGATCTTGCTGAGAAAAATAAAAAATCTTTATTAATGATTACATTTACAGTCCTTGGTTTTATTTTCTACACAAAAGATTGTTATCAATTTTCCGTTTGGTTGTATCACAAATTATTATCTCTTCATTTTATAAATTAATAGTTAATTAATTTTTAAAAGGCAGGTCTAAAGCTTGTCTTTTTTTTTATACAATTTAGAATAAAAGAAATCCCTTTTAAATGAAAATTACACCAATTAAAACTCGACCTTTTTTGCCTCCTAAGGATGATATTTTTGATCTTTTAGACCAATCCATTGATCACTTACAAGAGGGAGATGTTTTATTTATCACTTCAAAAGTTGTTGCTATTCATCAAGGTCTTTGTGAAAAGATTGAAGAAGTTCCAAATAAAGATCATTTAATCAAGCAAGAAGCTCAATATTCTATTGATAGATCAAAATGCCCAGGAGGATATGTAGTTTTAACAATCAAAGATGGCTTTTTAATTCCTACAAGCGGAATAGACGAATCAAACTCTAATGGATATTATGTTTTATTTCCAGAGAATTCCTCCAAAATTGCTAAAGAAATTTGTGAGTACTTAAAGCAAAAATTTAAAATTCAAAACTTAGCTGTAGTTATTACAGATTCAACCTCAAGACCGCTTAAAAAAGGAGTTACAGGTTTTGCATCAGGATTTTATGGTCTTAAGCCTCTAAAGTCCTATGTTGGTCAAAAAGATATTTTTGGACGAGAAATTAAAATGTCTCAGCTTTCAATAGTCGACTCACTCTCAAGTATAGCCGTTATGTACATGGGAGAAGGGGATGAGTGTACTCCATTTTTAAAAATTTCTAATTGCTCAAAAGTTGAATTTACTAAAGAAGAAACTTTCAAGGACTATCAAATTCCACTAGAAGATGATATATATTATTCAGTACTTAAAAATTTCAAAAAAAATGCTAATTGAAAATCTTTCCCTTAATAAGCAAAAACTTCTACTAAAGCTAAGCAAGAAAAAACATCGTCAAGAATTTGGACTTTTTATAATAGAAGGATCTAAAATTGTTGAAGAATCATTTAATGAAGCTCAAGTTGAATTTATAGTTGTCTCCGACAAATTCAAAGGCCTAAGTTTAAAAGATCTAAATATTCCCATTTTTAAATTAACTGAAAAAGAATTTAAAAAATATTCAAGCTTGCAAAACCCGGAAGGCATTTTAGCAGTAGTTAAAATACCAGAGTCAAAGCTTTTAGAAGATCCAAAAAGAATTTTAATGCTGAATGACATTAATGATCCAGGCAATCTAGGAACAATAATCCGAACTTTAGATTGGTTTGATTTTGATGCTTTAATTCTACAAGGGGACTGCGTGGACCCTTATAACGAAAAAGTTGTAAGAAGTTCTATGGGATCAATTTTTAGACTTCCAATAATAAAATCTCAAAATGCTTTAGAAACTTTTGAAAACTATCAAAATAAAAACTTTGAACTTTTAGGATTATCGCTTAATGGTTCAAGTAATTTACAAATAGATAGTTTAAAAGATAAAAAATTACTCTTAGTTTTTGGATCCGAATCCCATGGCATCCCAAGCAATCAAGAGTCTCAAATTGAAAACCTTTATCAGATAGCTAAACTTGGGAAGGCAGAGTCATTAAATCTTTCGGTAAGTGTTGGAATTGCCTGTAATTTGTTTGCTAAAAATTAAAATGCTCCCAAAAATCATCATAGTCAATGGACTTCCAGCCTCAGGAAAAACAACTTTAGCAAATAAAATATCTAAAGAATTAAAAATTCCAGCTATCCATAAAGATCAAATTAAAGAAGATTTATTTGATTCATTGAATTTAAAACCATCGAGAAAATTATCTCAAGAACTTGGATTAAAAGCTTTTAAAGTTATGTTTGAAAGATTAGATCAAAGTTTAAGTCAGAATCAAAGTCTAATTTTAGAAGCCAATTTTAAACCAGAGTTTGATAATCAAAAGTTTAAAAGTATTTTAAGTAAATATCCACATTTGTTATTTCAAATTAATTGCATCGCAGATCCCAAGATTTTATTTGAAAGATTTAAATCAAGGAGTTTAGAAAATCGACATCCAATGCATTGTGACTCGCAAAATTCCCAAGAATGGCAAGAGTTTTTTGATAAAACGCAGTTCCAGGCCTTAGATTTAAAATCCAAAACCATAAATATTAACACCAACAATTTTAAAGAAATTCATATTAAAAAAATATTTCACTTATTAGGCAATAATTTAACTTAAATAAAACTTTTATATTTGATTTATATATCTAGATTTTATATTTTTAAGCTATAACACTTAAAAAATGAAAAATATTTTAGACTTAGGAGAGCAAAGCTCTCAAAACTCTCAACATGTAGACTTGTTTGAGTATTCTTTTGATAGACAAAGCCAAAGATTTGCCCTTTTCCATAGCCAAATTAATCTTGATGCTCAGGAACAAGCTCCAATTGTAAGAATTGAATTAGATATTAACGGAATGATATTAGATGTATTAAAAGCAGACCCTGAATTGCAAATTACTTGCGAGGATATAAATGTCTATGATCATCACAGTTTTATTTACGGAGATTTAATTATTGATAAAGAAGATCACCAATCTGATTATCACAAGGAAGTATACAAACAATTAAAAGTTTTTAGATACACATTGGTTCCATTTGTAAGAATAATGAAAATAGAAGAGACTTTTCATAATTTTAGACCTAGAAAGCTATCAGTTACTAATGAATTTCATCATTTAGAGGATTTAAATTTAGAGTTAGACCTAGAGCAGGAAATAAGAGATGCTATTTCAAAAAATACATAATTAAGCCTATTGACAAATTATTAAACTGTGATAATATAAAGAAAATAAATTTATCTATGGCAGATACAAGAATAAGTGCACACAAATTAAGATTTCGCGATAGTAATGCTCTAACACGAGTAATAAATGATACATATGCCGTTCAAGGTTTATTAAACCAAGGAGAGTACTTAAAAAGGGAAGTTTCTTGTGCTTTATATCGTAATTTATTTATAAATTCAGCAGATGTTGGTGCTGGTATTATTTTAAATGAATTCAGATTCAGTGAAGATGATTTTGCTGAAAATGCTGCCTCTGAGGTAGCTGAGATAGCGGCTGAGAGAGCGTTAGGTGCAGGTGTTTTTGGTTTTAATATTGTAAGAGCTAATTTAGCACCTCTTCTAGCTTTAGCGAAACCTAGTCTAAGAATACGCTTAGAAGATAATGATAAAGGGATTTTAGCGACTTTTAAACAAGATTTTGTAAAAGATTTTGAATTATCAAGAAACGCTCCTATTACAGCAATCTTAACAAAAACAGCCTTATCTTTTACGGGTATTTTTTTGGACGTAGCAAAATTGATTTCATTCAAAACAATTGGGAAAGAAAAAGTTTATAACTATGTCTTAAAAAAACTTATGCCAAAAGATTTACAATCTTTAAGTTTTTTACGTCCTGAAAAAGAATTTTCAGATAAAGATTTTGATGAAAAAATTTCTCAGATTTATAGTGAGGTTTCACATTTAGAGACTTTTGATGCCAATTTTTATGCATACGAATTATTTTTCAATGATTCTCAATGTGTAGAAAAAACATCTTTAGCAATAGCAGTAACAATCAAGCGTTTAATTAAGCTTGCAAAGGATGAAAGTTTTTACTCGGGATTGACTAAAAATTTCTTCGATCAAACTCTATCAAATTTATACGCATTGTTAAATTCATCTAAAAGAATAGACTTATTTGATTTACAAGGAGAACTTAGAAGTCATTTAAGCGAAATTCATAATAAGTTAAATGAAATTGCAGAAGTAAATCCTAATTTACTACAGCGTGAAAAAATTAGAGAAATGATAAAATTTTATAGTGAAAAAGATCAGTCTAATTTGATCGGTCCTCATTTACAAGAGTTAACTTTGGAATATTTTAACACATATAAAAAATTTAATTCTTATCAAATGCCGGTAAGATTATGCTATGATTTAGATGATTTAATTGAAAGTTATGAATCAATTTCCCAAAACTGTGGATTTCATCTAGCTAAAGACTTTTTAGTGATTCATATCGTTAACCAAATCACATTTTCATCAAAAATTGATGAAATAAAACGTTTTGCGCGACTTCTTAATATAGTTTTGAAGACTAAAAATTTAGATGAATTGGAAAGGTATATACCTATGATAAAAAATTTATTTTCTAAATATGAGATTTTAAATTTATATCTTTCAGAAGAACAAGTAGCTGAACAAGAAGAAAAAATTTTTGGATAAGACTTTAAATTAAACAAAGAAAGTAAACTTAGTATTGAATTTAAATTTTTCTTAGCTATAATAATTAAGCGTTGGACCCTTAGCTCAGTTGGTCAGAGCAGTCGACTCATAATCGATTGGTCACTGGTTCAAGTCCAGTAGGGTCCACCACCAATACATTTTATACCATGGCCTAAAGGTCCATGTTTTTTTTATTTGTACATTTTTTAAGATGCACTTTTATAAATTGAAATCATTTAAGGGTAGAATTCTTGATTTTCAATTCCTGTTCGGTTTATTGGATTTCTAATTGCATAATTGCATCAATGTTACTAAAATTTAAATATAACTTCGTATATTATACCGATTATTGTTAAAATTGGATTAACATTTCGTATAAAAACGATTTAGCTGAAATATTCATTTTATTTTCTGGAAGGATCCGTCCCTTGGTGGAAATTTCTATCCGCCCCAGTCCCAACTATATTTTAAAATACTTAACAATAAAAAATATGGAAAAATCAATGCCACCTATAGAAACATTAAACAAAGATCCTGAAATAGAAAGACAAAAAAAAGTAAAAAAAATACTAGAGTTAGTTAGCAACATTAATGAATCAATCGAGATTCTTCCTTTTCCAGGCATTCATCCAGAATCTTATTCAAATATGAAAAAAGATGAAGATGAATTTCCAGGTTACACCACACCAATAGACGAAATAATAACAAGGTGCCAAGCAGAGGGTATAAAAATAGTTCTAGGAAAAAATCCAGATTCAGGCAATGTATATGTCTTGCCAGCGGGCAGCAATAATATTGAAATGGACAGTATTACGCCCTACCAATTAAATATTGATCATATTGAAAATGAACATCTTAAGGAATTACTAGGTTTAAGAAGGAAGTAAAGAATGGTAAACGAATTTTTAAACAATCGACATGAAAAGTTCAATGTCTCTAAAGACATGGTTTTTAATTTAGTGAAAGACTCCACTAAACTCAATCCTACCAAACGTAACAAAATCATTGAGGGTTATGATAACGAGGTATACTCTATTGAAACAAAAGAGGGTAAGCACTTTATTCTAAGAATTAATCGAAAAACAGAAGCTGGTTTTGAGAATGAAGCATGGGCCATGGAACAGTGCAAAAAATCTGGTGTACCTCTTCCAAAAATTTTTTTACTCGATACTATTCAAATCGATGACAAAAAAGTTGAAGTCATGCTGCAGAATAAATTGGCAGGTCTATCGTTGGAAAAACTTCAAACGAAATTAAGTAAACAGGAACTTGAACAAATCTTGTTTCAAGCAGGTGATGTTTTAAGCAAAATTCATAGTGTTAAAGCCGATGGTTTTTATCACCGACATAGAGAGGGTAATTGGGACTTTCCAAGTTGGGATAAGTTTATGCAATCCACAATCAATGGGCGCAGTTCTGAACGAGAATTTATATTTAATGCTGGTTTCAATGATAGAGAGTTCAACTTTATGATAAATATGCTCAAAAAATATAAGGAAGAATTTTCATGCGATCAACCAGTCTTGTGCCATGGAGACTACTCACCTGAACATATCTTTGTAGATAACAAACTTAAAATTTCTGGCATTATTGACTTCGGCATGATTGAAGGAAATCATCCAATTCATGATTTTGCCTACCTTAGTTTTCAAAACCCGCAACTTGATTTGAAACCCATTATGGAAGGCTACAAAAACAAATCGCACTTTGAGGATAGATTTAACGAGCGACTTAATTTACACAAACTATTATTACAAATGGGCCATCTAGCACATCATTCAAAAATTAAAGATTATGAAGCGGTCAAATCCTTAACTCTTACATTGAGAAAAACATTAAATTTCTTAAAAACAATAAAAAAATAAATTGTCCAAAATAACATTGAGATAGAATAAATAAAAATTCAAAAGGGCACATCATGTCCGTATCGCTCTTGCGAATTTACTTTCCTATTAGTTTTATATAAACTGTATATATTCGTAAACGATAAGATAAATTAACTCCCAAAAATGGCAAAAATATCTTTTGAAAAATTTACATTAATAATTATTTTATCAATTGTTTTTATTTCGATTGCTGGGGCAATCTTTTACCAAAAGTTTGAAACTGAAAATATTTTTCGAGAATCATTAAATGAGTATATAAGTACAAATCTTGGCATTAAGTTTCAATACGCCCAGTGGTTCACAGGCACAGTTATTGAACAAGGCAATAGGATATTTCCTGATCATGATCAAATGAGTCTGCCCATAACAGATTGGTCGTTCATGGATTATATTGCCGTATTTGAGAAACCAGAAGATGAACAAATTGAAGACTCAATCAAAGACATCATCAAACAAGAAGGTAAAAAACTTGAAAATTGCCAGATAACAAAAATTAATCACTGGGCACATCCCGAATATGAATCATTAATAATCAGTCTTGCAAATCCAGTCACTTCTTATTCAGAAACAGAGTTAGAAGAAATAAAACAAGCGGATATACAAGCAAAGGAGGATGGAGGACCATTTAACGGAGAGTATGAAAAGCGAATAATCAGTAACAAAAGACTTATTAACTTATGTTCAGAATATGCTACCGGCAACAGTAGAATTCCAAGTATGTTTCTTTATAACAAAGACGCTTCAAAAACAAAATTTATTTTTCTGCCGGCAACAAACGACCTATACTTTCACAATGAAGGCACAATTGAATTTTTGGATAACAACCCCCTTTTTTTTATGAAGTTCTTTGAAAAGTTTAAATTTTTTATGAATTTATAACATGGTGATAATGGTTTTAAAAATAAATCACGCCTAATTCACACCGCACTAATTCTAACACCTCGCACTTAGCATTAGTGCAGAACGTTGTGGAAAATAATGAAAAGTAGTAAAATTTCTGTGGGAAGCTTTATCCATTCCCAAACTTATTCTTAATTTAAACAGTATGCAAGAAAATCTATTAAAAGTAGCAAATGGCGTATTTGAACCAGTTATAGAACTTAGCATTATCATGCTCTTAATAATCATGGTAATAGAACACAAAAGTATTAGAGTCTTTTTCAAAAACAAAAAGAAAAAAATAAAAGATCTATATCCTTTCTTCAAAAGGCTAGCCTATTTAATAGGTGGAATTGCACTAATGCTTTATTCCTTTGCAATAGTCAACACTTTACTGGAAATTTTGACACCAACATCAATGCCATATCCTGATAACACAACTGTTGAAGTTAAGGGATTCTGGTCAACATGGAAACATTATTCAAACTTCACAGGCCTTTTTGCAGTTATTGGATTAACCACAGCTGGTCTAACCCTCATAGTTTCAGCTGGAACAAGATGGATGGTCAATCTAGCAAAAATTATTAGCACTGCAACAATTCTATACTTATTTTTTTCTATATTCGTTGTATATGCTTAAAATAAAATAGCCAATGAATTTTACTTAGAAAAATAGTACTTTCCACTTCGTTTCATGTAAACTTAAGTTGTACTTATTAATCCTATTCTTTTATGGAAGATTGGAAAAAATCTTACATTTTCGGAACTTTAGTCATCTGTCCTCCAAAGAAAGTGTGTAGCATTGTTGATGCCCTTAGGGAAAAATACGATCCATTATCGCAGGCCATAATGGGGGCACATATAACTCTGACACAACCATTTCTCAAAGAGCCAACTCCTCAAGTCTGGAAGGAAATTAATAAAATCCTCAGTGAATTTGAGATATTCCCAATCACATATGGTCCAATCGAAACTTTTCCTAGTAGTTCTGTCATCAAATTCAAAATCCAACAACAGAATCAAATACTCTCTCTTAGAAATAAGTTACATCAAACCGGATACTTCAATTTAGAGCTACCTTTCACCGAAGGATTTATAGCGCATATGACAATATCAGAACTCGTCCAAAGAAAGCCTTCCGCAGCAAAGGAGTTGGCTAACCAGTTAAACAAAGATTATGATGAGGGGTCTTTCATATGCAAAGAAATAAGTTATATTCGACCAGATGACGATTTTCATTTTCAAACTAAAATGGAATTTCAAATAGGTGAAAGATAAATTTAACCAAACAATAGTGAATATATGGCTACCTTACTACTTCATTTTCCCAATTTGATCTCTTCTCCTACCCCATCAGCTTATTCTAAGGTGATGAAGTTCTCATACTCACCAGATGTAATGATTATACTTCTTGACGAATTTTTTACAATGGTTTAATGTTGATTAATATATATAATAAATCAATCAATCATGAATAATAAAAATATGATTTTAACAGTAGTTCTAACTATTATAACTACTGCATTAATTACCATAGGTGCTATGAATTATTGGTCAAAGCAGACTGAATCAAATCAAGCTCCAGCAGAAAATGTTTTACAGCAAGAGACGGACATTAAAGATACGGATCTTGAATCTATACCAATGCTTTCTGAAGACAAAGAAGAAAGTTCAAATACACAAAGCACTGCTAACGAAACTCAAGTTGTAGAATCTACAGAACAAGACAATCAAGATGAATCCTCATCGATATCTGAAGAATTAAATCTTATATCTTATGAAAATAAAACGCTAAGTATTTCTTTTCATTATCCAGAAAACTGGGGGGAAATAACCCAAGAAGAAGATGGAACTGATCATATAGCTTTAAGTATTTTTAAAAAACCTATTGTTCTACTTGCAGCAGATAATGGAGGTGAATCTATAGCAAGAGGAGCCTATTGGGGTGATATGGCAGAATCAATCGTTAGCCAAGATTACATTGATAATTTATGTAACGTTAAGAATGAAGCTGAAAGCTGTCAGATAAAATCTAATCAATATGGTATCAAATATGCAAAAGTTGTAGAAGAGGTAATAAAATTTGGAGAACCAACTATCGAAACTAATTATTATATATTCAATTCTAAATCTGAATTTAGAGGCCTTATAATTTCTACAGAGAGATTAGTTACAGTGGATATTGATAATTTAGAAGATAAGCTTCAAAGTTTAGTTGATAGCTTTAAGTTCATCTAAAAGAAAAAATGTTAATTTAATTTAATTAAATTATGACTAATATAGAAAAATTATTTATCAATCCAACAAATGAATTTCATATTTTAAGACATTTTGAATATGTAAATGATTCTTATAAGGAAACTCTAATCGGACAACCATATTGGTATTATGACTACAGCCAAAAGAAGTTTGTTTTTTCAAAGATTTCAGAAGTTGACATTGAAAATGCCCTAAAAACAATCGGTACTAAATTTAAAAAAAATGTTAATGGCATTGAATCTCCTAAAAAACTGCTAGAAGTAATCAAACACAGGCTTAAATCATTACTCACGGATAATAAAATTTGTTGGATTGATAATGGTGAATACAAAGCAGCCACATTTATATTTGATTACAAATTGTCCGTTGGTAAAATAAATTGTTTAGATAGAGATGACATTCTCGAAAAGGACAAAGTTCGAATCAAGTCTGTTTTGAGAAGTAAATGTGCTGGTGAAAATACAGTTGTTGTAAATACGATTTCTGATATAGAATTATCTTCCACGAAAGCAATTCACGTAGAAATTGTTGAAACAAAACAGTTACCATTTTATACGATAACTGCTTTTCCAGATTGTTCATTGCCAGATAGTATTCCAGATGAAAATCTTATATTTGTTGTATAATTCTTTTGATTTTGTTTGTAAAGCACGTTTTTTCTTGAAACACAGTATTTTTTATTTCATAATTACAGGTGAGTACATAGTTTCACGACTTCCGTGAACTGTTGTAATTCTAGCTTTTGGATTCACAGGCATCATTGTAAAAACACCTTCAATTGGAACATACATATGTTCGGTAGCATTGTATCCAACAAAGTTTCTGTGAATAGTATTAAAAACATCTCCATTCTCATCAATTATCTGATTTGATGGAATTTCAGGTTGTAAAATATATTCTCCTCTACTTTTTAAATCCTTTTTTAATGATTTAGCTTTTTTCCCAGAACTTAATTGATCTATTTGCATACTATGATGTCCGTAGCATCCAAATGTTTCATCTAAAGGTTTAACTCTTACTTTTACTCCTTCACTAATACCATAACTTTCACATAATTCTTGAACTTGTGTAGAATTAATTAATTCTTGGTAATTATCATCGCTTACCATTAAACCAAGTCCGTAGTCTAGTAACGATCTTTTAGTATCATTTAAGACTCCTAAGTTTAGTGTTATGGATTGCTCCAATACACTTCTTCTGACATCAGGTAAATCAAGAATTGTTTTAGGTTTTTCAAGTTTTGGATTTCTTAAATTTCTAACTGGACTTGAGGATCGAACATATAATAAATAATCTTTTTCTCGCCCTTCTTTTAGAAGATCTAGGTACTCTTCCGGACCAATCAAAGTATCATACCCAAGAACTGATCTAACAGTCTGATCACTCGCATCGCTAAGGTTTTCAACTCCAAGCTCACAAGCTAAAATTGAAGATAGTTTTTCTTCAGTAGTTGCCAAAAGAGCAATTGGTCTTGAATGTTGATCTCTAATTGAGTCAAAAACCGAGTCTAAATTTGTTCTGAAAATACTTTCACCATTGATTTCAAATTGTTGTCTTAGTAAATTCAGCATAGCTAAAGAATCTTCAAACTCAAATACAGAGCGTTTTAGAACCTCTTTTATGACTGGTAAATCGTAAGAGTCTAAAGTGATCAAGAAATCTTGAGGAAGAGCTCTCATATCAATTTGAAAAACATAATTAATATATTCTTGAGTTTCCTTATCAAATGCATATTGGTATGCATTTTCAGTCTCTAAATTTTCTTCAACCAGTTTTGAAAACAAGCTATTGTATTCTTTAGTTATCTCCATTAAAGCTTGAAGTACTTTTGCTGGCATTTCTATGTGGTACTGAGCCTTTGTATTAAATGGACCTAAACAAGATGGAATTTCAGACCTTTGAATAGTTTCACCAAGATGTACTTGGTTTGGGTTTTGAGCAGCTATATTGAGCTGACTTAGTAATTCTCTATGCATTTTTATATTGTTAAATTTTAAATTAAAAAAAACCTCTTTTGTTGCAAAGAGGCTCAGTTTTCATGTTAATAAAAATAATTACATTAAATTGGCCTCTTTACTAAAGAAGTTAAAGTTAAACCAGAAAAAGTAATTAGTTTTGTAACGCATATTTGTAATTTATTATCTCAAATACAATTAAACAATACCAGAGAAATATTTCATTTGTCAATTTTTTTTATGGTCACCGTCTAAAATTTAAGAAAATTTATACTCTATGAATAAACTCTTTAATAATGTAGTAGTAATCAACAAGAGAATCAATTGATACCCATTCGTCATCACAACCAATTCCATGTCCAATTGGTCCAAATTCAATCCCAGGTGTTCCAACTTTGGTAAAATGCCTGGCATCGGATGATCCATTTGCTCGGTAGAATTTTATTTTTCCATTAATTTGAGTTTCGGTAATTTTTTTTAATAACTGCAAATAATCATTTTTTTTCGGAACATTCAAGGGAGCTTCAAAAGCATTAATTTTAATTTCAAAATTATTGCCAATTAGTTTTTCAAATTTACTTAAAATTTTAGAATACTCTTTTGGCTCAAAACGTATATCTAGTAAAATTTTTGCATTGTCCGGGACTTTGTTAAAAGATTGATTTTCACAGATAAAACCCGCAACATTAACAGTTGTTTTACCATGGGCTTTTTTAGGAATAGGATATTTTTTAAGAATTTTACTAAGCAATTTCTGAAGTTGCACAACCGAGTTCTCACCCTTCCATGTGTACGCCCCATGAGCTGTTTGGCCTTTATGGGAGATTTCTAACTGTAAAGCTCCTTTGGCTTCATTTACAATATCAAAATTCGTAGGTTCAGTAGCAAGTACAAAATTTGTCTTCAATCCTTCTTGAATTTGATACTTTGTACCATTAAAACCACCAATTTCTTCATCTGTTACAAATTGGATTGCAATCTTTTTATCTAAATTTTTACAAGCATGCTTAAAAGCTAGCATAGCTGCAACTAAGTTCCCTTTCATATCCATGGCTCCAACTCCATAAAGTTTATCACCTTTGATGACAGGGGAGTATTGAAAGTCTTTTCCAGGGATAATATCTAGGTGACAATTTAATAAAAGATCAAATTTTTCTGGTCTTTTGTTTAAGTTATAAACCAAAATCGACTTTGAACCATTTGATTCAAAATTTTCAATTGTAAAAGCTTTCAAAAAAGATTTTACATAATCCAGAGCTTTTGAAAGTTCTTTTAAATTATCTGGATCAGTTTTAATTTTAATTAGCTCTTTTGTGATTTTTAGGATTTCTTTTTTGATTTCCATATTCAATAAAGGATCTTAGTTTAACTAATTTTAACAAAGCTTTATCAAATCCACAAACTACAAATATATATTATTGACACATAAAAACCAAAACCAGCTTTGACAAAACAAGGTTTATCTATTAAAGTAGTCTTCAAAAGATAATTTATAAATTTTGAACTATTATTGTCAGCATATTGATCTAGATAATAAAAAAGAATGGGAGGAGCTTGTCAAAAATAATCCAGCAGGAGGTTTTCATCAATCATTTGATTGGGCAGTTTTCAAGCAATCTACTAATTGGCAATCATATAAAATTGGGGTCTACGATAAAGATAAACTTGTAGCTGGAGCTCTAGTTTTAAAGTTTGCTTTTTCAAATGGTACCAATTTTCTTTATTTACCAGAAGGACCAATTTTAGAATTAAACAATGAAAAAAAAGCATATTGGCAATGGAGAGCTTTAGAAACAGCAATTCACAGCATTGTATCTCTAGATAAAGATAATAAAACAACCCATATCAGGATTGAACCAAGAGCAGAAAAAGTTCCCGAGTTTTTACTCCATAGATTTTCAAAAGCACCAATCAACTTACAACCCCGTCATACTGAAGAAATAAATCTTGATCAAACTCAAGAAGAATTACTTAAAAATATGAAGCAAAAATGCCGATATAATATTAAATTATCTCAAAAAAATGGAGTTCAAGTAAAAGAACTTCCTTTAAGTGAAATTCAAATATTTTTTAACCTTTATAAAGATACATTAAAAAGAAATAAGTTTGACGGTCAAAGTCTAGAGTTTTTTAAAAATTATATTCAAAGTTGTTCAGACTTTTCTAAATTATTTGTAGCTTATAAAGACCAAGAGGTTCTTGCTAGTTCAATTACTATATTTTACGGAGATCGAGTAACTTATCTTTATGGAGCCTCTAGCAACCAAAACAAGAAATTAATGGCTCCATATGCACTGCATTGGCACATTATTCAACACGCTAAAAAACTTTCTTTTAAGACCTACGATTTTTGGGGAATAGCAAAAGACAGCAAAGATGAAAATCATCCTTGGTATGGAATCACAAGATTTAAAAAGCAATTTGGAGGCACTCAACAAAATTTCATTGGGGCTTACGATTACATTATAAATCCAGAACTTTACGATGAATTTGTTAAAAAGCACGAGCTAAACTAAAAAAGAACTGGTTTCAAACCAGCTCTTTTTTTAGTGTTTTACTTAATTAGAGTCATCCTCATAAGACTTCCCGTCTTTATAAGATTGTTCGTCTTTGTAAGATTTTCCACCTTTGTATGATTGTTCATCTTTGTAAGACTTTCCACCTTTGTAAGATTGTTCATCTTTGTAAGATTTTCCACCTTTAAAGGGTTGGATATCTTTGTAAGACTTTTCT
>PBFJ01000021.1 GCA_002718715.1 bacterium
ATTAGCTAATCTCCCCTTTTTAGGTGTCTCTTTTGAGGATGTAAATCTTATAACATCGTCATTCATTGTGTTGATTTTTAAGACACCAAGATCTGTTGCCGCCCAGAGTATATGATCTTTAATTGTTCCAATATCGATAACATAATTGACCATTAGATCAGATTTATCGTACTCGTAATCCCTTATTCCATCAGGAGACAAAAGCTCCAAGCCAAAACCGGTCGCGACCCACAACATGCCATCATTATCAGCCAAGGGAGAAATACCAAAAGGTGTAATTATAGATTTTTCAGACTCTGCAAATTCAATTATTCGTTTTAAATTCGATCTCATATATGAGAATAATGAATTAGGACTAAGGTCTTTTAATACAGTTCCATTAAATTCAACAACCGATGGATCTATTTCATAATCAAAAGATTCAGGAAGATCAACATTTGAAATAATTGACCTTGAGAGTCCAGAGACAATATTAGATTCAATTTCAACCCCAATAGAAGGGTTTAAAGTACAAGATTTTGATCGTAATCTATATTCGGGACTTAGCGGGTCATAAATAAGTGGGCTTACATTCATAATAAAAAATTAAATTATTGCTTGAAATATATAGAAACAATTGAATAAGAAAAAGTTAATTAAACAAAAAAAACATATTTCAATAAATTGAGTTACATTTGTAACAAATAAAAGATGATAAAGCAAATAAATTATGATATATTTTTAATGTATATAATCACAAAAATGGAAAAAGTATTTTATACACATGACCCAAGAGTAAATTCAGTATTTAGAGTATTGGATAAAAACGGAAATATTATAAACAACATTAATCACGGATTAACTGATACAGAGTTATTGGAAATATATAAATGGATGATCAGAATAAATTCAGCAGATAAAAAAATTATAAACCTTCAAAGACAAGGGTTTATGGGGACTTACCCTTCAGTACAAGGACAAGAAGCCTGCCAAGTAGCCGCAAGTTTTATTTTAAGTAAAAAAGATTTCTTAGTACCAACATTTAGAGAAACAGGAATGATGTGGGCCAAAGGAGTACCTCTTAAGAGTTTAATGTTATACTGGATGGGTAACGAAAATGGATCAAAGCATCCTTTAGATACAGAAGTACTTCCGGTATGTATTCCTGTTGGAAGCCACCTTCCTCATGCACAAGGAATCGGCTGGTCTCAAAGACTAAAAAAACAAGAAGAAATTACACTTTGTAGTTTTAGTGACGGAGCAACAAGCGAAGGAGATTTTCATGCAGCATTAAATTTTGCTGCTGTGTTTAAATCAAGAACAATCTTCTTTTGCCAAAATAATGCATTTGCAATTTCAACAAAAACAGAACAGCAAACAAAATCAAAAACAATAGCTGAAAAAGCTTTTGCATATGGAATGCAAGGAATAAAAGTTGATGGAAACGATGTCTTAGCCTTAATTATTGCACTTAAAGAAGCAAAAGAGATGGCAAAAAACAATATTCCAACCTTAGTAGAGGCAAAAACTTATAGACTATCCGATCATACTACTACAGATAATGCCAAACTTTACAGAGAAGAATCAGAAGTCAAAGAAAAACTTGAAGAGGAGCCAATCTCAAGATTTGAGAAGTATCTGCTCTCATTAAATATTCTAGACCAAGAAAAAATTAATCAAATCAAAGAGGAAGCTAAACAAGAAGCAGAGAATATAAGTAAAGAAGCTTTAGCAGAAAAAGACCCAGAACTTACAGAGATGTTTGATTACTTATTAGAAAAAACATACCCAGAACTTGAATCTCAAAAACAAGCTCTATTAAAAGAATACTCTAACCAATAAAAATGTCAGAAATTAAAGTAATAGATGCTATAAACAACGCATTAGAAATCGGATTAGAGAAAAATCCAGATTTGATCCTTCTTGGAGAAGACATTGGTAAACAAGGAGGAGTATTTAGAACTACAAGCGGCCTACAAGCAAAATTTGGAGAAGAAAGAGTAGTTGACACACCTCTTTCAGAGCAAGGGATTATGGGTGCGGCTGTTGGCCTTAGTATAAACGGACACCTTCCAGTTCCAGAATTACAGTTTGACGGCTTTATATGGCCTGGATTTGATCAAATCATTAATCACATAACCAGATTCAGAACTCGAACAAGAGGACGTTATACAACACCTATGGTGATTAGAGTTCCATTTGGAGGAGGTATTCACGCTCTAGAGCATCATTCAGAATCAATGGAATCAATTTTTTCACATATTCCGGGAATTAACGTTGTAATACCTTCAGATCCATATTCAGCTAAAGGCTTACTGTTAGATTGTTTAGAATCAAAAGATCCAGTAATATTTCTAGAACCTAAAAAAATTTACCGAGCTATTAAACAAGAAGTTCCAGACGAGCATTTTAAAATAGATTCTAAAAAAGCCAGAATACTTCGAAGCGGTAAAGATTTAACAATCATCAGTTACGGAGCGTGTATGTACGATACAAAAAAAGCATTACCAGAATTTTTAAAAGAATATCCAATCGATTTTGAATTAATAGACTTAGTATCTCTCAGTCCAATTGATTACGATACTATTCTTGAATCAGTCAAAAAAACTGGACGAGTAGTAATAATTAATGAAGAAAATCCAAACTGCGGATTAGCAAGCGAACTTTCAGCCACAATTTCAGAAAAATGCATAAAACACCTGAAAGCTCCAGTAAAAAGAGTAACAGGATTTGATGTAATTATCCCATTATTAAAAACAGAGGATCACTACCTCCCAACCAAAACAAGAATCATAGAAGGACTTAAAGAAGTAATTAACTATAAATAATATGCAATTTAAATTTCCAGACGTAGGAGAAGGTATCCACGAAGGAACCTTAGTAAACTGGCTAGTAAAAGAAGGAGATGAAGTGGAGCTAGACCAAGCAATTTGTGAAGTTGAAACAGATAAAGCTATAGTAGAAATCCCAGCCCCAGTTAAAGGTAAATTAATTAAAACACACCATGTAGAGGGTGATGTTATCAATGTAGGAGAAATTTTAGCTGAATTTGAAACTCAAGAAAGCAAAGAAACATCAACAAAAGAAGTAAAAAATGATAATGTAGTAGGAAATCTAGTCGATGCAGATAATGCACCAAAAGATACAAGTTTTGATTTTGAAAACTACACACCAAGCATGGAGCTCTCAAACAAAACAATATTTGAAAATGCAGATACAAAAACTGAAATAGAAAATAGAGAAGTTTCAAACAATCCTGATACTGATTACATTGAATTAAATAATATAAAACTCACAACAGCAAAAAGAATGAAAGAATCACTTCAATCTACAGCTCAAGTAACTCAATTTGCTGATATTATTGTTGATACAATTATCAAAGAAAGAAACGAACACAAAGAGGAAGCTAAAAAAAGGGGAGTAAAACTTACATATTTAGCATTTATTGTAAAAGCATACATTAAAACCCTACAAGATATGCCAGAGTTTAATGCAAAACTAGACCTAGAAAATAAAAGACTAATATTAAGGGATCATATTTCAATAGCCATAGCAGTTAACACAGAAAATGGTTTGTTTGTACCAGTAATAAAAGACGCTCAAAACCTAAGTATCGAAGGCATAGCAGAGCAAATTGAGATTCTAGCAAAACAAGCTCGCAATGGAAGTCTAAATATATCTAAAATGCAAGGACAAACAGCCACCGTTACGAATTATGGAAGCATAGGAAGTAAGTATTCTACTCCAGTATTAAATTCTCCAGATTTAATAAATCTTGGAATCGGAAGCTTTGAAGAAAAAGTTTATCTAAAAGACGGACACGTAGAATCCCACACGATTGCACCAATTTCACTAACATTTGACCACCAAGCGATAGATGGGGCACAAGCAGTTAGCTTTTTAAATAAACTGCAAGAGCATCTAAAAAATCTTGAATATTAAAAGCTAGACAGAAAAGATAAAAAATGTTAAAATAGTTAGAATTTAACATTTGAAAATGTATAAAATAGAATTTGAGGATCTTTTAACAAAGAAACTAAATAAGTATCAAGATATCCTAGAAGAAATTGAAGATAGACTAGATACTCTACCACCGTTTGCAAGAGACGACATGCAAATGGAACTTAATGATTTATATAGATCTTTTGAAGACTTAGAATCAAGGCTTGATGAATTTGAATTAATGACCGAAGAAGACTTCCTAGAAGAAGAGGAAGTTATAGTTGAAAAAATGGAAAATATTGAAGACTCATTTTCTGAATTCATGCATAACTTACTCAGGGTTGCTGTTGTATAAAAAGATTTAAAAAAAACTGTATACAAAATGCATACAGTATCTCTTAAAATGTAAATAAAATTACTTCGAAAGACGTTTTCTCTCATGCTCTTTTAGATATTTTTTACGTAAACGAATATTCTCAGGAGTAATTTCTACATACTCATCTTCTTTAATGTATTCAATAGCCTTTTCAAGAGTCATAGGAACCGGAGGAATTAAACTCATAGCATCATCAGATCCTGAAGCTCTCACGTTAGTTAATTTTTTACCCTTACAAGGATTTACAGTCAAATCCGTACCTTGATTATGTTCACCAATAATCATACCTTCATAAACAGCAGTTTGAGCCGGAATAAACAAAGGACCACGAGCCTGTAAATTAAATAGAGAAAAAGTTAAAGCAGTTCCATTTTCTTGAGAAATCAAAGAACCAACTTGACGCTTTTGGATTTGTCCCATATGAGGAGCAAAATGACTAAAGGCATGGAACAATGTCCCTTCACCTTTAGTTAATAATAAAAACTGAGATCTAAAACCTAAAAGACCACGAGTTGGAATTTCAAATTCCATTAAAGTATTACCATTATCTGAAACCATATTAGTCATAATTCCTTTTCTTTTTCCTAAAGCTTCAATAATCGATCCAGACATTTCATCAGGAACATTTACAACTGCATTCTCAATAGGTTCTTGTTTAACACCATCAATTTCTTGCATAATAACTTCAGGTTGAGATATTTGTAACTCAAAACCTTCTCTTCTCATTGTTTCAATTAAAACAGCAATATGCATTTCTCCACGACCATAAACCTTAATTGCATCGGAATTTTCTTTTCTTTCAATCTTAAGTCCAACATTAGTTTCAAGTTCCTTTTCAAGTCTATCTAATATATGTCTAGACGTTACAAATTTACCTTCAGTTCCAGCAAAAGGAGAATCATTTACCATAAACTCAATTGCAAGAGAAGGAGGATCAATTGAAATACTAGGAAGTGGCTCCGCATTTGGATCATCAGTAATAGTTTGCGAAACATAAATATCATCAATCCCAGCAATTGCTACTTGATCACCAGCTTTAGCTGAATCAACTTCAACTTTATTCATTCCAGAAAAAGTAAAGATTTTAGAAATTTTTCTTTGTCTTCTTTCTCCTTCATTAGTAATTACAGTAACATTTGAACCAACAGAAATCTGACCAGAATAAACTCTACCAACAGCTAATCTTCCTACAAAATTATCGTAAGCTAAACTAGCAGGTTGCATTTTAAAAGTATCTTCTTCATTTCTTTCAGCTGGTTTTACATGTTCTTTAATAAATTCAATTAAAGGTTGAATATCTTTCTTATCATCATTCAAATCTCGAACAGCAACTGCATCTTTGGCAATCGCATAAAGGTAAGGAAAATCTAATTGTTCATCAGTAGCACCAAGAGTTGCAAATAAATCAAAAGTTAAATCAACAACTTCGTCAGGACGAGCCATTGGCTTATCTATTTTATTTATACAAACTAATACTTTATGACCTAATTCTAATGATTTTTTAAGTACAAATTTAGTTTGAGGCATTGGGCCTTCATATGCATCTACAACTAAAATAACAGCATCAACTGTTCTAAGTACACGCTCTACTTCAGAACCAAAATCAGCATGTCCAGGAGTATCAACAATATTAATTTTATCTCCATTATGTGTAATTGAAGCATTTTTAGCGTATATAGTAATACCTCTTTCTTTTTCTTGATCGTTACTATCCATAGCTCTCTCAGAAAGTTGCATATGTTCTTTAAAGTCATCTGATGCCTTTAAAAGGGAATCAACAAGCGTAGTTTTCCCATGATCAACGTGAGCAACAATAGCTACGTTATATATATTCTTATATTGTGTCATAAAACTTTTTAAAAATTTGCCCAAATTCTACTCTAAGAGTGAAGAAAAAGCAATTTATTTTTGACAAATAAATAGAATGTGGTAGAATAAAAAACAATACAATAAATTTTAACATGAATAATTTAGAGATAATTCAATTAGAATCACCAACAACAAATATAGAACAAAGAATGGGGAGAGGCGGACAATATAGTCAAGACGAGGACACGATAAGAATATTTGACACGCAAAATCCAAACCCAACATTTTTACACGAATTAGGTCATGCAATTATCGCAACACAACTAGAGGATGATAATATATTTAAAATATTACAAAAAGATTTAACAATAGACGAAAGAGCAATATTAATAAAAAATCAAAAACAAAAAGTAACTCCAACTATTCAAAGAATTCAACAAATAAAAATAAGAGAAACCTTATTAAATTTAGTAGATCCAAACCTAGAAAACGAATCTAATGAGATCATAGATTTCGATAAAACAGCAGAATTACAAATGATAAGACAATTATTATTTGAAATAAAAGCCTGGCAAATTGCTTGGAGATTAGTTAAAAAATATCTACTAAATATTGATGAAGAGTACATGATAAATTATATGATTGTATGCCTATCAACTTATGGATTAAAAAATGGAATAGAAAAACATAGAGAAATATTTTATTCAACACAAGATGAAGAATTCAACGAAATAATGGAGCTAATTGAGAATCAAAAGATACTAGACTTTCATGAATCTACTCAAGAAGCAAGATACTATACATAGCAAGTAATAAAAAAACCTCTTAAGAGGTTTTTTGAGTGGCTCCTGGGGCCGGATTCGAACCGGCGACCAATTGGTTAACAGCCAACTGCTCTACCACTGAGCTACCCAGGAATCTGTGTGTAAATTTATTTTACCCAAACAAAATCTAAAATCAAGTCAATTTTTAAAATTTTAAAATTAAACTTTGACAATCTTAACAACCTGTCTTAAAACACGTTGATCATCTCTAGAATACAAATAAGATTGATGCTTAGGATGCAATTTAACCTGCTTAAACCCTACTTCAGATAAATAATTATACAGGGCATCCATGAAAATTAATCTTTTTTCAGTTTTATAAACAGGAAAAGTCATAATTATAGGAAATCCAGATTTAACTTTTGATGATAAATTTTCTAAAAAATCCAAATAAAAATCAGCTAAATTATCTGATTCACGTACTAATTCAATTAATTCTTCATTACCAGCTTTTGGTTTACCTAAAAAACCTTCCGAACAAATACAATCCACTCCAAGCAAATCATTATCAGAAATCTTCAAGGCGTCTTTATGAAAAACAGAATTAGAATCATAATCAACATCAAATTTTTGGGAAATATATTCAAGATTCTCTAATGAGCCAGGAATATTATCTTCACTTATATCAGAACCCTTAAAGCTTAATCCATTTTTTAAGGCCAGCATTAAGGTGGTTCCAGTACCACAGAAAGGATCATATACAAACTTTTTATCCTTACCAATCAAATTCAGCATAAACAAAGCCAACTTAGGAGGCATCATACCTTGTCGCTGCTTTCTGTAAGGCTTCTTATAATCAAACATTTCAAGTTGAGAAACATTATCAGCATCAATAAGTTCACAGAAATAAAATTTACGATCGAATCTTAATAAAGCCAAAACTGCAACTTTTTGTTTAAAAAAACCACGTTTAGATAACAAAAAAGTATTAACATCAGCATCAAAATGAAATTTTATAGAGTTTTTAACATCATATAATTGAGTTAAGATTTCTTTTTTCGAAAGAAGATTAGAGTTTACAAAATATTTTTTAAAAGAATTCTTCTTTATATACTTTAAAAGTTCAGACTTAAAGTCAGAGTTGTTTAATTCTGTAATAACTTTATAAACACAACGAACAGAAGCAGGTTTAGGAGTAATTAAAGTTTTAGAAGAAATTAATTTAAAATCTTCTTTATAATCTAAATCAGTGTATCCAAGATTATAAGATTCAATGTCAAATTGTTTGGTATCACCAACGGCATCGTAAAAATACATAAAAATAATTAATATACATGAATTATAAAACAAAAATCTTTTTTTGTGAAATAAAAAGTTAAAAAATTCTTAAAATCCTTGCGAGAGATTTTTTTTGGAGTTATAGTCATGTAAATCTATAACAAAATAAAGATGTCGAACTCAGTAAACAAAGTAATCTTAATTGGAAACCTTACAAAAGATCCAGAACTAAGACAAACACCATCTGGAACATCAGTTTGCTCATTTACAGTAGCAACTAATCACAGCTGGAAAGATGCAAATGGAACTAAACAAGAAAAGCCAGAATACCACAACATTGTAGCTTGGGGTAAACTAGCTGAGATATGTGGAAACTATTTAGCAAAAGGAAGAAAAATCTATTTAGAAGGAAGACTTCAAACAAGAGACTGGGAAGGTGAAGATGGAGTAAAAAGATATAGAACTGAAATTATTGCAGAAAACATGGTAATGCTAAATTCTAGAGGCGAACAAATGCAAAACAATGATTTTGGAAGCCAAGCAGATAATAATCCAACTCCAGCACTCCAAGAATCAGAAGACATATCAATTGATGACCTTCCTTTTTAGGGAGGTCTTTTTTTTAAATCAGGTTAATACAAAAATAAGCCTTTAAAGAGTAAAGACCAAAAAGCTACTAAGTAGATAACTTGACCTACCAAAGGTGTAACTATGACCGACTGTACTTGAGAATACCTCAGTAATAAAACCGGAGCAACCAAGCCTGAAGACAGCTTCAATCCTTACTCTTTAAAGACCTATTTAATTTCAAAGAACTTAAATTCATTATAATCCAAAATATCCTTTTCGTCAAATAATTTTATGAAAAAAAACAAACTTTTTGCAATAATCGGACCTTCAGGTGCAGGGAAAGGCACTGTAATAAAGGAAATAAAGAAATTATTTCCTACAATAAAATATCCAATTTCTTTTACAACAAGAAAAAAAAGAGAGGGAGAAATCGAAGGAGAGGTGTATCACTTTATCAGTCAAGAAAAATTTCAAGAAATGATTGATAAAAACGAGTTTTTAGAATATCAAAAAATTCATAACAATGCCTACTATGGATCAAGCAAGAAAGAAATAATAGACAATTTAGATAAATTCAATCTCCTTAGAGAATTTGATATCCAGGGGGTAAAAGCCATAGAAAAAATTATACCAAAAGAGAATTTAGTTAAAATATTCATTACAGTTGATAAATGGGAAACTCTAGAACAAAGAATATTAAAAAGAAGTAAAATTGATAAAGAAGAATTACTTAAAAGAAAAGCTAGTTTTGAAAAAGAAGTAAAATATATGGAATTATGTGACCATGTAATTCAAAGCAAAGAAGACATGCAAGAAGAGCTTATACAAGACTTTAGTCAAATAATAAAAAAATATATTTAGTGCAATTTTATAAAATATATGATTAAATAAAGTTATGATTCAAAAAATTTTAATTAGTATCGCGTTAAATTCTTTAGTTTTAAAGTTAACCACAATAATTCTACCAAATACTATAAGTGTAAATGGAGGAATTGCTACTTTTATATATTTCGGGATAGTATTCGGTATACTAAACACAATATTAAAACCGATACTAAACATAATAACCTTACCGCTAAGATTTCTAACATTAGGTGCTTCAGTAATACTCGTAAACACAATAATATTATTTGTAACAAATATTGGACTTGAAATTTTATTTAAAAATCAATATTCTCTATCTATAGAAGGAACAGGTAACTATTTATTAGCAGGTCTGATAATAGGTACAATTAACTGGATAAAAAATTTAATAAAATAAAAAAAATGGAACAGACATTGAAAATTGCTCATTTAATTATAACAGGACTTCTAGTCCTAAGTATATTATCTCAAAGTAAAGGAACTGGCTTGTCAGCAACCTTTGGAGGTACAGGTGAGTTCTACGCAACAAAAAGAGGTGCAGAAAAAGTACTTTACTACGCAACAATTGTGTTCTCTGTATTATTTGTACTCTTATCATTAAGCTTTATCTACGTATAGATGAATTACAAACGAGTAATAAAAAATTATTCTAAGAAGGAAAAAAAGCTATCAAGATACTTAGTAATAAGCTTGATAGCACTTTTTGCGTTTAAATTTATCATTGGCCAAATAAATAACTTTACGGAAAACCAAAGGAAAGACATGTATACTGAATTTATCCCAGAAAAATTTACTGGAATAAATCCATTTTACGAAAGCTACAGCAAAAGTAACTCAGATATATCAAAATTATTGTATAGAGGATTAATTAAAATAAATCCAGAAACTAAAGAGTACGAAAGTGATTTAGCAGCCTTTATAGTAAATGATGATTCAACAGAATTTAAATTCATGCTCAACAATGATCAATACTGGTCTGATGGCAGTCCAATTACCAACAATGATATTATTACAACCTATAACGAAATTATAAAATCAAACAACTTTAATAATCAAATTCTAAAAAGTAACTTTGAAGGTGTTAAAATCTACGAAAACACCAATAAGGAGATAATTTTCAAACTAGAAAGTCCAAACAATTTCTTTTTAGCAAACCTAACTCTAGCTATTGTACCTAAAAGTACAAAAGAAAGTTTTTTAAAACAAAATTTTTATATAAAAGAAGATAACTGTGAAGAATGTATATTCAGCGGAGATTTCAATCTAGAAAAAATAATTGAAAAAGACAATTTTCATGAAATTATTTTAAAATCAGAAGAATTAAAGATTAAAAACATAAGATTTTTAATATCAAATGAAAACCAAGAGATAACCAAAGAAAGTAATAGTAATTTTTACACAACAAATACAGATCAGTATTATTTATTACCAAAATATACAGCACTGTTTATAAATCAAGAAAATGAATTTCTTAGAAATATCAACCTTAGAAGAGCAATCAATAACTCAATTAAAAAAGAAGAACTAGGAGAGAAGTTATTTAACAAAATAATGATTGATAATCCATTTTTTCAATATGAAGAAAATAAATCCGCACAAAATAATACAAGTATATCTGAAATAAAAGAAACATTAGAGAATAAAGGTTTTGAATACAAAGAAGACATACTATTTTACAATAATAAACCAGTAAGAATTGGATTAATAATTCAAAATTTCGAAATCAACAAAGAAAGAAATCAAGAAAATCAAATAATTAAAGATTACTTAGAAGAAAAGTTAAAAAGCATTGGGATACAAATAGTAAGTTACAACTATGACAAAGAGACATTTCAAGATCTATTACTAGGAAAAAACTATGATCTTGCACTATTTGGACACGATTTAGGTAACAACTTAGATTCATATGGGTTCTGGCACTCAAGTCAAACCAACCCAGGAAGTTTAAATATATCAAATTACCAAAACGCATTAACAGATAAATTATTAGAAAAATTACGTAAAAATTCATCAAGTAAAAATCAAATTAAATTAGTAAAAGACTTAAATAGAGAATTAAAAAATAATTTACCAGCAATTTTTTTATTCACAGAAAAAAAGGGATTTGAGGTTGACAATAAAATAAAAAACCGTAAAATCTTAGAGAGTTATTACAAACCATCGGATAGATTTTTCGATATTAATTTATGGACAATTAACAATTTTTAAAATGAAAGTAATCTTGATGCAAGATGTCCCAAAGTTAGGGATTAAATACCAAATGATTAGCGTAAAACCTGGATTCTTTAGAAATTTCTTATTACCAAGAGGGTACGCTCAAGTAGCTACAAAAAAACTTCTTGAAAAATCAAGAGAAATAGAAGCAATGCTAACTAAGAAAAGAGAAGAAGAAAAAGCTAAAGCTGTTTCAATCTTTAACGTTATAAACGCTAAAAGCCTTAAAGTTTCTATGAAACTTAATAACAAAGGAAAACTATACTCAAAAGTTTCTAAAGATATAGTAATCGAACAATTAAAAACACAACACGATCAAAATATTGCTCCAGATAAGTTAAAATTCAACCAAAATATTAAAGAAACTGGAAGCTTCGACTTAATTATCAACCTTGGTTACGATCAAGTTGCACAAATGAAATTAATCGTAGATGGTATTGAAGAATAAGATTCTAGGATTAGATATCGGTTCAAAAAATACAGGAATTGCAATAAGCGATAGTACTCAATCTATCGCTTTTTCATATTCAACCATAAAAACAGAATTATTAAATTCTGAACTAATAAAAATTATAAAGGAAGAAAATATTCTAAAAATAATTGTAGGTAAAAATTTATATCAATCAAAAAACTTTCAAGTAGAAAAATATGTAGAAAAATATCTACCAAAAGATATAGAAGCAATATATTACAATGAAGACTTCTCAACCCAAAAAGCCAAAGAAATTGCAGAACTTAAAGGTTTATCAGAATTAGAGTTCAAAGAAAAAAAGGATGAACTAGCAGCACAAGTTATACTACAAAACTTTATTGACGAAAATGCGAAAATGCATTAGAATTAAAAGAAGTAATTTAAAAAATGCATATAAGCTCAAAAAGAATAGATCTTTTAGATGAAAATCAATTAGATAAGAATCAATCTAGAACAAAACATGAAATACTAAGTACATTAGATCCAAAAATAATTATAAAAAGATTAAAAAATCCAAGATACTTAGCATCAGTTGATGAAATAAAATATGCATTCGAAAACAGTGAAAACCCACAGCAGGAATGGGATGCATTTATTCATAGAAAGAAGGATATTATTTATGAATTTATAAATAAAGAATATCTTAACGACTTATCCAACTATCTAGTAGAAAATTATAAAGAAAATAAAAAAATTAAAATTTTAGAAGTTGGAGCTGGAAACGGAAAACTAACATACCATTTAAGAAAACTCCTAGAAGAAAAAAATCCTGAAAAATTTAAAATTAAAGCAACAGATTTAGGAGAATGGGAAATCGAAACATTATATGAAGTAGAAAAAGTTGACTTAGAAGAAGCAATCAAAAAACATAAACCAAACGTAATAATATGTAGTTGGATGCCATTCAAACAAGATTTCACAGAAATATTTAGGAAATATAAAAATGTACAAGAATACATATTAATTGGAGATCCAGATGTATGCGGAGATCAATGGAAAACTTATGGAAATAGATTATTTGAATTTGAAGAAGAAGATGATGATTTTGAAAATGAATATGGAAATGAATATGAATATGAGGACGAAGAAGGATGGTATTATGATAACTTTTACGGTTTAGAAGAAGATGGAGATGAAGAGGAAGAAGTAATTGATAACGGAAAATCACAAAATCAAAAAATTGATACCCAAGCTCCTAGAGTAGAACTAGAACTAGAAAGAGAAGAAGGAGATATTCCTTATGAAAAAGATGGCTTTGTATGCAGAGAGTTAGTTTCTAACAATCAAATTTGTAGATCAGATTACCCTGGAAATTATTCACATTCAAAAACCTTTTCATTTACAAGAAATAAAGATTCGTAAAAAATGGTAGCAAGAGAGGGGATCGAACCCTCGACCTCGGGCTTATGAGTCCCGCGCTCTAACCATCTGAGCTACCTTGCCACTTTTTGTATGCTAATTTTATGAAATTTTAAATAAAAAAACAAGTCAAAATTAAGATTTTTTCTTAATTTCGTAAGCATTTTTAACATCTTTTATTTCGTAACCTAATTCTAAAATTTGATCTCTTAAAGAGTCTGCTAATTGATAATCCTTATTTAATTTTGCCTCCAGTCTTTGATCAGCAAGTTTAATAACGTCTTCAGAAATTTCTGATTTTTCTAAGATTAAGAATCCTAACACAGAATTTAGTTCCTTAAATTTATCGATAATAACCTCTAAATTAGACTGGGAGAGCTTTTGCTCATCCAAGGCAGTATTGACATAGGTTATAAAGTTAAAAACGAACCCAAGAGCACCTGAGATATCAAAATCATTATCCATATGCCTAACGAACCCCTCAAACAAAATATGAATCTGATTATCAAGTTCCACATCATCATTGGACTCAAATCCATTTGAAGCTAACACTCTATCTACACAATTTTGAAGTCGATCAAGGGAATTATTAGCGTTAGTTATATTTTCTTCAGTCAAATCTAAAGGAGCTCTATAAGAAGTTGAAAGCATAAAATATCTTAATACATTTGGATTATAAGATTCTAATGCTTTTCTTAATGTAACGAAATTATTTAAGGATTTACTCATTTTTTCACCGTCAATATTAAGTAAACCATTGTGCATCCAATTATTAACGAATTTAAAATCAAAACAAGCTTCACTTTGAGCAATTTCACATTCATGATGAGGAAATGTAAGATCTTGACCTCCACCATGTATATCGATAGTATCGGTAAATTCACTATAAATCATAGCTGAACACTCTATATGCCAACCAGGACGACCATCTGGAAGTTGTTTCAAAGGATCTCTCCATGCTGGTTCTCCATCTTTATGATATTTCCAAATAACAAAATCTTTTGGATTAATTTTATCATCTTTAACATCAATTCTAGCACCATCCTCTAACTCATCTAAATTTACACCTGAAAGTTTTCCATAATCAGGAAACTTATCAATGTTAAAATAAATACCATCAGCTAATTTATAGGCATATCCTTTTTGCATTAAAATACGAGTCATACTCATAACTTGATCTACAAACTTAGTTGCGTACAATGTTTTAGTAGGCTCAAGAATATTAAGTTTACTAAAACAATTAACATAAATAGGAAAAACTTTATTTGTCAGCTCCTTAATAGTAATACCTTCCTGATTCGATCGATTAATCATTTTATCGTCTATATCAGTAACGTTAGTAACAAATGTCACTTCGTAACCTTTAAAAATTAAATAACGACGGATTAGGTCAAATCTAACCTGCGAAAGACCATGGCCCATATGAGGTTCATCGTAAGGAGTGGGTCCGCAAACATACATGGAAACTTTACCTTCATTTACAGGATCGAATTCCTGAACCTTTCTTGTATAAGAATTAAAAATTTTCATGTTTTTTTGTTAAGAGAATAAATAATACCACCACTTCTTATGGTTTGGCAATGCATTAATACGTTTAATTTCACTTTCTTGTATAGACTTTTCATAACGTTGAGATTCACTTAAGGAATCTTCAACTTGTATTACCAAAACTTTTTCTCCTGGATTTATTAAACCAAGATTTTGCTTAGCAATCTTCTCTTGATATTCAGGTGAATTAAAATATGAAAGGTCATTATTTAACAAAACATTTTCTGCAGCGATTTTTTGATTACGAAGATCAAAATCATCAATATATCTTTGAACCTTATAATTCTTATACTCAGAAATCAACAAGGTAAATAGCAAATAAATAGCTAAACCAAGCTGAATAAGTAAAATATATTTGTTTTTTTCAGATAAAAACCTCATAATATAAAAAATTTTTCTTAATTATATCAGATGTACTTTGAAAATAAAAACATATATATCATCGGAATAAGCGGAATCGGTACAAGTGGTCTAGCTATGTTTTTAAAAGAAAAAGGGGTACAAACTGAAGGGTCAAGCGATGTAAGAAATAAACAAGTAGAAAAATTAGAAACAAAGGGATTCAAAGTCAATATAGGACATGACAGAAAAATAGAAAATAGAATTGACATAGTTATATATACAGAAGCAATAGATAAAAAAACAAACCCTGAATATATAGATGCAAAAGAAAAAGGATTAGAATGCTTAACTTACAGACAAGCATTAGGAAAACTTACCAAAGACTACAAATTAATATCAATTAGTGGAACTCATGGGAAAACAACCACTACTTCATTACTAATTGCTGCATTTTTAGAAAATAATATAGATATAAATGCAATTGTAGGAACAAATATTGAATTGTTAAACAATTTAAATTATAAAGTTGGAACAAGTAAATATTTCATACTAGAAACCTGTGAATTAAATCAAGGATTTCTAAGTCTTAATCCAGATATATTAGGCATAACGAACATTGAACTAGATCACCTAGAAAGCTTTAAAAATGAAGAGGAATATATAAACTGTTTTCAAAATTTTACAAAGCAAATAAAAGATAAAATATTTATAAATACAAAAGATAAAAACTCTAAAAGTTTAAAAATACCAAAAAGTAAAATTAAATTTTTTAATGAAGAAAAACTTCCAAATCCTGAAAATTTGATAGGAGAATTCAATCGAGAAAATGCAGATTTAGCATTACAAATTGCGAATTACATAGGTTTAGATGAGCAAAAAAGTCTCAAAGGGATAGAAGAATTTAAGGGAATAGATAAAAGAATGATGAACCTTAAAGATAATATTTATATAGATTACGCTCATCATCCAACTGCAATTATGAAAGCATTAAAAGGATTTAAAAATAAATTTAAAGACTCAAAAATTTGCCTAATTTATCAACCACATCAATATTCAAGAACTCTAAAGTTAATAAATCAATTTAAAAACGTATTTAATGATGCAGATAAAGTGATAATAACTGATATATATGAATGTAGAGACAAAAAAGAAGATATAGAAAAAATCAATGTTGAAAAATTTATAGTAAAAACAAATCATAAAAACATATCAAACGGAGAAGGATTAGAAAAGACAAAAAAACAATTAAATACACTTAAAAAAGAATTCGACTATTTAATTATTATGGGAGCTGGAAATATATGTAATCTATACAAAAATTTATACTAAAATGGATATAATTATAGACTGAAGAACGTCTAATAATAAAAGGGCAACAATCGGAGAAAAATCAATCATACCAACTGGTGGTATGAATTTTTTTATAAAATTTAAATATGGATCTGTTATGTCTGAAATAAAATAGGTAAGAGAGTTAGGCCGAGGTCTAACCCATGACATAATCACTCGGAAAAAAATAAGAAAAGAAAATAGTCGAAAAAATACAGAGACAAAAGTAAGGATTGGAGAATTCATTTATAAATATTAAAACTAAACAAATTATATATATTGCAAGTTCAAAATACAAATTAATCTTGATGGTGAGCAGACACTCACCTATAATAAAAATACAAATAATAAATAATTTTTAAATATGAGTACAAACACAAATCTATGCTTCTTACCAGGAATTGGAAGACACACATTAAAAGCTTTAGAATTTTACGAAATCAAAACCTTTGCAGATTTCATAAAATTTAATGAAGGCGAAATAAAATTACTTCTTGGTAAAAGTGGAATAAAACTCTGGAAACTAGCAAAAAAATTAACTAATAAATAAAGTAACTCAAAAAAGATGAAAGAACATTTCTTATAGGTTCTCCTACGAGAACTAACAATACAAATAAAAACTAAAACCAAAGCCAACCTTTCCTTCTACAATATATACCCAAAACGAAACTAAGCATCAAAGATAAAAGAGCAATATTTTCAGAAGGTCCCACATTAGAAGTTTCTAAATCTTGTAGATCTTGATTAGCATCAAATCCATTATTTTGAATAAAATCAGAATCAACAGCTTGAACTGAGTCAACAATAGTACCATCCACATTTAAACCAAATGAACTAGTTACAGATCTTGAAGTTACAGCTGATATAATCTGTGATCCTTGTCTGGAAATATTACCATCTAAATCGACTGCAAAAATCGTAAAATAATACTGTTGATCCTGCTGCAATTGTTCAATTGTAAAAGCATTAGTAGAATCAAAAGTTCTAATTTCTGAATTTAAATTTGATGGATCTAATCCAAAACGAATTAAATAAAAGGAAACTCCTGTGTTATCAGTTGAAGCAATCCAATTTAACTGAACTTTGCTAGAGTCAGAAATGGAGGTAACACCAGTAACATCTGATGGTGGAATAAATATTGCATCCGAGACAAATGTATTATTTTGTAAATTATTAGAATTTTCAAGATCATCCAATCTAGAGTCAAGATCGACAGGATCAACATTAAAATTTATCTCTTCAGTATCGTTAGACAATGGAAGCTCAGGAGGTAAAACAAATAATTTTTCAGGAATCAAGAAAGTATTAGAAGCTCCTTGGAAATCAACATAAATCACACTAATATTATATTCACCAGACAAAACTGGGCTTGTTAATTCACCAAAAAACTTACTACTAGCATCATCAACATTTTCTAAATCGGATTTTTTTCCATCAATAATCACCGAAGCACTAGAAACTCTATCTGAAAAAGTTAATTCTAAATTAAATTTCTTAAGAGGTCTTACTGATTCAGGTGCAATAACAAAATCATTTAAAATAGCTGATTCAGTTTTAATTTCAAGATCTATGACATTTGACTTTACACCATCAATCTCTGCGTAGAACTCGTAATCTCCGTCAGCAAATGGAGGGGATATAAACTGAAAATTTCCTTCTTCATCAGAACCTAAAGAAATCAATAAACTATCATTTTCAAACAATTTAACTTCTTTACCAGGAGTGGTTTTTCCCCGAAACTCAAGAGTATTTACATTACTAATTCCTGAACTAGGGGAGTCTAAAGATATACTAACACTTGAATTGGATTCTTGAGACTCTTCATTTGAATTTGAAGGTGTTACATTTATTTCAAAAGCAGCTTCAATAGATGAATCAACAGAATCAAATAATCTTATAACTTTATTACCTGGAGTTGAAAATGAAATACTAGATGAAAAAGTATGCCTACCAGCATCATCAACTTCAAACTCATAAGGGTCAGGCAAGGTAACATTTTCATCATCTATAACTTCGAAATTTAAAGTACCCACATATTGATCATCATCATTAGAATCAGAATCTAAGGCTTGAACAGTGAAAGTAAGAAATTCATCAACATTAATTGATTCTTCAAAATCTAAAATTTCAAATCGGGGATTTTCAATTCCAAGCAAAGGCTCATCTTCATCAACAACCTGTGAATTATTTGCTATCAAACTAGATGTCTCTTGGGAATCATCTCCACCAATAGCTTTAGAATTAAATGGATTATAAATAGATACATTGAAAGTATCAGAAGCAATAATTAAATCATTTTTAAAGACAGATAATGTGTATTTACCAGCTTTATTAAAATAAATTTGGGAGATGAATCCTTCAAAACTAGAATTTTCTAGATTGATGGAATTTATATTTGAAATCAAATAATCAGTACCTTTAGTATCTGTTAAGACAAGATTAAGATCATTTAGGAGTTTATCATTAGAAAGTGTGTATTTAACTTTAGAAGATACATAGGAGTCTTTGACATACAAATCCAAAGCAAAAACTTGGTTTAAATTTAACAAAGCAAAGAAAGAAAAAATAAATATAAAATGTGTAAGCTTAAAATTCATAAATATACAAGGAAATTAGTTAATTGTATTGTAGAATAAAAACAAAAGATTTGCATTGTAGAAAAGGCAAAATCACAAGAAAAAACTTGTAAAAAAAGTAAATTTATGTTAATATTTAATGATTAATTTAAATCAATGAAAGAAACCAAGGGATCAATTAAAGGTAGTAATCCAGTAAAGATTAATAGTGATAAAGATATTGAAATTAAAATTGAAATACCGACCAAAGCATATTTTATGTCAGGAATAAGAGACTTTACCCTACAAATGATAAAAAATATGACAGATTTTTCTGAGACGTGGGGATACAGATTTCAATCAGTGGTGGATGAGCTTTGTAATAATGCAATAGAACATGGATCAAACGAAGATAGTTATATTAAAATAACATTTATTGCAGTACCAAATAAACATATAAAAATTACAGTTGAAGATTTTGGTAAAAAAGATAACCCAATAACAGCTAAAGAGATAAAAGAAAAAATTCTTAAAACAAAAAAAATTAATATTAAAAATCTTGGACTAAGGGGAAGAGGTTTAGCTTACATAGTATCTAAATGGACAGATAAACTAGAAATTAAAGATACAGAAAATGGAGGACATATTGTAGAAATAACAAAGAATCTCAACGATCAAACATTTCAAACACTCGAAAGAAGTTTAGAACCAAATCAAATTATCATTTAAAAATATAAAAATATGGCAGAAGTAAAATATACATTTTCAGAACTACTTGTAACAGGTAAAACAAATCCAATTAAACTAATAGCATTAGAGGGAATTCTCGACGAATCTAACGCTGATGATTTCGCACCCAAAATTTACGAAGTTATAGAACAAATGCCAAACGAGACATCGGTGATTATAGATTTAGAAAAACTAAGCTACATGAATTCAAAATCAATTGGATACATTGCAGATTACTACAATAAAGTTTCCGCTAAAGGTGGAAAAATTATAATTGCCAAACCAGCAAGAAACGTAAAAGAAACACTTTGCGTAGTTGGTCTTGATCAAATGATACCTTTCACACAAACATTAGAAGAAGCTAAACTTCAAGCATAATGGATTTTAAAACTCTTATCTGTATTGTACTGGCATGCTTACCTGCAATTATTTGGAGTTATGTGTTTTTGAACAGAAGAGATAAAAACTTTAAAACCTACCTATGGATATTTCTAGGAGGTACTTTAACTGTATTTCCAATTTTAGGATATCAACTTTTATATTCTAAAACAGTTGGACAAACTAGTTATGATTTTGTTGGTCCATTAAGGGAGGTACTGAGTCCCAATATGTGGTATGTAGTACTGTATTCTTTTGTTGGAATAACAGAGGAGTTTATTAAATTTATGATTGTAAAAATAACAGACAAGAAGAATCCAGAAATAATAACAACCTTAGCAGATTCTCTTAAACTAGGGATACTAGCAGCTTTAGGTTTTGCATTTTCTGAAAATATAATTTATTTCGTAAGAATCTGGAGTCGACACGGATTTGATGGATTAGTTGGACCATTTATATTTAGATCTATATTTACAGTATGTGCACATTTAATATTCTCTGGAATATTTGCCTATTACTATGGAATTTCAAAATTTGCACGAGACTTTATTGATTTTGAAAAGTGGAAAGGAGAAAAAGTAACAATTGTTGATTATTATAAATTTAGAAGAAAATATGTTTACAAAGGTCTATTCTTATCAATGATTCTACATGCAATCTTCAATACTATGCTATCTATAAAGATGCCAAACAATATAAATATTTTATTTGTAATCTTACAAGTAGCAGCAATGTTTATGTTCCTGCAGTACCTACTTAATCAAAAAACAGGAAATCTAACCTTTATTTTAGGTGAGAAATACAACTCAACAATGTCAGTAGAAAACGAAGAAGTAGTATTAGAATTAGTTGGTCAATGGTATAACGAGAAAAAATACAAGGAGGTAATTGGAATCTGTGAAAGATTACTAAAAAGAGATCCCGACAACAATGTTGTAAAGATCTTTATGAATAAATCTAAAGACGAGTTAGAAAAACTAGAAGATCAATAAAAATTTAAGAAAAAATACAACAAGTAGAAAATTAAAAATATAAACCCTAAGGACTTAGTTAGGTTTTTATCTTTTCTAAAGAATAAAAAAACAAAAAGTAAAACTTGCACTAAAACCATAGCATGAAAATGAAAAGCTACAGAAGGTAAATACTCAATTGGTTTAAGAGTAGAAGATATCCCTAAAACCAATAATAAATTAAAAATATTAGAACCGACTACATTCCCAATCATTAATTCATGATTATTTTTTTTAAATGCCGTAAAACTTGTAACAATTTCTGGAAGTGAAGTCCCAAGACTTATAAGCAAAGCTCCAATCAAAGTTTGATTTAACCCAAATATACGAGAAATTTCAAGTCCATTACTTACAACCTGATGAGAACCAAAAATCAAAAACAAAAAACCAAATAAAATATATAAAAAGGTTTTTAATTTGCTTAACAAAATAAAGTCAGGTTTTTCTTCAAAAAGACCTTCCTTATAACTGAATAAAGTCCAAACAAAGAAAGCAAACAAACTCAGTAGTATCAAACCATCAAATTTATCTAATTGATTAACAAGATTAGAACCAAAAAATGAATCATTTAAAGCTAAGAAAAGAAAAAAACTAACCAGTAAAGTAAAAGGCAGCTCAAGCTTAACTAGTCTTTTATGCACATCAACAATACCAAATATAGAAGCGAGTCCAAGGACCAATGAAATATTAATAATTACTGATCCAAAAATATTTCCAAATAAAATCCCTGAAGAATTATTTAAAACAGAACTAATAGATACAAATAATTCAGGAGCAGAGGTTCCAAAAGCTATAACAGTTAAACCAATAATAACTTGATTCAAATTAAAACGCCCAGCAAGTGCAGCAGCTCCATCTGTTAGAAGATCGGCTCCTTTAATTAAAAAGTAAAGACCAACTAAAAAATAAATAAAAAACATAGAAACTAATTATCAAATATAGATTATCATATAAAATAAGATTAATAAAAGCTTGACATTTTAAGAAAAAAGGAATATTATGATATATCCATTTTGGATAAATAAAAACAATAATCATAAAAAAATGACAATTGAAACAAATTCAAACAAGCAGTTTGAAACAATAACAAAAGATGGTGTTGAATTCCTAAACGTAGGAAATCAACTAAGAGCATATTACGATGCAAATCCACAAGCTGAAGTTTACCTTGTAAAAAAAGAAGAAACAAAAGGTAGAATTGCTAAAGCAGGTGAAATCGTAAAATGTATTGAAGATGGTCAAGAGGCAGTACAAATTGCAGAAGAAGGAGATATCATTCTTCAAAACAAGTCGGATCAAGGAGAATATATATATAGACACGGTAAAGGAACTGTAGAACAAAGAATAGAAAAATTCAATGAAGCTTACGAAGCACATCCAAATAAAGATGGTTTATATGTAGACAAAGGATGTCGACCAGCAAAACTGGCAACAGAAAATATCTCAGGATTAGCATCATGGGGTGGAACAACAGAAACTAAAGCAGGTGGTTACATAATTAGAGATGGCGATGGTGCTTACACAATTGCAGCAGAATCAATTCAAGATTATAGATTTGCTACAAAAGAAGAAATACTTGCAAGAGTACCAGGTGCTAAAATAGAAGAAATTGCAGAAGGTATGTATGCAACAATACAAGCAAACTTAGAAAAGTAAGTCTCTAGATACCAAAAAGAATAAAAAGCTTCATATATTATGAGGCTTTTTTAAAATATAAAACTCACACATTGATATTTACAAAATGACTCCATCCTGATATAATATAATGATTATAACAAGATAAAATGAATATTAATGAAATTTCATCTAAAGAAAAAACAAAAAATGAAATAGAAGTCCAAAAACTAGTAGATACTAAAATCTCTTTTATATCAAAACCAAACGAAATACAAGCATGCACAATAAACCTAGAAGATACAGATGAAAACTTAAAAGAACTAGGACTTACGAAAGAACATGGCAATTGGTATGTAAAAAATCGTAAACATTTTCCAAATCCAGTTAACAACAATTCAGTACTTATAAAATATAATGAAAATGATATTGGACACTGTAGTACTGAGGATTTTTTAGCAAAATATGTAAACTACGAAGAATTCAAACAAAGAAATATAAAAGATATTAAAAAAGAAGATTTAGAAAGCAACAAATTTGAAAAACAATACACTAAATACAATAATATATATATTTCATTAGCCGAATCAGGAACAACATTAAAATCAAAAGAAGGAAATTTTTCAACACAATATGGTGTAATAGCAGTTGAAAACCATGAGGGTAATCATCGGTTTTACGAAATGGAAACAGGAACTTTTTTAGAAAAGTATATGCCGGACCCTATGAATCCAATAAGCACTCTAGCATATTCAATAATAAAAGAGTTAAAAGAAAAGAACTTAGATGAATCAAAATCAACATTTGAAATTTACCTTAATAAATTTAGGCATATTGACAGAGATATAAGAAGCTATCAAGAATATTTTAGTGAATATGAAAACACATTAGATTTAAGAGAGAAATACAGACATGCTAACATGCTAGTAAGGGAACTACAAACAATGTATGAAGGAAAAATGAAAAAACTAACATATGAAGATAAATTAAAAATGGCAGAAAGTTTATTAATAGGCCTAAACCAAAACTCAGATATAAATGATTTTGAAAGACAATTAAGGATTAAATATATACTACTATACCTATTACCAAAAACAAACAACCATCAACACTTAAAGGGATCAGTACCAAAAGATACAATTATTGAATTAGCGAAAGAAAAAGAATTAAATATAGATGAAATAGAAAAGGCATATGAAAAAGCTGGAAACGGATTTGAATCACTAGATGAATTCAGTAATACATACGGAACAATTGCAAGAAGTATTAGATACATGGAGGACTATAAAGTTGCAATAAATTCGATCATAGAAGAGGCAATTAAAAATGAACAATTAACAGTAGAAATAAGATGCTCAATTCTTGGACTCAAAGACAAAGAAGGAAACGAAATAACAGGTTGGGATGCGGGAGAATATATAGTTAGAGTAATAGAAGAAATACAAACAACAAAAGAAAATTGTCCTAAAATCGGATTTACAATTCTAGGATACAGAGGACGAGATTGGAAACCAGAAGAAGTAGACGAGCACAGTAGACTAACAATAGAACTTGCAAAAAAATATCCAAATAAAAAATTTAGTTTTGACTTAGCAGGACCAGAAGATACGGGTTATCCAGCAATTTTCTTTAAAGATGCATTTGAAGCTATATATAAATACAATGAAACAACTGAAGGTGAAAAAATTGGAATTACAGTGCATGCAGGAGAAACTCCAACCTACGATGAAGGGAAAGAAGGATACTACTCAGTAAGAGAGGCTCTTCAAATAAATTCAGATAGAATTGGACATGCAGTAAGAGCAGTAGATGATTTAGAAACATTAAATCTACTGAAAGCAGACGGAGCTACTGTAGAAATATGTGGAGTATGCAATGTATTATCAATACCAATAAACACAGAGAATCACACACATCATCCAATAGATGAACTTATAAAAAGAGAGATACCAATTACAATCTGTACAGACAATGATTCTATATGCGGGACAAATATTATTAACGAATATGCATTATTATTAATCTCTGGACATAAAGAGGTAGCAAGTTGGGATACAATAATAAAAATTGCAAGACACGGAATAGAATGTAGTTTTATAACAGAAAATGATAAAAAAGAAGCATTAGAAACATTTGAAGAAAGAGTAAAAGACATAAACCACTTACTAAAAACATATACAACTATAGTTGAGGACACTATTGAAGACATAATTTTAAAAATAGAAAGCATATTTAATGAAAAAGATGAGGACTCAGAAAATGGCGATTCACTATATATTTAAAACTAAGTTCTAGAACTAATTTTTTTTAATTTTTGCTTGAATAATATTGACACTTTGCGCACAATCAGCAAATAAATCTAAAAGAAATGGAAGAAACTCAGTGATTGAATTAGCATTATCTGATTGCCTGTTAAACCTGGTAAATATAGCCTGAGCACCAATTCCAATCTCTTGACGCAATGAACGAACACTATCATGAGACAATTTTTTATCGGACACCAAATCTCCTTCAGAAAAATGGTTTTTTATACGATCTATTAAATCTTTATCGCTTATAACTTCTTTTGAAAGTCTAGACTCTAGAGTATCTATTCTATCTAAACTTTTAGTACAATCTGAATATAAATATTTCAAAACAGGAAGAAAACTAGAAGGTGTATCAAATCTAGAAATAGGTAATTCAAAATTTAACAAAGAAATAAATGTACCAGCAGTAACACCAACCAAACTGTGAAAATTTTGAATGATTGGAGTTAAAGATATTGATAAATCAAACACTCCATTTTCATCAGATAATTCTTTTTTAAGTTTATAAACACATTCTTCTATATCACAATCAGGATACATACGATCACGATAATCAGTAATAAGCTTTAAATTATGAGGAGAATCTTTATAAACAACTATTAAAAGTTGAAGTAAATTATATACATTTACTGAAAAAACTTGATCATCCGGCATTATCTGTTTTAAAGCTACATATAAAGAAATACCAATATTAGAATTCAAAGCATGAATTTCATCAATGTTAACTTTAGAGAAATCAACTAAATGACTTTCATCAGAAAAATAATCACGATAAGTCGATAAAATTTCATCATCAGAAAACTTAACAACAGTAATTTCAGAAAGCTTATCATCTAATCTTTGTCGACTTACTTCATCAGTAAAGACTTGCTTTAAAATTTCAATAAAAGAAGTAATGTTTTTACCTTTTATATTAAAAGCAGGTGCTATACGAACAAACGACATACCAAAATATTCAGAAAATCTTACAATATTTTTAGTGGAAACAAAAGAAATATCAACAGAACCATGTTCATCAGAAAATTTGTTAAAAATAGTCAATTTTAATTCCTCTAAAGGAGGTAATTCAATACGAGGTTTGTCTTTTTGATTGATACGTTTTAAACTTTCAGGACAATTATAATAAATTGCTCTTAAAATTTGAAACACAGAACAATTCATATCCCATCTAACATGTCCGGGAACCCTATCAACATTGAATAATACAGCAAGCTCAGAAAATCTGATGACCGTAGACTGAAAAGCTTTTTTATTTTTACCAGTAACCTTAGAGATATCAAGATAGTTATTATCACCTTTGAAAAATTCTTTTACTTGAGCAACTAATGGAGCATAAATAGAATGTAAGCATTGTAAGGAATGAGATAAAAGTAAGGTTTGAGCTACGGAATTATCAACAAAGGCATTAGACTGTATAAGTTCTTGGAAAAAAGATTCACGAGAAGAATCATTATTATATGCTTCTTCATTCATAGACGCTCTGGAAAAACCAACTCTATCCAACTGTCCTTTTTTAGGATTAGCAGTAATTTCATGAATAATATTTGCAACTGGAAAGTCTTCATCATATTTTTTAAAACGAATAGCTTCACCATATTGATCACAGACTAAAACAACAAAATTGATATCAGTTAAAATAAAAACAGAATATCTCAAGGATCTAGAGGATGCACAATCAACTTCACGATAAATCTTCAAATTAGAATTTAACTGTGAAATAGAAAAAGAATCATTTAAAACTCTTAATAAAGATAAACTTTTACGTGCAAAATCAGGACATAATGATAGTTGCGGCAAAGAATTTCCTGAAGGAGAAACAGATGGTTGATATACACCACCAGGATGAGCAATCTTCTGAATAAATCCATCATCAGATGGATTTGCCACATAAACTTCCGAGAGAAATGGAGTGAAATCAATAATATCACCTAGCTTAAGCGTGAAAGTCATATTTAAAATTAAAGTAGTGGAATAATAGCATGTCGTTACTATCTGTCAAGCTGTAAATTCAGTCATTTGATTTAATTAAAAATTAAGTTAAAATTTTGCTAAAGATAAGAAATAAAGCAAAATGAAAATTGCAATTGTTACAGATTGGCTTAATTCAAAAGGTGGAGCTGAGAAAGTCACCCAACATATAGCTGAAGTTTACCCAGAAGCTGATATTTATACGTCTATATATAAAGCAGAAAATTTTCCAGCATTTAAAAATCGTAAAGTATACACAAGCTTTATCAACAAATTACCTTTTGTTCATAAATTGCATTTCTTATATTTATTTATAATGCCCTATGCATTCGAAAATATGAATTTTGATGATTATGATTTAGTTATTAACTCTAATTGGGCCTGCTCGAAAGGCATTATCACCAACGTGGACACAAAACATATAATATATATGCACAATCCAACTCGATACATTTGGGATGATTGCCATAAATACTTAGCACAATACAATGTGCCAAAATTTATAAAATTTTTAGCCAAACCTTTCTTAAGCAAGCTAAGAAACTGGGACTTTGTTGCAAGTCAAAGAAACGATGGAATCATTTGCAACTCAAGTGCAGTTCAAAAAAGAATCAAAAAATACTATCATTTAGATGCAAAAGTTATCAATCCAGCCTTTGAAGACAGAAAGATAAAAATTAAAGAAAAAAAAGAAAACTATTATTTAGCGGGGGGCAGATTGATTCCATATAAGCAATTTGAATTAATTGTAAGAGCTTTTAATCAAAATCAAAAAAATCTAAAAATTTATGGTAAAGGCAGATTATTAGAAAAACTTAAAAAAATTAATACAAATCCAAATACAAAATTTTTAGGATATGTAGATGATCAAACTCATCAAAATTTACTTGAAAACGCAAAAGCTTTTTTATTTCCACAAAAAGATGATTTTGGAATTGTTGCAGCCGAAAGCATTCAACACGGTTGCCCTGTAATTGCCTATAAAAAAGGGGGAATAGTAGATATTATAAAAGACGAACAAAATGGAATATTTTTCGATGAACAAAATGAGAACAGCCTAAATCAAGCAATTCATAAATTTGAAAAAATGCAATTTTCTAGCAAAGAAATTGCTAAAAGTAGCCAACAATTTACAAAACAAGAATTTCAATCTAAAATAAAGGCATATATTGATAAACTTTTAGATGAAGCCTAAACTAATAATTCTAGATTGCCGAAGCATTCAAGACCCAGCCATAAATGGAGTTATTAAAGTTGGAAGAAATTTTTTAAAAGATTTTCGAAAACATGCTAATTCTCAAAAAAGATTATTAATCTGGACAAATTCACTTAAAAAAAGAGATCTAGATTTTATCAAAACAAAAAAATATATAGTTCATATTCATACCAGGATACCAAATATAGTGTTACATTTAATCTTTAAATTTTTACCTTTTGTTAAGATTGATGGATTATTATACAAACTGGCAAACTTCAAATCAAAAGATTACTGCAAAAACACTCAAAAATTTTACTTTGGATTTGACCTTAGAAGCATAAACTTAAGCTCTAAAGTACAAAAAAAGAGTCAGTACATTCACGATGTGGCTTTTGAAGTCTTAAAGGGAAATTTAAGCTTGAAAGCAAAGATATTTTACTACTTAATCAATCCGAAAAAGACAATTCAAAAGATGGATCAAATTATTACAAATTCTGAATTTTCAAAAAAAGAAATCTATAAAGTTTTTGGTCATAAAAATATAAAAGTAATCGAACC
>PBFJ01000022.1 GCA_002718715.1 bacterium
AATATCATTTCTATTAGCAATTCTATCAAAAACAATCTGTCGACTTTTAAGTTCATTAGTAAGGGCAGTTTTTCTTAGATTAACTTCTTTAAAATCCTGAAGAACCAAATCTAATTCATAAGGATTTAAATTATCAACATTCGCCAAAAATTTTTCTTCTAAACTTTTAGCTAATACAGAAGTTTCTTCAAGCTTTGTTTTATAAGTTAAAATTTCAGATTCAAGTTTAAGTATATTAGCTTTTAATATCTCAAAATTGGTAACATACTCCGTTACATAAGAATCAAATGCTTGTTGCCTATTAGTCTTAGTATCCAAATAAGATCTTACATCAACATCATATAAAGTTTTCATTTTTTTATAAGAAAGCAAATAAGTCTCTAATACCAAACTTAAAGAATTCGACTTTGCTATTTTACTAGAAATAGAAAAGGTTTGAATATTTCTAATTTTTAAGGCAGGTAATACACCAATTTGATTTACAGGATTTAAAGATGATGGCTTAATTGTATTTTTTTCAGGAGTAGGTTCACTGCTAGAAAAAAGTCTATCAAAAAAACCTTTTTCAATTTCAGACTCAACAATTTGACTTTCTGTAGTGGAATCCTTAACTTGTGCAGATTTATTACCAGTAAAATAATTAAATAAGAAAATAAACATCACAATCAATATGACATACTTTAAAAAGCTCGCTTTGGTTAGGTTCAATTCTTCAAGGATTTTTTCAAATTTACTCTCCTTTAAATCCTCAGAGTCATCAATTTCCTCAAGTAATTCGGCAACTTTCTGAGATGTATCATCAAATGGATTTTTATTCTCTGCCATAGATAAAATTAATTAATCTAATTATATCACAAAAATGCTTAATTATTCAAGAAGCACTCGACATAACTAGTCAATTTCTTAGGGAAAAAAAGAAATATTATTTAAAATTAAAACATGAAAAAAGTTTACAGTTTATCAGAATCCAAAAAAGTAAAAATTCTTGCCAGAGAAATAATTCAAGATTTACAAGAAAATTTACTAAGCTTTCTTAATACTCAAGAAGAAAAATATTTACTAAAAATAAACAAACACCATCAAGAATTAAAAGATTTAAACTTAAAAATAATCAATCCAATAACTGGAGAAATCAGTATTCCTATTATAAAAAACGGTACAAAAAAAGACCACAAGTGGTCTTTAGTTAAAAAGAAAAAGTAAAAATTACTCAGCTTTTCTTTTTGGCATAACTGCTGTAGCTACTGAATGAAGTTTATCAGACAAAATTTCAACTTTTTCTGATACATTTAAATCAGAAACATGAATAATAGAATCTAAATCTACAAGATTTGCAAGATCTACATCTATAACTTCTGGCATATCAGCCGGAAGACATCTTACTTGAACTTCTTTCATGAAAAATTTTGGCACTGCAGCTAATTTTTTAACAGCTAGGGATTCTCCTACAAAATTCAAAGGCACTAAGGTTTTGATTTTTCTAGAGTCATCAAGCACCATAAAATCTATATGAATAACTCTGTTTTTCATATAATCTAACTGAGCTTCTTTAATAATACACACATGTTCTTTACCATCAAGTTCAACAGCAATTTTTGAATTGTCTGAAGATTTATTAATCAAACTTTTTAGATCTTCAATAACAAAAGAAACAGATTGACTATCAAATTTTGGACCATAAATTACACCTGGCACATTACCCGAAGCTCTAACTTCATCAAGTTTTTGACTTGGCTCTCTTAGAGTAGCTTTAATTTTTAACATAATCTTTATTTAAAACTAGAAAGACAATACCGAAAATTATCTTGAAATGCAAGAAAAAATTATGATAAAATCCAAATAATATTCCTAACAACTTAAAAAGTGTTAAAAGACATAAAAAAATTAATGGAACTTCGTAAAGAAGCTAAAAACATTCAAGCTAAGCTTAAAAAAATTCATATTGAAGCTTCTGACGATAATAACAACGTTAAAATTACAATGGATGCAGAACAAAAAGTTCTAAAAGTAGAAATTTTACAAGAAGTTGCAAAAGAACAAATGGAAAGTGCTTTAGTTGACGCAATGAATAAAGCAATCAAAAAATCACAAGAAATTGCAGCAGAAAACATGAAAGGTATACTTGGAGATCTAAGTGCAGGAATGTAATGAGATACTCTAACCCAAGAAGATTTCAAAGAAGAAAAAAACAAAATTCACCTCATAAACTTTTTAAAGTCATTGGGGTGGTTTTTTTGTTCATTGTACTACAAGGATATTACTATAATTATCTTGTAGCAAGCAATCAAACCTTAATAAGTTTCGAAATTCAATCAGGTGAAAATCTTAATCATGTTTCATCTAAACTAAAAGACTTAAATATTATTCAATCTGAATTTTTATTTAAAAGATATTTAAGTAAAAATGAATATGATAAAAAAATAAAAAGTGGAAATTTTGAAATACCAACTCAAATAAACATTAAAAATCTAGCACTAATTTTAATTGATTCTCCAACTCAAAGCTCTAAAATAACTATCATAGAAGGAGAAAAAATATCACAAATTGAAAGTAAAAACAATTTTTCAAACCTTAATCAATGCATATCAAATTGCAATATAGAAAACTTTTTCGAGGACTATAATATTAATACACCAAGTACTTTAGAAGGCTTTTTATTTCCTGATACCTATTTCATAAGCTCAAATGAAAATTACCAAAGCTTGATTAAAAAGTCATTAAATAATTTTAAAAATAAAACTAAAAATCTTGATTTAGGAGACTATTCTAATCTACCAGTCAAAAATTTTTACGAAGTTTTAATTGTAGCCTCTTTAATTGAAAAAGAAGTAATTTTAGAACAAGATAAAGCATTAGTAAGTGGAATTATTTATAAAAGATTAGAAAATCAATGGACTCTTGGAATAGACGCAGCATTGTTATATGAAAAAGATAATAATAAAATTACCTATGAGGATTTAAATTCAAACTCTCCGTATAACTTAAGGAAAATAAAAGGTTTACCCCCTACTCCAATCTGCAACCCTTCACTATCAAGTATTCAAGCAGCTTTAAATCCCAAAAACTCAAATTACTGGTTTTATCTAACAAAACCGATAACTAACGAAGTAGTCTATTCAAAAACAAATCAAGAACATAATCTAAATAAAAGAAAATTTCTTAATTAGAAGTATAATTTATTACAACCTTCAAAGATGGACTTTTTAGTCCATTTTTTTCATAAGAAATATTTAGTATATTTTCACCATTTTTAAGATTATTAAAACCTTCACTTAAAATATAATGAAAACGTGTTTGACCTTCTTTAAACATTGTTAAATCAAAACCATTAATAGTAACTTTTGATGCACCTTCAGGCACTGAACCAACAATATACGCTCTATTTGTCTTTAAATCAAAACCACTTTCATAAGGTAATTCATTAACTGAAGAAACTACTGGTAAATCTAAACCAGAATTGTTTACCGATTCAGATTCATCTTGAGTTTGGCTAGAATTTTTATGTTCTGACAATTCATCTTCAGCTGTAAGGTTTTCGGTAGATATTTTTTTGTCAGGATCTCTAAATACAAACTCAATACTGGAAGATGGACTTTCATTTCCATTAACATCGATAGCAACAACTTCAAATTTATTTACGCCTGGGAATAAATTTCCTCTCTGAGGATCACTAAATGCATAATAAACAAAATCTTCAGTATTTGATTCGTACTCCTTTAAAATGTATTTTAATGGTTCATCTTCTTCAAAACTTATAATCATAACCTTGGCAGTATCTGGAGGAACCTTCCCTAAAAGTTTTATTCTTTTATCTGTAATAACCTCATTAGCTTTAGGATATGTAAAATAAGGAGTAGTAGATTTATCTATACTTTGAATTTGAACCTCTTTCTTTTGTAATTTATTTGTATTTTGAATTTGATTTTGTAAATCTTTAAACGCAATTTGTGAATCTTCTTCAAATATATCATCAAAAGAAATAGAAACATTATTATTATCATAAAATGTATTCCACTTATACCAATTAGATAAATATACAGAAGAGTTAGTCTTAGATTTAATCAAAGGTGCTTTATTAACTAAAAAATCTGAATAAGAAGAATTATCTAAAAGCAAAGAAGTATTAGACTCAACTCTAAATTTATCAATTTCATTACCAGTATCTAAATCTTTAATAATAGCCAAGGCTTGCCCTGAAAAAATAGATAAATCTTCAGGTAAATTAGACTTATATGTTAAAACTACATTTTGAGTTTGAATATCCAAATAACTAGATCCAAGTAAAATCTGCTCTAGATTAGTCTTTGAATTCACCCATACCTTACCAGACTTAAAAGAAAGATTTAAAGTATCTAAATTGTCATTACTTTCAAAGTTATAAATGAAGTTACTTGATTGATCTACTCTAAATTCAGAACCATTTTTCGACTCTAAAACTATTGCAGAGTCAAAAGGTACTGTAATATTACTAGTAGATAAAATCGGATCATTTATATTTAAAGAAGTAGAAACTTGATTAAATGTAGATGTAACATTACCGGTTACAGCTTTAACAACCAAAGCGTTTTCTAAAGAATCTATATTAGAATTATTTAAAGAATCTCCAAACTTTGAAAAAATTTGTGAAAATAAGAAAACCAACAACACACCCAAAAAAGGAAATAGATAAAACGAAACACCCTTCGATGATTTTTTCTTACGATTTCGTGATGAACTTCTACGATTTCTTCTGTAGTACATTTGATCCATTTCTATAAATTTAAATTTTGCTTTATTGAGTTAATAAGATTATTTAATTTTACATCTTTTTTCAAGTTTTTTTCTACTTTTTGACAAGCATGCATAATAGTTGTATGATTTCTTCCTCCAAATTCATGACCAATTTTTTCATAAGATAAATTAAAATCATTTCTTAAAATAAATATACATAATTGCCGTGGTATCATAATATCTCGAGTTCTTCTAGTCCCAATTAGATCAAACTTCGTTAAAGAAAAGAAAGTAGCCACAGAATCAATAACTTGAGATGGGGTTAAGGCAACATTTTTTTCTTCTAAATAGCTTTGATTAGAAGGAAAAGCAGTTGAATTCAAAGCTAATTTTCCTAATTTTTGTAAAATTTTAGTAACTGAATTTATTGTAGGAGGAGCTCCCTCTAAACGACTTTGAGCTATTACTTGAGTTAAAATCCCCTCTAGTTCACGAATTGAAGAATTAATATTGACTGCGATAAACTCTAGAACTTCGGTTGAAATAATTGCTTGTAGCTCTTGAGATTTAGCCATTAAAATTGCCAAACAAGTTTCGTAATCGGGCAGGGTAACATCAACAATCATTCCCATTTCAAATCTTGAAACTAGACGATCCTCAACCCCTTCAAGATCCGAAGGCGGTTTATCCGAACTAATAATAATTTGCTTGTTTTCATGATAAAGTTCATTAAAAGTATGAAAAAACTCCTCTTGAGTTCGACCTTTTCCAGCTAAAAATTGAATATCATCAATCACTAAACAATCAACTTTTCTATACTTAGCTCTAAAACCTCTTACATTATTCTTTTTAATAGCTTCAACAATTTCATTTGTAAATTTTTCAGCAGTTAGGTAAACAACCACATAATCTTTATAATTATTTAAGACAGCATTTCCACAAGCCTGCAAGAGATGAGTCTTACCAAGTCCTACATCTCCATATATAAACAATGGGTTATAAGAGCTACCAGGACTCTTAGATACAGCCTGACAAGCAGCAAATGCTAAGCGTGAATTTGTACCAACCACAAAATTAGATAATTGATACTTTGGATTTAACATCTTTGAAACAATCACATTGTCTTGACCAGCTCCACTAGTAAATTTATAACTTATTTCATTTCTATTAGATATCTTACGAGCCTTTCTTTTACTTGAGTCTAAAATATTAGTTACATCAACTCCTTTAGAATCAGATTTCAAAGTAGTATCTATTGCAAATTCAACAGGCTGATTATGACCTAAACTTTTTAATTCATCACAAATAAAATCCTTATATTTTTTTTCAAACCAATCTTTAGCAAAAATACTCGGAACACCAACAACTGTATTTTGTTCATTTTGACTTATAATATTTGTATCCTGAAACCAAACTAAAAAATCAGTTTTCTTTACTTGTTTTGAAACAGACTTCAAAACATCAATCCATAGATTTGTTAAATTAACAACAGTCATAAATACACTTGGTTACAATCTTATAATATCAAAAATAGTTACAATTAAAATAAAAAACATTAAAACTCCAAAAGAAGCTAAAGTTAAAAGATTTACAAACTTTCGAGAAACTGGTTTACCTAAAATTGCTTCAAATAACACAATCATTATTCTACCCCCATCTAAAACTGGAACTGGCAAAATATTAATAGCAGCTAAAGTTAAAGAAATTAAAGCTACAAACTGCATTAGTTGCGCACCTCCAATTGAAACATAATCATAACTCATCTTAAATACTGCAACCGGACCACCTACATCTTTACTAACTTCAAAACTAGTAAAAAAGCTAAAAATAGTATCAACAAAAGATTTCATTATCGTCCATGACATCGAAAAACCATTCTTCAAAGAAGTTAAAAAAGCAGTTAAAAACGGAAGCTTAACATCATCTATACTTGCAACAGTATAAATCATGGAATCTAAAACAAAAGAATTATTTAAATCAACAGAATTATAAATTGGATTCAAAACCATCCCAGTAATACCATTTGCATCAGGAGTAATTTTTAAATTAAGCACTTTATCATTTCCATCTAAAAATGAATATACTACATTCTCAGTATCTAAATTTTTCACAAAATCAGAAAAATTATCAATTCTAGCAATAGAAATATCATTAATAGCTCTTAATTTAAATCCAGTTTTTACCCCAGCATCCATTGCACTCGAGTCATTAAATACATTTAAAACCATAAATTCAGAACTAGTAGTATTTAATTGAAATGAACTAACATCCTGACTAGCTGAATTATATACTTCTAAAAAAATTGGACCTTTACTTAAATTTACCAAACTTATGAAGTCATCATATGAAGTAAACTTATTTTGGTTAACAGAAAGAATTAAATCATTTTTACTTAAAAACTGGTTATACTTTAAAACTTTAAGCACTGGTAATTCAACAAAATTACTTAAACTTACACCGTATTCATTTAGATTAGAAATATTATCAAATTCTAGATTTGAATTAATAAAATATTTACCATCAACATAATCAATCTCGGAGTTCAAATCAATTTCCCGATCAGCTTTTGAATCTTTTTCAATTGATGAGATCTTCAAACCAGGTTCAACTTGAATAGAACCTTGATTAACTTCAGAAATCAATTGATCATAGCTTTGAATCAACTTAGGAACCCCAAAAGAAAAGGCAGCCGTCATTAAAACTAAATACACTAAAAAATTCATAAAAACACCAGCTAGCAAAATCTTAATTTTTTGCCATGGAGTTTTAAATGCAAAAGATTTAGATTTAACAATTTTCGAAGCACTCTCATCAGCAGTATCGCCATGAAGTTTCACATAGCCTCCTAGTGGTAATAATGCAAATGAAAACTTAGTCCCCCCTTTTTTAAAAGAAATTAGTCGCGGTGGAAAACCAATCGAAAACTCTTCAACCTTTACACCATTACGTTTAGCAGCTAAAAAATGTCCAAATTCATGAATAAAAATCAGAAAATAAACAATTAAAAATACAATTAAAATATTAAAAATCATAAACTAAACTTTTAAAATATCAGATTCTTTTTCTTTGGTTTTAGTATCAATAGATGAATTGGCATTATCCACTAATTCTTGTAATTTTTTTTCAAAAGAAGTCATATCATCTCTAGAAATTTCTTCACTTGATAAAAGTTCTTTGACTTTTTGTATTTGCTTTTGTCTAGCCTGTCTAACAGTTACCTTTGTTTCCTCTGAAACCTTTTTTACTACTTTAACCAAATCTCTTCTTCTTTCTTCAGTCAACGGAGGTATATTAATTATAATACTATCAGCTAAAGTATTTGGATTTAAATTTAGATTTGCTGAAATTATTCCAGATTCTACAGCTTTTAAGATAGATTTATCAAAGGGTTTAATAGAAACTGTTTTACTATCAGGGATAGTAATTTGAGCAACATTTTTCATTGGCTGAGCACTTCCATAGGCCTCTACCGAAATATCTTCGAAAAGAGAAGAGTTAGCTCTTCCTGTTTGTAATTTTGAAAACTCATAATCCATATGATCTAAGGATTTTTGAAAATCTGCGTTAAAAGCGTCGTAATATTCATTAAACATAAAATATAATTAATTGTTAGATGTAACTAGTGTACCTAAATTTGGATTATTGTAAACTTCTTCTAAGTTCTTTAAATCCGTAAAATCAAATACTAAAATTGGTAAATTATTTTCTTTAGCAAGTCCAAATGCCCCTAAATCCATAACATTTAAACCTCTTGAAATAGCTTCATTAAAAGTTAAATTCTGAAATTTTATGGCATTTTTATCTTTCATCGGATCAGATGTATAAATTCCATTTACCTTGGTTGCTTTTAAAACGACATCACAATCCAGCTCCAGAGCCCTTAGTACGGAAGCTGAATCAGTTGTAACAAAAGGACTTCCCGTACCACCAGCTAAGACAGTAATTTTCTTAGAAGAAAATGCTTTTTTGGCATTATGAGGTGAATAAAAATCAATCAATCTATCATTCCCAAATGCACTAAAACAAGTAACACTTTGGGTATACTTTAAAATTGCCTCTTTTAGGAGAACTGCATTATAGTTAGTAGCAAGCATTCCTAGCATATCGGAAGTATTTCTATTTAAAGACAAATGCTTATTATCTCTAAAACGCCAAATATTACCTGCTCCAACCACAATTGCTAAACACACATCATATTTTTTTTGAAATTCAACTAAAGTTTTAGCCAAATTTTCAATTTTCTCTGGATCAAAAGAACTAGACTCCGAAGATAATAAATCTCCCGAAATTTTTAAAAGTAATTTTTTATACATAAAGTTATATTAATTTTATAAACAAGAATAGAAAAATAGAAACTAAAACACCAATCAAAACTCCTTTCATTAATTGATTTGAAGTAGAATCATCTAGATCAATAGGATCTTTAGAATTTATCAAAGACATTAAAAACTTAGAATTAACTACTACCTCTTGTCCATCTAATAAATCAGATTCAAGATTTGCTGAGTCAATCATATCTAAAAAAGACTTTAGATTAATTTTCAAGTATTTATCTTCAACAGAAGGAATTTCTTTTATATCTATATTAAAATTAGATTTTTTAAAATTAATATCCCCTACATGTAAATCTTCTTCCTTATCCATAGATTGCAAATCAAAATCATCATTAATATTTACATCTACAGAACTAGATTTATTTGTAGTCGAGACTTTTTCAACTTGAAAATCAAGTGAATTAGTAATCTTATCAAGACCTCTTATTTTAGAAATTGGGATTAAAATTTCTTTTTTTTCCATAAAAAGATTTAATTATTTAAATATTAAACAAAATAAAAAAAAAGACCAAATTAATTGGCCTTTTTTAAATTTACATCATTCCCATTCCTGGCATAGATGCACCCATTTGTGAATCATCAGACTTATCAGAATCATCAGTAACGGCTGCTTCCATGGTTAAAAATATTGAAGCAATCGAAACTGCATTCTGTAAGGCAGACCTAGTTACCATAGTTGGATCAACAATCCCCTTTTCAATCATATTTACAATTTGATCATTCAAAGCATCATAACCATGTCCTTTTTCTGAATTATAAACAGTATTACAAATCACAGCACCTTCCTTACCAGCATTGATAGCAATTTGACGAATTGGAGATTCAACAGCTTTTTTAACAAGCTTTACACCAGTTAAAAAATCAAAATTACCTTCTACATCCTCTAAAATTTTTGAAGCTTGTAATACGGCAGTCCCACCACCTGGAACAATTCCTTCTAGAACTGCAGCTTTAGTTGCGGCCAAAGCATCTTCGATCCTTAATTTCTTTTCTTTTAATTCAGTTTCAGTGGCTGCTCCAACTTTAATAACAGCTACACCACCTGCTAATTTAGCTTTTCTTTCTAAAAGTTTATCTTTATCAAATTCAGATTGAGAATTTTGATACAAAGCCAAAATTTCATCTATCCTATTACTTACCAACTCTTTACTTCCTTTTCCATCAATTATGGTAGTAGAATCTGCATTTACAACAATTTTTCTTGCTGCTCCTAGATGGTTTAAATCAACATCTTTTAATTCTAATCCTATTTCAGAAGAAACAAAGCTTCCTCCTGTTAAAACTGCAATATCTTTTAAAATTTCTTTTCTTCTATCTCCAAAAGCAGGAGCTTTTACAGCTATTAGATTAAAATTACCACGTAATTTATTAACAACAACAGTAGTTAAAGCCTCACCATCTAAATCTTCAGCTATCAATAAAAGATCTTTCTTTCCCGTCTCAGCAATTTTTTCTAAAATAGGAACCATTTCATTAATCGAAGATATTTTCTTATCTGTAATTAAAATTGGAGCTTCTTGCAAAACAGCTTCCATTCTTGCAGTATCTGTAATCATATATGGAGAAATGTATCCAGAATCAAACTGCATACCCTCTACAACTTCTTTTTCAAGTCCCATAGTTTGAGATTCTTCAACTGTAATAATTCCTTCATTACCAACAACATCCATTGAATCCGCAATTAAACGACCAACTACTTCATCTTGAGCAGAAATTGTAGCTACTTGAGCAACTTCATCAGTTGTAGTAATGGATTTAGAATCATTTTGTAGCTGATCCACAAGTAATTTAGCAGCGTAATCCATACCTTTTTTAAGTTCAATAGGATTAGCACCAGCCGTAACGTTACGAAGTCCTTCACTAATCATCGCACATGCCAAAACAGTTGCTGTAGTTGTACCATCACCTGCGACATCATTAGTTTTAGTTGCAACTTCCTTTACAAGCTGAGCACCCATATTTTCAAATCTATCACTCAATTCTATTTCTTTTGCAATAGTCACACCATCATTAGTTATTAAAGGTGAACCAAAGGATTTATCTAAAATAACATTTCGCCCTTTTGGACCCATTGTAATTCTTACTGCATCAGCAAGTTTTTTTACTCCATCAAATAATTTTTGTCTGGAATCATCTGAAAAAATTATTTCTTTTGCCATAATATAAAGTTAAATATTTAATTATTAATTTTTGCTAGCACATCCTTCTGAGGAATTACTAGATATTTTTCACCGTCAATCTCAAATTCGTCAGTTGCATATCTTCTAAAAACTATCTTATCCCCAACTGATATTGTCATTTTAGACAAAGAACCGTTATCAAGTTCCTTTCCTGGACCAACCGCAATTACCTCCCCTTGGCCTGGCTTTGCCTCTTTTGATTCAGGAATATAAAATGATGATTTGGTAGTATCTTCTTTCAAGGGTAACACAACTAAGTTTTCACCCAAAGGAATTAATTTAGACATAATAAAAATTAAATTAGCACCCTAATAGTACGAGTGCTAATTTTATTTTGCAAGAGATTTTTTGGATTTTTTAACTTTTATTTAACTTTAAATTAAACTGCAAAATCCTCAACTCTTTTTTCTCTAATAACATTTACTTTTATCTGACCTTGATAGGCTAAATCCTGGTGAATTCGATTTGCTATTTGCGATGATAATTTCTTTGTTTCTAAATCATCCAATTTATCTGCATCAACAATCACTCTAACTTCTTGACCAGTATGAAGAGCAAAAACATCTTTAACTCCTTCAAAACCCTTGGCTACAGTTTCAAGCTCAGACATTCTCTTAACAAAAGACTCCATATTGTTTTTATTCATATTTGGTCTTGAAAGAGCAAGTTTAGTAGCTATTTTCACAATTAAAGCATCCATTGATTCATTTTTAACGCTTTCTTTTTGTTGCTTAATAGATTCTACTACTTCACTTGAAACACCAAACTTTTTACAAATATCAGCACTTATGTCTTCCATTTGACCAGTAACTTCATGATCAACCGATTGACCAACAAATTTCAAAAGAGCAATCTTTTTTAAATTCATTGATTTATAACCAAGACTAGAAGCAATTACCATAGATAAGGCACCGACATCTAAAGCAAACTTCAACAAGTTCTGTGATTGAATTGTTCTAAATTTCAATTTACCAAGAAGCGACAAAAGATCATCAGATAATCCAGCTACATTAGCTTCAAAACAAGCCTTTTGACCTAAATCAAATACCAAGGTATCAACTTCTTCCATTACTTTCTTTACAACTTCTTCAATTCTAGCAGGATTAATTCTTCCATCAGCCAATAATCTTTCTAATGAAACCTTAGCTACATATCTTCTCAATAAATCGAAAGCAGATATCAATACAACTCCAGGAGTATCATCCACAACTACATCTACACCAGTTAGCCTTTCAAAGGTTTGAATATTTCGCCCTTCTTTACCGATTATTCTACCTTTCATATCGTCACTTGGAAGATTTACAACTGTAGAAGTATTTTCAGAAGCCACTTCTGATGCAATTTTTTGCATTGCAGTCGTTAAGATCATTCTAGCTTTTTGTTCAGCATCTTCAGTTAATTCCTTTTCTAAATTTTTCACATAATCTAAAATTTCTTGCTTATTTTCCTTTTCAACATTTTTCATAAGCAAATCTAAAGCATCTTCTTTTGACATTTTAGCTATTTCTTCAATTTTCTTTTCTTGGGCTTGCAAAGCTGTTTCTGCTTCTTTTTTTTGTGCTTGAATAACAGATTTTTCTTTTTCTAGAGACTCTTTCTTTGAATCCAAATCTGATAATTGCTTTTCAAAAGATTTTTCTTTATTTATTAAATCTTTTTGCTTTGAAATCAAACTATCTTTTTGTGATTGGATTTCTCTTCTTGAGTCATTTAATACCTTTTCAGATTCGTTTTTAGCATCTTTAATTAAGTTTTCAGCTTTAATTTTTGCAGATTTTAAGATTTCATCTTTATTAAAAAGAGCATTTTGATAAGATTTATCAAATAAAAATTTTTGAATAACAAAGGCAAAAATACCACCTAGAACAACTCCGACTAAAACCATTAACATGTCCATTATTTTCGATTAAATACAGTTACAATATACACTCTGCTATTACACATAGCAATCTTTTAGATAATTTTTAAAAAAAATTTAACTGAAATTTACATTTATAGTTTTTAATTGAATGCTTTTATAAATAACCCACTCAAAATGAAAGCTTTTATATTAATGATATTCATGTGTGTTTCAGGGATATCAAATGCAGATCTCCAACTAAATAAGCAAGTAAACACTCTACAGAAAACTAATATTGAAACACAGACTTTAAAAACAAAAAACTTTGATTTTATAGATCAAAATCCAAAAATACATATAAATAAATTTAGCTTTAACTCAGAAAATGATTATATTGAAATCTTAGTAAAAACTTCTATTATAGGATATTTAGATCTAAATAAATTTAAGATTATATACAATGAAGCAGAAAGCAATCAAGATTTAAGATTCGAAGGGGTATTTATCAAAGACAAAAATCATATTTTTTTTAAAGAAAACTTATCTATTAAATTAATTAAAAACTTTAAACAAGAAAGTAAGATTAAAATTTTCTATCAAGATGCTATCAAAGATGAAATATGCAACCTAAATCTAAAAGAATGTAAGTTTAGAAATCTACCAAAGGATATTTTTATAGAAAGAAACGACGAAAAATGGATCTTAACCAAAGACAAAGATTTACTAAATAATCAAAAACCAGATTTTAAATTGATAAAAAAAGAAAACTTCCTTGAAATTCAAACCCTACAAAAAGATCAAAATCTAAAATACAAAATAGAAGAAATCTCTATAAACGATCAAAGTATCAACTCTCCAAGAATTAATCTTGAAGAAAATATAAACTCAGTATCAATTAATTACTCAGATAATCTATCTAACACCTATATCAAAGATATATCTGACAGAGTAAAGGAAGAAAAAATAAGATATGAAGAATTTATAAAATACGAAAAAAAAATCAAAGATCTAAATAACAAATTTCAAGTTAATTTAAAAGAAAAAGAATTTTTAAATAAAAAAATCCAAGAACAAAAAGTAGCAATAACAGAAACAAAACAAACAAAATACAAAAAACAAGAAAAATACGAAGGTACCGATGAATCACAAGTTGAAAAAGACCATAAAGAATCCATAAAGTGCTCAAAAGAATTAATTATTTATAAAGTAAACCCTAATACAAATGAGAAAACAGAGTATGTTATTATTAAAAATCAAAAAAACAATGAAATAAACTTAACAGGGTGTATATTAAAAGACGAAAAAGACAATCAAATTGAAATTCCTTCAGAGTTTAAAAATTTAAAAGAAATTAAAATAGAAAGCAAAAATATTTTAAATAATGATAAAGACACTATAGAACTACTAGATAAGAATACAAATCAAAAAATTTCAATCTGCAAGTATCAAGTTAATACAAAAAATAAACATAAAGAAATAACATGTACCAATGAAAGCGATAAACAAATTACAGAATTAAAAGATGAAGTAAAGGAGTCAGAAAAAAAGAGTATAATCAGTAATCAAAAAATAGACTCTCCTAACACTAAATCTCAAAAACAAATTACTAATGGAATTAACAATAGCCATAAAATCAAAATAACTGAAATAAATGCAAACCCTAAAGGCAAAGATAAAAACAACGAATGGCTAGAGATATTTAATGAGGGAGAAGATTACAATGGAATTATAAAATTAAAAATAAACTCAAAATACGAGGAGCATTATATCAATATAAACAAAGGTGAATATAAAATCATCAAACCAGAAAACACACTTACAAATACTAAACTAGAAATTTTACTCGAAGGAGAAAATTCCAATCCTATAAAATTAAATAATTCATTAGAAAACCAAAGTTACTCATTAATCAATAATGAATTCAAACAAAGCGAATTTATTAGCAAATCTCAAAAGAATCCGAGCGAAGAGAACATGCAATGTGCAATTCAGGAGATTAATTACAATACAAATATTTTCAAATGTGATAACATAAATTTTATATCAGATAAAAATCAAGATATTAAAATCAATGATACTGTTAAAATTAACTATCTAAAATATGATAATCAAAATTTTGCAAAAGAAATCATTAAAGTTAAAGAAAAAAAAGTAAGCTTTAAAAACACAGGTTTTACAATTTTAAGCATATTATCTCTAGTTTTTATGCATAAAATTAGTATTTAAAAAATTTACAAAAATTAAAAAAAGCATATTAAAAAAAGCAATAGTTCCAGCAATGGAAATATCAAAACTAAAAGCTATGAATGTAGCAATTAGAGAACTTAAAACAGCATACAAGCAAGAATATAAATACATTTGATGAAAATTCTTAGCAAAGAACTTTGCATTCAAAGCTGGAGCTATTGCTAGCGATAAAACTAAAACAACACCCAAAATTTTAAAAGACATAATCAAAACAAATGAAAGAAATAAATAAAAGAGATAGTTTAAATACTTTAAATTCTTAAATTTAAAATTTGCAAAGTTAAAATCAAAAGATTCATAATATAACTTTTTAGAAAAGAATTTAAACCACAAAAAAAGCATAGCTAAACAAATTGAAAGCTTTAAATGAGTAAAGTTTAAAAAGGGTAAAATTTGAAAATTCAAGGTGTCAAAAACAGTATATTCAATTTGGCCAAATAAAACTGCATCCGCATCTAAATGAACATCATTTGCAAAAAAAACAACCATAATCACACCAATACTAAATAAAAAAGTATAAAAAAGTCCAATTATTGACTCTTTAGAAATTTTCAACGAAGTAAAAATACGCTTTAAACACAAAGCAGTAAGAAAACTAAACAAAACAGCAAATATATCAAATAAAACAGAATCTAAAGTACGTGTAATGATAAAAGACAATACTATACCTGGTAAAACAGAATGACTAATTGCATCTACAAACATAGCTTCTTTTTTTAAAACTAAGGTAGGGCTTATAAAAGCTAAACAAAGACTAGATAAAAGCAAAGTTAGTATTAATGAAATTAAAATCATAATTTTAAAGAATTAACATTTATTAAACGAGAACAAAAAAACAAAATACCCAAAGTAATTACAATCAATGGACCAGTTGGAACAGAATTAAAATTAGAAGAAATGAAAATTCCAATAAAACAAGAAAAAACTGCAGCTAAAGCAGAAAATAATTCTAATTGAGTATAATTCCTTGAAAATTTATAAGAAATTAGACATGGAATAATAAAAAGACCAGAAGTTAAAACTATACCAACCAAATTAATAGACAGGGTTACTAAAAAAGTTAAGACAAAATAAAAAAGAAAATCTACAATTCGAAATATATTAAATTTAAATTTAAAGAAAGTAGAATCAAAAGAGGAAAAAATTAAATAACGACGTAAAAAATAATATAAAAACAATGACAACAAACTAAAAAAAAGAATAAATCGCAAGTCACCAAATGATATAGCTGATACATTTCCATAAAATATATCTGAAACCCCTGACAATAAATTACTAGAATTTCTCTTTAAAACAGACATTAAAAGAGTCCCAAGTCCAAAAAATCCAGATAAAACAACAGCCATAATGCTGTCTTTATCTAACAAAACATTCTTTTTTAAATAGTTCAATATACTAAAAGACAAAAAAGAAAAAATAAATGAGAATAACATCATATAAAAATATGATTTCGAATTAGTTAATAAAATAGAAACTATAACTGCAGGAAAAACAGAATGCCCTAAGACATCTGCAATTAAACCTTGCTTTTGAAAAACACAAAAATTTCCGTATAAAGCAGCAACAATAGCAAACAGTGTTAGTGAAAAATAAATTAACATATTAATTTTTAAAAGCTTTTGAAATCGATCCACTTTTTAAAACATGTTCAGAAGATCCAAAATCAATAATTTTTTGATTAACTACAACAATGTAATCAAAATGTTTAGATAGATCCTCAATATTATGATGAACAATAACTATTGTTTTTCCTTTAGCTTTTTGTTTTTTTAATATTTTAAAGATATCTCCCATAGATTTATAATCAATACCAGCTAAAGGTTCATCTAAAAATAGTATATCTGGATCTGAAACAAGAGAACGAGCAAGAAAAACTTTTTGTTTTTGACCTCCACTTAAATTTGAAATCAAAGAATCCTTTTTCGACCACATTCCAACTTCCTTTAATGTAGTTTCAACCTGCTTTAAATCCTCTTTTGAATAAGACTGCCAAAAACGTAACTTAAAAGCTCTTCCCATTAAAACAAGATCAAATACAGTCATAGGGAAATTCCAGTCTACTTCTTGATACTGAGACATAAATGAAATTTTTGACTTAGATTCATTTAAATTCTTACCAAAAAAAGTAATCTTTCCTGTAAAGTTAGTCAAACCAAGTTTAGCCTTCAGTAAAGTAGATTTACCAGCCCCATTTGGACCCACTATGGCTGTAATTGTATTTCCTGGAATATTAAAATTTATATTGTTTAAAACTAGAAAGTCCTGATAAGAAACTGATAAATCCGAAACAACAATAGACATTATTTAAGATTATCAACAATAATATCAACATTATGCTTAAAAGTATCAACATAAGATTCATGAATTGATCCAATGTCACCAAGCGAATCAGAGTATAGCTCTCCACCAATTTTAACTTCCAAATCAGCTTCATTTGCTTTTTCTTGGATTGTTAAAATAGCTTGTTTAGAAACACTAGACTCTGTAAAAATAGATTTTACTTTTTTAGAAACAATTGTATCTACAACATCATTTAAATCCTTAATTGAATAATCTGATTCAGTTGAAATACCTTGCAGAGTATAAAGCTCAAAGTCATATTTTTTTGCAAAATAAGAAAATGCATCATGAGCAGTAACCAGTATTCTATTTTCAACTGGTAATTCTTGCATTTTTGTATCTACATAAACATCAAGTTCATTAAGTTCTAATAAATAATTTTCAAAATTCGTATTTATTTCTAGTTCTTGTTCAGGATAGTAATCTAATAAAGTATTTTTTACAGACAATGATACATCCTTCCATAAATCTACATCAAACCATACATGTGGATCATATAATTTAGCATCTTCTTCGGCTGGAATTAATTTTGATTCATTAAGTGATTCACCAACTTTTAAAACGGGTTTTGACTTACTAAGAGAATCTAACAAAGTATCCATTGATGCTTCTAAATCTAAACCAACTGCAAAAATCATATCTGAAGAAGACAATAAATCTATATCTGATGGAGTTGGAGTATATTCATGTGGATCTAAACCTACACCCATTAAAGATTTAACTTCAACATTTGCAGGTGCGATATTTTTAACAACATCGTTAAGAACTGAAAAAGTAGTAGTTATAGTATCGGTATTTATATCTTCATCAGTATTGCTAGCAGGAGCTTGGGGTGATACACTGCAGGCAGCAATTAAAACTGAAAATAATAAAATTGAAAAAATTTTCTTCATATTTAAAAGTTAAGTACTCTTAACTTTATAGCAAAACAACAAAAAATAAGCACGGATTTAATATTGCGAAAAACAAAATAACTATTCTGATTAATGAAACATTTCGAAGACTATCTGGAAACTATGTATTACATAGAAAAAAACAATCAAAAAATTACATCAATCGAAATAGCCAAAGAACTGAAGGTTAGCAAATCTTCAGTCAGTCAAATGCTTAGAAAGTTAAAAAAAGAAAAATTCATTAACTTTGAACCCTATAAAGAAATAATTTTACTTGAAAAAGGTAGAAATTTAGGAGAGAAAATAGCAAAAAACCACATTACACTAGAAAACCTACTTACAAAAATCGGTGTAAACAAAAAAATTGCACTTAAAGACATCCATGGCCTAGAACATTACCTAAGCCATGAAACAATTCAAGCAATCGAAAAATTAAATTTACATTTATAAAAACACCCTTTAAACAACAACACTAACTAATTTTCCAGGAACATAAATAACTTTCTTAGGTTCTTTTCCTTCTAACCATTTTTGAACGTCTGAGTTTTCTAAAGCTAACTTTTGAATTTCTTCTTGTGTAATATTTGGAGAAACTTGCAGTTTTGCTCTAACTTTACCAGCAATTTGCACAACTACCTCAATTGAAGATTTTACAAGTTTTGACTCATCTAATTTAGGCCAAGCAGCATTAAATACTGAATCAGTGTTTCCAAGTTGAGAATAACATTCCTCGGCTAAGAACTGTAAGAATGGTGCTATCATAACCAAAAATCCTTCAAAAACAGCTTTAGATATTGCTTGTTCCTTTTGAAGAGCATTTGTTAACTCCATTAATTTGGCAACAACAGTGTTAAACTTATGTTCTTCTAAATCTGCAACAACTTCTTTGTTTGTTTTATTATAAATATATAAAATATCATCTGAATCAACATGATCAGCTTGAACTTTATCAAGTAATTTATAAAT
>PBFJ01000023.1 GCA_002718715.1 bacterium
AATTGCAAACATTAAAAACAAGAAATAAAAATTTAAAGATTATCATTTTAAATAATAATGGTTACTGCTCAATACGATCTACACAGCGAAATTATTTTCAAGGAAATTATGTTGCCTCAAATGTTAATAGTGGTTTGGAAATACCAAATTTAAAAAGTTTAGCATCATCATTTGGATTTAAATATTTTAAGATAGATAATAATAATAAGCATAAATTTTATGAATTAATTAGTAATAGTCAACCATCCATTATTGATATTGAATTAATTGAAGATGAATCCCTTTGGCCTAAGGTTGCGGCAATCCAAGGGAAAGATGGATCTATGGTCTCTATGCCTTTAGAAGATATGACTCCTTTATTAGAATTAGAGGATTTGAAGAAAGCTTTAGGCGTAAATATTCCTATACTTGAATCATCAATTGAAGCTAGATTATGATTAATTTATAAATTATAAATTTGATAAAATTAGTTTAATCAAAGCAAAACGATTTATTAAGTGTCTCAATCTAGGCCAAACTAAAATTTTTGTACTATCCTTTCTAGAATAACCTTTTTTTTAACTCAGATGGACCCTGCTGTAAAGGTTTTAGAAGCAGCTCAAGCCCATAAAGTTCTTTCCAAGGAAGCTTCCTTAACGAAAGATGAAGTTAGAAGACGCAAAGATCAAAGTCAAAAAAGACCGAGAGTTCATCAAAAAATCCAATCATATTTTGAAAATATGCTTGATGGTGCTATTTCACCAATTCTTAGACTCAAGATAAATAGATCAGCATGCAATATGGCTTGCCAGCATTGCTGTGAAGAGCCTTATATGTCTCGCGACTTGTTGAAAAAAACAGGAAAGATTGATCCTAGAAAGCAAATGGATCTAGCTGATTATAAAAAGTTATCTGATGAGGCCGATGAGCTGGGCTTATTTCGATTTGTAATAACTGGTGGAGAAGCTTTGCTAGATAGAAATTTAGGAGATTTAATTACGACATTGGATCCATATAAGCACTTAATTATACTTGACACTAATGGGTACTTTTTTAACGAGGAAAAGGCAAAGTGGTTTGCAGAATTAGGTGGTTATAAAGTACAGATTTCTTTAGACAGCTACTACAAAGAAGAACATGATGCTTTTAGAAGTACTGAGGGCGCTTATGACAGAGCTATAAATGCATTTAAGGTTGCAAAAAATGCAGGTTTGGAATTATTGATGTCCACATGTCTTGTTAGAGACAGAGTTTTTAGTAAGGAATTTGAAAGAATGATGGCCTATTGCGCTGAAGAAGAAATTCCTCTTTATGTAACCCTTGCAAAACCAGTCGGAAGCGCTAGAGGACATGAAGAGTGGGTTTGCACTAAGAAAGATGTAGATCAATTGAAGTACCTAGAAGATAAGCACAATATATTTACACATATGACTCCTAATTATGGTCAACCCGGTAAATGTATAACAGTAAAAGGAATTAATACTGTTAATCATGACGGAGAAATTGTACCTTGTCCGTATATGGACCTTTCAATAGGGAACGTTACAAAAGAACCTCTTAAAGTGATTTTAGATAGAGGAATGAAAAATAAATGGCTTGGCCCTTATAGAGACGAATGTATTATTGGTGAAAATTTTGATTTTATCAAATTTCATAATGATTCCGTTCAAGAGCATTTAAGAGAAACACCTTATTTACCAGTTCCTTATGAAAAAGGTTTTGCATTGAATGGAAGCGTTTAATATGATAAAAATTACTTTTAATAAGCATTAAATATTAATATGTCTCAATCCAGTACTCTTCTTTTTGACGGTAAAGGGTGGAAAATTCCTAAAAGTTTTCATAGAACTTTTAGTGATAACCCAAAATGGTTTTATAAACTTGGTGATTTTTCTAATGATGAGGGAGTTATTTTAAATTCACTTGTAAAATATTCAGATTTAAAAAGGCCTGAAGATGCAAAAAAAGCTCTTGTAGAACTAAGTAATAATATTAATTCAGATAATAAGATTAAAAACTTAAACAAAGGGCCAAGAATTGCTTTTGCATTAAATAAATTAGTAATAAATGATATTGGAGAATATATCGAGAGCATACTTTTAAAAGTATTGGCTAAATCTTTTCATGATTGTCATCCCGAGCATCACTTTAAGGCAGTAATACAAGATAAAACTTTTTTAAAAGGTAAATTATCCCCAACGCCTAATACAGGTTACTCAGAGTTCATAGAAACTCTAAGAAGTTCAAATATATGTGGTTATTATTATCCTCAAGCCTTGCAGGAGTACTCAATTGACTCACAGATAGAACAAATGGAAGATTTTAAAGGTAATAATAATATGTGTCTTTCTGGTCCTTTAGAAATTGGAAATGCTTTGATTGCCTCTCCTAATTTGATAATTAATGAAGACCATTACTCCCCTATTTTGTGCTTAAGTGGAGTAAAACATATTGATCCTAGATTAATATGCTGCTTTAAATCCTATGGTTTGCATTTGGAATTTTGGTGCTTATCTCAAATGTTAACTAAAACAGATAAGCAGCTTTCTGAGCAATGGGCTGGAGGCTTAACTTTATTTACTAGTTACTAGAAAAAATGAAAGTAAGCTATGGAACCATGCAAATGGGATCTGAACTTTCTTATGAAAGTAGTCATAAATTATTAGATCAATATATAGAAAAAGGTTATTACAAATTAGATACAGCTCAAATGTATCCTGTACCAGGTTCACAGGATCATTTTTGTTTAACCGAGAAGCTTTTAGGAGATTGGGTAAAAAAACATACAGTTAATGATCAAAGTAAAATTAGAATCTCTACCAAATTCCCAAATTACTCGAAAAGACTTACTTACCTAAGAAAAAATAAATCTAATATTATTAGTTATCAAGAACTTAAAGATTCAATAACTAGTTCATTAAAAAGATTGAATATTCCTATTATTGATATCTATTATATTCATTGGCCATCGAGAGCAACTAATAACTTTGGCAAGTCTTTTTATGAGAGCTCGGGTAATGAGACTTCAATTTGTTATGAGCTCGAAGAAACATATAGTAACCTAATGATGTTAAAAAAAGAAGGATTATGTAGAAGTATTGGTGTCTCAAATGAAACTTCTATTGCTCTTTATTCGCTTAAATCAGCTACGAAAGAAAGTAGGGATATAGACTTATATCTTCAAAATTCTTATAATATTCTTAATCCAACATTAGATATCAATATAACCGAGTTCTGTTTGTCAACTGGTATAAAAATTCAGGCACACTCTCCTCTTGCTTTTGGTGTACTAACTGGTAAATATCAAAATAATGCTTTACCTAGAGATTCAAGAAGAAAACTTTATCCAAATTATTTTGATAGATATTTAACACCTAGAAGTTGCTTTATGATTTCTGAATTGGATCAACTATGTTCTGAATTTAAAATAAACATAATTGAACTTTCATATCGCTTTTTACTTAATAATCCTGCGGTTAGTGAAATTGTAATCGGTGTAAAGAATCGAGATCAATTAGACTATGCAATACATTCTATCGAGAAGGGTAAATTACCTGCTGAGATATATAAATCTATACAGCAATTATTACAAGAACATTCAATAACATCATGGTAAATATTAATCACAGAAAATGTATCATCTGCAATGGCCTATTAAATAAATCTGTTTTTATTGAAATTGAAAATATGCCTCCATCTGCACAGGGATTTGAAGATACAAAAGAAAAATCCTTAAAAAGACAAAATGGAAAAATATTTCAATGCAGTAGGTGTGGACATATACAGCTTGATAGTCAACCAGTTAGTTATTACAAAAATGTAATAAGATCTGTAGGGATATCATCAGAAATGAATACCTATAGAAGAGATCAATTTGTTAATTTACGCTCTAATTTTCTAAATCAAAGAGAAAAAGTAAATGTTCTTGAAGTGGGTTCTGCAAGTGGTGATTATGCAAAGATTTTGTTAGAAACTTTTGGCAATGTTGTTGCTACTGAAAAAGGAGAACAGGGCAGAAAATTAACTATTGAAAAAGGTGTTAATTGTGTAGATACTCATCCAGATGAAAAGGACTTTAAATCTAAATTAGTTAGTTACTCATGCTTCGATCTTATATGTTGTTTTAGTTATTTAGAGCATTTGCCTGATCCAATTCATACACTTTTACTATTTGCTGAATTACTCTCAGAAAACGGAATCATACTTATAGAAGTTCCTAATAGTGAAATGATATTTAGGAATGGTTTATTAAATGAGGTTATCCCAGATCATATCTCTTATTTTACTACAAATACATCTATTGAGATGGTATCTAGGGCAGGTTTAGAAGTTGTAAATTCATCTACAAGTTGGAGCGATTATATTATTACTCTTATATGTAGGAAGAGAACTGAAAATCCACTTGATAATATGTTTCAAAGATATGAGGATTTTAAAGAGAAATTAAATTCTCTATTTGATCATAAATTAAAAGATTACTCAAACATCGTAGTTTGGGGAGCAGGACATCAGGCACTCTTTACTATTTCTACGACAATATTAAAAAGTGTAGTTAATTATATTGTGGATAGCTCACCAGCAAAACAAGGCTTATATGCACCAGGTTCTGGACTTCAAATTAAAGCTCCCAGCGACCTAAAAGTAAATATTCCAGATGTTTTGATAATTGCCTGCGCAGGATATAACAATGAAGTTAAGAAAATAGTAAAATCCTATAATTTAGGGATACAACGTATATATACATTAAATGGTTTGATTTTAGAGGAAGTTTGATATGAATTCGCAAAAAGATGGTTTACCTACTCATTTGTTTGAATATGTAAGTAGTATTACGCCAATGATTAATGTAGATTTACTAGTTCATGATCCTATACATGGCATAATGTTGTCTTGGAGAAATGATAAATATTATGGACCCGGATGGCATATACCAGGTGGAATAATTAGATTCAAAGAAAATGTCATTACAAGACTTCGAAAAGTGGCAATCTTAGAACTTAATACTGACTCCTTGAATAACTTTCAATTAGAATGTATTAATCAAATAATGAATCCTTCAAGAGATGTCAGAGGTCACTTTATATCATTTTTATACTCTGCAAAAGCAGTAAAGGAATTAATAAGTAATGAATTTGTTCTTAATCAGGACGACACAATTAATGATTATTCAAGTGGAACAAAAAAATGGCATAAGACAATTCCAGATAATTTAATAAAACAACATAGAAGATATATTGAAATAATGAAGTTGAAAATTGATAATAGAATGAATGATAAAATTAATTTAGGTAATTTAAATCTCGATTATACAGAAAATGATGAAAGACAATATTGAAACATTATCAGAATGTCTTGATGGTAATAAGATACTTATTTTAGGTGGTACAGGATTATTTGCAAAGGATCTATTACCTGAATTGATAAATTATATTGATATAAAGAAAATAAAAACATATATTTATATCATTACGCGTGATAAAAATAGAGCAATTAAATCCATACCACAATTAGAAAGAAAATATATTCAAATTGTTACTATTGATTTTCTTAAGGAGAGTAAATTTAATTCAAAAATAGATCCTACTTATATATTACATATGGCAAATACCACAGCTGAAGATACATTCCTAAATGTTCCTCAAATTACTAAGTATTTATTATTAAAGAACTCAGTTGAGGCAATTGGTGAGATTATAAAAAATGGGAATGTAAAACGTGTAATTTTCACAAGTTCAGGAGTTGTGTATGGTGATTTAGAGGAATTCAAGGAAGGTAGTATAGGTAGAATCAATCATTTAGATGTCAAAAGTTCACTTGCATTAGGAAAGATGATGTCAGAGTATTATTTGAATACAATTTGCAAAGAGTTCAATACAGAGTTTAAAATAGCTAGATGTTTTACTTTTATTAGTAGATTTCTTCCAACGCATATACATTATGCTATTGGTAACTTTGTTCAAGATGCAGTTCAGGGGAAAGATATTATAATACGTGGAGATGGTAAAGATATTAGATCCTATCAAAATGTGAGTGATGCAGTTGACTGGATATCATATTTAGTTCATAAAAAAAATGCACCAGATATTTTGAATGTAGGTTCTGATGAAGCTATTACAATTAAGGAGTTAGCAGAAAAAATAAAAATTTTATTAAATTCAAGTAACAAAATTATAGTGAAAAATGAGAATCCACCTATTGACAATCAGCGTAGATTTAAATATTTACCTTGCTTAGACTTGGCATATGAAATTGGTTTAAATAACCGGAAAACACTTGAAGATGGAGTAAATGAGTTGGCTGATCAATTGAGGCTGATATAAGATGAATAAAAGAAAGAATCTGATTTTAGATCTTGATGGAACTCTAATAAACTCAGAAATCGGCGTAAAAAAATCTTTAATAAAGGCCTTTCATAAAGCAAACAAGAAGTTGTTGATATCGGAATCTGAAATCTTTATAGGTCCTCCACTTACAGATATGATAAAAATGTGTAATAAATCACTTGATCATAATGAAATAAATGAGATAAAGCAATATTTTAAAGATAGTTATGATGGGGATGGATGTTTGCAGTTTGATTTATATCCAAAAATTGATGAATTACTAATAAATATATTTAGAAATGATATAAAGATATTTCTAGGTACAAATAAACGGCAATTACCGACTATTAAAATTAAGAAATATTTGAATTGGGAGAAATATTTTGAAAAAATTTATTGTATTGATAGTTATCCATTAAATAAAAGTGAGAAACAAGAAATGCTTCTTCTATTGCTTACTCAAGAGAGAATACAAGCTAGTAAGAGCTTATATATTGGAGATAAATACGCTGATTATATTGCAGCTAATAAGAATAATATATCATTTATAGGAGCTGGTTGGGATAAAACAGATTTTACTAAATATGACCAAAATAAATTTAAAATAATAAATTCAATTACAAACAATAGTATTGATGAGATCATCAATACTATTGTTGAATTATAATTGAGATTAGTTTTTAATTAGATAAAATTGTAGTCAGTCTATTATTATATAAAAATAAATGCGCATTTCATTTTGTTATGAATGACTAGTGATGACGAATTTTGTAATTTAATATAGTCCAATACTAATTGTTTAGTAAAAAATAAATAAAAAATAGATACAATGGTATGGCATTATGAAAAAATGGAAGTTATTTGTACAAAATATGTTAAAATTATTTTTATATAAAAACTAAAAAATTATATTGGAACAAGTACTAATGCAGAATAGAGATAGTTCTGTCTCAATATTGATTCCGACCTTCAATAGGAGCAATATACTTCTAAAACTAACTAAAGAAATTATTATACCTGTAGCTACTAGATACAAGAATCACATTGAATTTTTTATAAGGGATAACACCGGTCTTGAAAATATTGTTTACCCGTTAGATGAGCTTCTAAAACTTCCAGTTAATGTCAATTATAGGGTCAATGAATACAACTTATTATATCATGGTAATATAAAAAAATTACTAGATCTGGCTAACAATAAATATATCTGGTTTTGGGGTGACGATGATAATTATGATCTTAACCAGATCTTCTATGTTTTAGATAATGTCATATATAGTAAGATTGATTACCAAGCTTATTTACCTGGTTTCAGTTATTGCTGTGATAAAACTTTTAATAGTAATAGAGTGTTGGGAGATGATCTAAAATCTATTACTCTTGAGGGTTTATTTAGAAAGAATAAGGCACCTTTTGCTTTGATATCTAGTTTGATATTTAAGAATGTTCCTATACAATTAAATAATAGAGAACTATCCAATGCCTGGCTTCATGCGATTATCTTTTTAAAATCACTTTCAAAATCATCTAATATTTGGATTAACTCTAAACCAACTATTTTCTATGAATCAGTTTCAAGTGAGATTAATGGATTAGAGCAAAGGAATATAACCTTAGATTATTACTTGAATAGCACTAGAGATCTTATTAACTGTCAAATGATATATGCAGGAGTTGAACCTCCTACTGAAGAAGATATTTGCATAGATATTGTCAGATGGATGATCCAGCATAAGGGACGACTAATATACTGGTCATTTTATAGGAAAGATATTATCTTTTATGGTCTAAAGGGAATTTATTATTCGATTATAAAGTTAAATATAAAACTGGGACTTCTTTCCATGATACTCTTACTTTTACCTAAGCAAGGAATAAGATTATTATATAGGTTGAGAAAAAGGCAGAAAAGAGAAAGCTCTAGTCATCGTTTATTTTTTAAAACTATTCAATTATAATATTATGTTTGTACTATGAATTCAACTCAAGCACTACTTTTATTCGATTTATAGTAGTAGATTAAATATATTTAATCTACTATTTATTCTTTTAATTTTAAATTAATCTTTAATCATGATCAAAAGCTATAATTAAAAAAAATGCAAATAATGACGCAAAGCCTAGCAATCCTTGTCCCAACATTTAATGAAGAAATCCATATCGAGAGATGTCTTTCACAGCTCATTGGACTTAATAACGTTTTTATTCATGATACCGATTCCACAGATAGAACCATAGAAATAGCCAAAAAGTATAATGTAAGTTTTTTACAATCTAATAATTACAGTTCATTTGCCGAAAAATGCAATCATGGTTTGTCAATTCTTTATGAAAAGTTTGATTGGGTATTTATACTTCACGCAGATGAACTGATAACTGAATCTATAAAGGCATTAATTAATGATATAAATCTACGGATTATTTCGGATGAAATAAGCGTTATTGGAATACATCGGAGATTAAGCTTTATGGGTCACACTTTGAATCATGGTGGAACCAAGTCAATTCAGTTAAGAATATTTAGATCGGGTTCAGCGTTTTATAAAATCTCAAATCTTGATGAAGTAATTGATTGCAGAAAAGATATGATTTATATAAGCAAATCAGTTATTGTTGATAAACCGTTAATTTCTTATAGGCATTGGATAGAGAAACACTCGATGTATTCAATCAACCAGGCGCGTCAATCTTTAGCCTCAGGATCTATTTTAAGTTACGATTCTTTCTCTTCTCAACGCCTTTACTATCTTTCACCTTTATTTATAAGGTGCTTTATTTTGTTTTTTTATAAATATATTATTTGTTTGGGTTTTTTGGATGGAAAGTTTGGATTGGCATTTAATGTTAGTCATAATCTGATTTATAGATTAATAGTAGATGTGCGTATTCTTACAAAGGAGATAAAGTCAGATCAATCTCCACGTCATATAATTCTTGAGTAAATTTTAAATTTTAAATTGTAAATTGTAAATTGTAAGATACATTTTAACTTTGATCATATTTTTCTTATCTTTCTATTTAAATATCAGATTTATGTAACCCTGCTTCATCAATTGGTTTGGTCAAAAATATTGAATTTGACTGATTTATAATTTTAGAAACACCTTCAAGGATTAAAATCCTACGATTATGAGGACTATTTAATAGTATTAGTGGAGTTATTAATTGACCAAGAAACTATACAAATAAATCTGTTGAATTTTCGATATTATTATTATTTTTAAATATTGATAATGTTTTATTCCCTACTCAGGTAAAATATTTAAAACCTGTTAATGAAAATCTTTGATATATCCTAAGATATCAGTAGTAGTACCTTCTTATAATCAAGGGAAATATATAGAAGAAACTATTTTATCAATATTGAACCAAGAATATCCGAATCTAGAGCTAATTATTTTTGACGGAGGGTCAACTGATGAAACACATGAGATTTTAGCGAAATATAGATCGAGTATCTCATATTTGTCTATTGGCAAGGATTCTGGACAGGCAGATGCGCTAAAGAAAGGCTTTGATATTGCAACTGGAGATATTTTTTGCTGGCTAAACTCAGATGATATTTTTAATGAGAACACTTTTTCTAGAATCAGTCGACTATATCAATCAAATTCAAGAATGTCAGCATATTATGGTAATTTAGATGTAATCAATGATAAAGGAAAATATATATTTACCAAATATTTAACCCCGCTTCCAATTCTAATTGGAAATAAATCTGTTTGTAATGGTGTTTTTGGTTTTTATCAGCCTTCTTTTTTGTTTACAAGCGATGCTTATAGATTAACTACGGGAATTAATCCTGATTTATTTCATTGTATGGATAACGACCTTTTCAAGAAATTAGCGGAATTAAATGTTGATTTTATTTATCAGGATTACAGCTTTTCTTCTTTTAGAATACATGAAATGTCTAAAACCGTTAACTATAGTAATATTGCTAGAAAAGAGCAAAAGCAGTTATTCAAATCCAATATGTTTTTAATACATATCCTAAATTTCTTTGCTAGGATTTATCGACTTTCTTATTATATTTATAAAAATAGACTATTTGATGTTATTAAATCAAAGAGGTCAATGCCATGGCTTCCTTGAGCTTAAATTATCTTCTTAGGATTGGGTTAATTATTTGTTGGATATCTCAAATAATTTCTTTTGTAAATGAAGATTATATAGAAGTTACTAGCCTTAGCTTGATTTTTAAGGCATTTAGAATATTACCCTTTTTTTCTATTATTTATTTTTATGTATATAAAGGGAAATTACCATATATATCCTGGATATATTTGTTCTGCGCAGCAGGTTCTGCTCTTATTTCTTACACCTTACTAATTAGTTGCTGTCCAAATCAATTTATAGGCGGTTTTTTATTCCTTATATCTTTAAGTTCACTTCTAATTGTGTCTATTAAACCTAGTCTTTTAAAAATAGAATCTTTTTATAACACCTTTTTTTTAAACATCTTTAAGATCTTTTTCTATTCAAATATATTGATACAGATTTTTCAGACCTTTTTTAGTAGTAAATTTTCATTACCTTTTAATGTTTTTGGTCAGACCTTTTGGATTCGAACATTAGGCTTCTTCTCTTTGCCATCCTCTACTGCAATTGCTTCACTTTCAATGTTATGTCTATTTAGTCATATCACTATAAAGACCAATAATATTATTTCTGATAATGGGCGATTAAGATTTACATTATTGTATGTATTTCCAACTTTTATATCTATACTTTCTGCGGCATCTGGTACAGCAATTATTGGATTTATTATATACTTGCATCTATCTAGAGCAGATCTGCTATACAATAAACTTCCAAATATAAAACAATTTAGAATATTTGTTTATTATCCAATTATTAATTTATTAATTATAATAATACCTATTCTATTTTCCGTGTATTTTGCCTTACCTTATTTTTCAGGAAGATCAGATATATTAACTTCATTAATTGGTAGATTTAATATATTTTATGATCTACCTGAATCCTCTAATACATTGTTACCTAATTTAAATAATTTTGGTACGTATACAAATTATTTCCAATCTTATGGTTCTTCTATACTTGTAAATATTAGTGATTCATCTTTGACTTCTCTTTATGCTCAATATGGATTAATTATATTTTTTGTTATATCTTTAATTTTTCTTACTTTCTTTCTTAAAATATATACTTCTAGGTGGAATTATCTAACTAATAAAGTAAATAATAATTATATATTACCAACTGCTCTTTCTCTTTTACCTGCTTTTATTACCACTAATATTTTCGAAAATTATCTTTGTATGATTTCTCTTATACTTTGTCTTGAACCATTTCTATATAATAAAGTCAAAGACATTCCATGAATTTATTTATCCCAATATTTTTCAGTTAGAAGCTGAACTTTTTGCAAAGTCTTTTCTGAAACATTATCTCTATTAGTTATTAAGGCATCTTTAAGTGCTTTATGAGATTTGCTTGAAGGTTGTGTATTCCCTATTTCTATTATTGATTCATAAATTATTTTTTCAGCTAATTCTGCATTTGAATTTAAATTATCCAATATCATTTCAACGGTTACATTCTCGTGTTCAACATGCCAACAATCATAGTCCGTAATCATTGCAAGTGATGCGTAAGCAATTTCAGCCTCTTTTGCTAAACGTGCCTCTGTGTGATTTGTCATCCCAATAACTGAGCACCCTAGTTTTCTATATAGTTCTGATTCTGCTCTTGTTGAGAATGCTGGTCCTTCCATGCATAAATAGGTTCCACCTAACTTGATTTTTCTATCATTTGGCATTAGAGGTAGAGATGTCCTATTCAATATTGAGCTCAGATTCGAGCAAAAAGGTTCTGCCATAGAAACATGGGCAACCACTCCATTTCCAAAAAATGTACTTGGCCTGCTTTTTGTTCTATCGATAAATTGATCAGGAATCAAAATGTCCAATGGATGTAAATCCTCTTGTAACGATCCAACTGCTGAAGCTGAAATAATCCATCTAACCCCGAGTGATTTCATTGCCCATATATTTGCCTGATATGGAACCTCAGAAGGGCTGAGACTATGATTCCTTGAATGTCTTGCAAGAAATACAACTTCAAACCCTGAAATTTCACCTAAAAATAACTTGTCAGATGTTTTTCCGTAAGGCGTTTCAATATTTAATTCATTAATATTATTAAGTTCTTGCATTTTGTAGAGACCGCTGCCTCCAATTACACCAATTCGTGCTTTTCCAAGATCTGTTTCTATTGGGACATTCATTAAAATTTTTCATCAATTTTACTGTAATATTATAATAAATGTTATAGAAAAAATGCTAAAAAACAAATTAATTAAGTGTTTTGATAGTTACCAAGACTTTCCGAAAGAAGGAATATTATTTCGTGACGTTTTACCAGTATTAGCTAGACCTGATCTTTTGGAAGAGTTAACAAAAGAAATGGCTAATCTGGAAATGGTTAAGAATTCAGATGCAATTGTGGGAATTGATGCAAGAGGATTCTTGTTTGGTATGGCTGCAGCTTTAATTGCAAAAAAACCATTAATTCTTGCTAGAAAGCCCGGTAAATTGCCTGGAGATCTTATTACTGAATCTTATGAACTAGAATATGGAAAAAATACTTTATGCATACAAAAAAAATCTATAGATGATTTTAACAAGTTTTGTATAATTGATGACCTTTTGGCTACAGGAGGTACAGCTGCTTGTGTTGAGAAGATGCTCTTTAATAATGGAAAATCAATAACGGGTCTAGCTGTAATAGTTGAACTTTCGTCTTTAAATGGTAGAAATAAATTAAATTCTAATGTATCGGCACAAGTGAGCTTTTAAGAAGGCCTATCAATATTGAATTGCATGTTTAATCTCATCTTGGGGTATTATATAAATTTAAATATTTATTATGAATATCAATAATAAGAATTGGGAAACTATATGGCTAGAAAAAAATAATAAATCTATAGGTGTAATAGATCAAACAAAACTCCCTTATTCGTTTGAAACACTTAAATTACAAAGTTGTTCCGATGCTGTTAAGGCAATAAAAAAAATGGTTGTAAGAGGTGCTCCTCTTATTGGTGTTACTGGAGCATATGCTTTTGCTTTAGGTGTTCTTGAAGATTCATCTGATTCAGCTATAAATAATTACCTTAAAACTATTCAAATAGCTAGGCCTACCGCAATTAATTTAAAATGGTCTACTGATCGTGTTTATAAAAAGATTTATAATTTACCTAATAAAGAAAGATATGAAGTTGCTCTACAAGAAGCAGAAAATATAAAGGTTGAAGATATAAAAATGTGTTCATTGATTGGAGATTATGGCTTAGAAATTATTGAAGAAATCTCTAAAAGAAAAAATAATCAGAGAGTCAATATATTAACTCACTGCAATGCTGGATGGTTGGCTACGATTGATTGGGGTACTGCCTTATCACCTATTTATAAAGCAAAAAGAGCAGGGATAGATTTACATGTTTGGGTAGATGAAACTCGTCCACGAAATCAAGGAGCTAGTCTTACAGCATTTGAATTGGCCAGTGAGTGTGTACCTTATACAGTCATAGTTGATAATACAGGTGGATATTTGATGCAAAATGGAGAGGTTGACCTTGTTATTGTGGGAAGTGATAGGACTACAAGAACTGGTGACGTGTGCAATAAAATTGGAACTTATTTAAAAGCATTATCAGCTAAAGATAATCAGATTCCTTTTTATGCTGCGCTGCCATTCTCAACAATAGATTGGGAGATTTCTGATGGTATCAGTGATATCCCTATTGAAATCAGATCAGAAAAAGAAGTAAGTGAAATAAACGGGATTGACTCTAATGGGAAGATTAATGCTATTAGACTTGTTCCAGAAAATACAAAATGCTTTAATCCAGGATTTGATGTCACTCCATCAAGGTTGGTTACAGGATTAATTACAGAAAGAGGAATTTCAGAAGCTAATGAAATTAGTCTAAGAGAAATGTATGAGAAAAATTAGGTAAAAACTTATTTAGACTTGATATTGTTTTTAATAATATAACAATCATTTATTTTATATTATTAAAGTAGAATATAATTCTACTTTAAATTCAATTAAAAATGTCTAGTTTAGATAAGTGGTCTGATAATGAGGCTCAAGAAATAATAACAAAATATCTATCTAATAATGTTAGTGAAGATTTAGCAATTCGAACATATTCAGCTAGATTATTAGGTTCAGACCCTGAACTTGTTTTACATGGAGGAGGTAATACATCAGTAAAGAGTAAAAGTAAAGATTTATATGGAAATGATATCCCGGTTTTATTTATAAAAGGATCTGGATGGGATTTAGAAACAATAGAACCTCAAGGTCACCCTGCTGTTAATTTGCAGGGTCTAATGGAATTAAGAAAATTAACAAAGCTTTCAGATGAAGAAATGGTTGCGGCTCAAAGGCGAAATCTATTAAATCCTAATGCGCCTAATCCATCTGTTGAAGCACTTTTGCATGCATTTATTCCTCATAAATTTATTGACCATACTCATTCAGCAGCGATTTTGGCAATTGCAAATCAGCCTAATTCTTTCTCTTTATGCGAGAAAATTTTTGGAGATAGAGTAGCAATAATTCCATATATAATGCCAGGGTTTGATTTGGCTCTATCTGCTGCAAATGGATATGAAATAGCTGAAAAACAAGCTAATTTGAATGGTAAATCAATTGAAGGCATGATTTTGATAAATCATGGAATATTTACTTTTGGAGAAACAGCTAAAGAAAGTTATAAAAGGATGATTTCATTAGTAAATAAGGCAGATAAAAATTTATCTAGGAGTGTGACTTTACAGCTCAAAGTTAAAGAAAAATTAAACTCATCTCAAAAGAAAAACTGTCTTTTACTTCCTTATCTTCGTGGAGTTTTAGGCAGGAAGGCACTTGACTTTGTGGAAACAAATAATTGGGTTTTAGAAACTCGTTCTACGAAAAGTATTCTTGAGTTGCTAAGTAAAAATAACTTAAAAGAATTAATTTCAAGAGGAGTTGCTACTCCTGATCATGTTATAAGAATGAAATCATGCCCATTATTGCTTGATTCTTTTCAACAATCTTCTGAGATGACTTTTGAAGAGGATATATCAAAGTGGATTTCATCAACTAATAAAAAATTAGATAAATATATTGATGATTATCAGAATTATTTTGATGAAAACAATAAACGAGTTGGCTATATCAAGAAACAATTAGACCCTCTTCCTAGACTAATACTTTTACCAGGTTTGGGGTTGATTGGTGTTGGAAAGTCAAAAGCTTCTTCAAAAATTACAGCAGATATAGGAGAAGCATGGATAGAAACACTCCTTTCAGCTGAATCAATAGGGAAATTTGAACCAGTGAATTCTTTTGATACCTTTGATTTAGAATATTGGAGTCTTGAACAAGCGAAGTTGGGAAAAAAGAAACAATCAAGATTGTCGGGGCAAGTTGTTGTTATTACAGGAGCAGGAGGAACAATTGGATCACAAATAGCAAAAGATTTTTCTGATTTAGGTGCTGAAATTATTGCTATAGATATTGATAAAAATTCTGCCCAAAATACAATTAAAGAATGTAATTCTAATGCTATTGCAATTCAGTGTGATGTTACTTCTAACGAAGAATTAGAGAATGCATTTAATGAGATAATTTATAATTTTGGTGGGCTTGATATTTTAATATCAAATGCAGGGTCTGCTTGGCAGGGAGAAATTTCTAGTATGCAAGATTCAATGTTACGTAAAAGCATGGAATTAAATTTCTTTTCTCATCATTATGCTGCACAGAACTCAGTTAAAATATTCAGAGCTCAGGATTTCAAAGTCTCCAGTGATGATAAACTCATAGGAGGACAACTTTTGTTTAATATTAGTAAGCAAGCTTTAAATCCAGGGAAGGGTTTTGGTTCATATGGAATAGCCAAATCAGCATTATTGGCTTTAATGAAACAATACGCAATCGAGGAAGGTTCTAGGAAAATTAGAAGTAATGGCGTTAATGCAGATAGGATTAGATCTGGTCTTTTGAATCAAGATATGATTGCAGAGAGATCAAAATCGAGAGGTATCACTCAAAAGGAGTATATGTCTGGTAATTTGTTAAGGACAGAAGTTACAGCTAAAGATGTTTCGGAGGCTTTTTTATCTTTGGCTTTAATGCAAAAAACTACCGGAGGATTGATCACAGTTGATGGAGGTAATGCTTCAGCAATGGTTAGATAAATAAACTGATTTAACACTATATTTAAGAATTTCTACTGGTTATTAAATAATATTTTAAAAACTAAATTGTATAAAAAAAAAATTATTATTAATTTCTTTTATTTAATAAATATGTTGAAATAGGATACTAAATAATTTATTTCTATGATAGACTTTTATTTAATTTGCTATAATTTTTACATCTAATTTTTTGATTGATGACACAACAAATTTCATATGCAAAGACAGTTTATGGACAAGAAGAGATTGATGCAGTTTTAAAATGTCTTTCAGAATCGACTCAAATGGGTAAATATGCAAGAGAATTTGAAAAGCAAATTGCTAAATTATTTGAAAAAAAACATTGCTTATATGTGAATTCAGGATCCTCTGCTTTGTATATAGGGATTGAGTCTTTTAATTTTAAAGAAGGATCTGAAATAATTACCCCTGCACTAACGTTTTCAACGACTGTTGGATGTCTAATCAAAAACAGACTTGTTCCAGTTTTTGCTGATGTTGACCCACTAACTTATTGTATTAATATTAATCAAATAGAACAATTAATCACAGAAAAGACAGTTGCTATTTTAGCTCCTAATTTAATGGGTAATCTAGCTGATTGGCGAGCTATAAGAAATATTGCTGATAAATATAAATTAAATGTAATAGAGGATTCTGCTGATACTTTAGGTGCAACTTTTGACGAAAATATTTCATCAGGTAAATATACAGATATGTCTATTACAAGTTTCTATGGGTCTCACATAATCAACTGTGCGGGGAATGGAGGTGCTCTTGCAATTAATAGTGATGAAGTAATGGAAAAGGCAAAACTTCTAAGGTCCTGGGGAAGAAGCTCTTCATTATTTGATGAAAAAAGTGAATCAATTGAAAATAGATTTAATGTAAATTTAGATGGTATAGATTATGATGCTAAGTTTGTCTTTGAGACAGTGGGTTATAACCTGGAAGGTAATGAACTTGGAGCTGCTTTTGGTTTGGCACAATTAAAAAAATTGTCAGAAAATATACGAATTAGAAAGATTAATTTTGAAAGACAATGCAAATTCTTTAATACTTTCTCAGAGTATTTCTTAAATCCTGTAGTAACTCCAGGTGCTAACACAGCATGGTTGGCATTCCCGATATTAATCAAGAAAAATGCTCCTTTTAGTAGAAAACAATTTCAGATATTTCTAGAAGAAAGACAAATACAAACAAGGGTTGTATTTACAGGAAATATCTTAAGACAGCCAATGTGCAAGGATATAAAATATAGAGTTACAAATCAAGGTTTATCTAATGCTGATGAGGTCATGGAAAGAGGAGTTCTTTTACCAGTTCATCATGGTTTGACCGATCAAATGTTTGAGCGATTGCATTCAACAATAGCTGATTTTATAAATTCACTGAGATAGTTTTTATTCTATGAATAAGATTTTACATGTCTGTAGTTCTTTTATGCCAGCTGACATAGGCGGTCCAGCTTATTGCGGAGCCGAATTGCTGCTTGGTCTGGATAAAGTTTATATTCAGGAAATTCTTTCTTTCTCTGGTGGAATAAATAAGAAAGAATGGAATATAAAATATAATCTATATGCTCCTATATTTACCAATAGTAAAATTATTTTTTTTTCATTTTCTTTGTTTGGTTATATCCATTTTATTTATAGATTAATACTTTTTATTATACATAACAGGCGAAGCCATGTTGTTATTCATGGAATTCATAATGTTCCTTATTTGATAAGTACATTTTTATGTAATATTTTCAGAGCTAAATCTTATATAATTCCTCATGGAACATTAAGTGAAAATTGTATACAAGTATCTTCTAATTTTTTAGTTAAAAACTTTACTCTTCTTTATGCAAAAGTTTTTTTAAGATATCATAATATTGTTTTTTCTAATAAAAATGAGTATTCAATGAGCGTATTAAGTAAACCTAGTGAATTAAAGGGCTTTAAGATTAATTTTATTCCAAATATATTAAGTACTCGTTCATTATTTGAATATATAGATTTTTTACCAAAAAAACTAGTATTTAGAAAACAGCCAGTTAATTTATCTAATCAAATTGAACATGACGTAGAAAATAAACTAAATAAATATAAAAAATTGGAATTATATCCTAGAATTGAAATTATTTACTTTGGAAGGATTTCTATTGAAAAAGGTATAGAGAAATTAATTGAATTTATTGATTCAGATTATTCCACTGATAATGCGAAGCTCGTGGTACATATTATTGGGGGTTGTGAAGATAAATATTTTTCGTATATAAAAAACAAGTGTAAATCTATAAATGGCCATAAATTTATATTTTATGGGTGGCTTCCAAGAGACTCTGCACATTCTCTTTTAAAAATTATTCCAGGTGTAATGATATTTCCATCTTTAAGTGATAATTTCAATTTATCATTTCTTGAATCAATTTTACTTGGTAAAAAAGCTATAGTTTCTAATAGAATTAATACTGTGTATGATGATTGGTTATCTTCGAGAATAAAAATATTGAAAATTGAAAGTTTTACAACTTCATTAAAAAATATACTAAATGATCAATCATTAATAAAAGAAAGTATGGACGATGAAAAAGATCAATTTAATTGCTTACCAATCGAAGTTCATCCTTATAGTCAAAAAAATATAATAAAAGAATGGTTTGAAATTCTAAAATAAATAATTTCATCCTAATTACTTATTGGCTTTTAATTTTACTACTGTCTTTCCATTCAGGTACTAAGTCAGCAAGAATTTCTAGGGCTTTATCTTTATCTTGATTTGTTATGGCAATTTCTAATTTATCAATATTAGGCCATAATATCTCCGGTTTGATGAAGGATTCGTTGGCCTTGAAAATAAGAGGATGAGGAGTTTTTTTTGCATTCTTGTCTATTAATAGTTCCTCATATAATTTTTCCCCTGGTCTTAACCCTGTATAAATAATTTCTATATCACCATCGGGGTTTTTCTCATCACGTAGAGTTGCTCCACTGATATCTATCATTCTTTTGGCCAAGTCCTGGATTCGAATGGGTTCTCCCATGTCTAATAAAAAAACATCTCCTCCATCTGCAAATAAAATTGATTGAAGTACTAGTTCTGCTGCTTCAGGAATAGTCATGAAATATCTAATAATATCCTTGTGAGTGAGAGTAATTGGCCCACCCTTAGCTATTTGCTTCTTGAAAAGAGGAACTACTGAACCTGAGGAGTCTAATACGTTCCCAAAACGTACCATTGAATAGAAGGTATTTGGCCTGTTTGATTTTGTATTATCACTGTTAATTTCTTGCGCATAGGCCTGAAAAATCAGTTCAGCGAGTCTTTTAGAAGCACCCATTATATTAGTTGGCCTAACTGCTTTATCAGTTGAAATTAATATTACTTTTTTGACACTATTCTCTTTTGCAACCTGACATATATATTTGCTTGATAAAACATTATTTGCTAAGCCAGTCAATGGATTATTTTCAACTATAGGAACGTGTTTATATGCTGCTGCATGAAAAATTATTTCGACTGAGTTTTTTTTCATAATATTAGATATAAAGTTGTAATCTTGTACACTGCCTAATAAAAAATTAACCTCAATATCATCAATTAAGTATTCATTTAGATCTTCATTAATATTATATAAATTTAGCTCATTTTTATCTATCAGAATTAGTTTATTAGGCTTATATTGAATAATTTGTCTGCATAGCTCTGAACCCACTGATCCCCCTGCTCCAGTCACACATATTGTTGCTCCTCTAATACTTTTGCTTATAAAATCTCTTTCTGGATTGATTACATCTCTACCTAAAAGATCTTCTATTAAAATTGGCTTTAAAGTATCGATCTGAGTATTACCTGAAGTTATATCCTGAATTGAAGGTACTTGAAGTACAGTGGTCCCTTGTAATTTTAGTGAATCAACTATTTTACTTCTCCTTCTTCTAGTTAAAGATGGTATAGCAAGTAGTACTTGATCAACTTTATCTATAAAGTTAGATAAATCTTCTGGGTTTTTAATAGGTATTCCTCTAATTGATCTGCCAATTAGATTTATATCATCATCTAAAAATGCAATAACGTTGTATTCACTTTCTCTGATTAATGAGTTTGCTAATTCAGCACCTGTGTTTCCAGCTCCATAAATTACAGCATTAGTCAAACCATTTATTCTCTTTTTTGGCATTATTTTTAATAGTAAGTCCCTTAAACAAAAGCGTAATGTACCTGAGAAACATGTAAGAATTAACCATATTAAAATCCAAGCTTTTATAGGAGGAGTTGATAAATTAAGAATTCCTCCAGTAATAGCTAATAAAATAATTACTGATAAATTTCTTGCTGCGAGTAAATATAATGATTTACTATTTAAATAACGAGACAAACCAATGTAATTCCCTGTAAATATATAAAGAGGTATACCAATAATTATTATTGCTGGGATCAACCAGATTGAACTGTTAAGTTCAGTAATTAACGGATTAGATGATCGAAACCAAAAGCTTAAAATAACTGAAAAGATTAACACAAAAATATCCATACCCATCAGAACGAAGCGTCGCCATATAGGTTTTATAGAAAGTGCTTTTTTAAAAATTGTGTTTTTCAATTTTCAAATCTTTACTTTATTGGGTTTATTTTAACTTAGAGTTATAACTAATCTATTTTTTGGAAGCTATTGAGAAAGGAATAGCAAATTCGATATCAAGCCAAATATAAAATATTATATAAATTGAAGTGCTTACAAATAATAATGGTAAACCATAAAAAATATATGAGATTGCTAAAAATGCAGTGGAAATAGAAAAAATGGATGAGACCTTTCCATGGGACCAACCAGATTGGTGTAATCTTTGATAAAGATGTAAACGATGTGCTTGAAAAATTTTCTGACCTGATAAGAATCTTTTTATCAAAGTTATAAACGGGTCAAAAAGAAGGGGGGTGGAAACAAGTAATATCCCGAATCCCTCTGATAAATTCGATGAACTAAGTATTATTCCAGAAAGAATTGAACCTAAAAAGAGACTACCTACATCACCCATAAAGACTTTTGATGGACTCCAATTCAAGAATAAAAAACCTATCAGTGATCCTACTAAGGTTAATAAGCTAGGATTATAGCTTGATGAAGCAGTTGCTAATATAATCAACATACAACTAGCGACTAAACCATCAATGCCATCCATGAAATTTATGAAATTTATTATTGCTGTGCAAGCAATAATAATAAATAATAATAGTAATAAATGTAAAAAATTGGTGTTATTATTTTGAAATATTAT